>JAEYRF010000077.1 GCA_023409615.1 Bacillota bacterium | reverse complement strand
AGGAAGTTCGGCTCCCTTCGCTCGATATAGGCTTTCGCAACGAGCTTGTTCAAAATGGAATAGGTGGTGTTTTTCGTCCACGCGTAGGTTTTGAGGCAATGCGCGGCGATATCCTTGGCGGGCGGGTCATCGTGTTCCCATATATATGCCATGATACGAAGCTCAGATTCGAACAGTTTTACACTTTCCATATGTACCTCCCGAAAAGATATACGGTTGGGGCAAGGATCGACCCTCAGTTTTAAACATAATGGGAAGCTCATCAATTTAGAGAATATGCTAGGAATTCTTATAATCTGTAGCTACCAAAAACTCATGAAAAATCATCTCGATTATAAGCTCTATTTACCCGAGGCTGTTAATAACAACCCCTAAACTTTCGGCAATGTTTTTTGCAAGCGAAAAATTTATAAAGTCCAACTCTTTAGAAGAAACATTGTTGCGTTTGGAATATGGAACACCGCAAGAAACCAGCAATGCACCCTTATCTGTGTCGCACACAATAAGGTTTCGATTTGGATCATCAGGTGAACGCTCGCGAATACTTGCTAGATAACGTATGTTACCTTCTTCTTGGATAACGGTTCCTTCCGTATCGAATATGCGCTGATACTCAGGATCGTCTTCTGCGATTAATGAAATATTACATTCCAGAATGCCGTTATAATACCTCGTGGATAGGCCACCACCAACTTGCTCAAGGTCTTCTATCGGGGCTTCGCTCAATAAATCCATGGCGAGTGTAAGTGTGACAGCTGATACATCATCATTGTCTGTGCTGCCAGAAAGGACAACGATGTATTCATCGATATAAAATATTATTTCAGTTGTTGTAATTTCACCGCCTGTTGGTTCGCCCGTTTCTTCGTCTATACCATCCCAGCAGACCGCATAGCTTCTAAAATAGTAATCCATTCCATTTTCAGTTCGCGCTTCAAAAGATGCTAAGGCCCCCGGATAGATTTCTGCAATAGCAGCAGTATTGTCATACACACTAAGCGATAAACGAATGTCATTCAATCGGTAGGTAAAATAATTGCACCCACCGTTTGACACATATCCGGGCAAACACGAAGATAGATCAAAAATACCTTGATTGATATCAAGCTCAATAACAGATGGAGCAGCGCAGGCGCATAGCAATACACACATCATAGGAATCACAATCACCAGTGAGAATCTTTTATCCATCATAATACCCCTTTGTGATAGTTATAAGCCTGTCGTCGCCAGTCTACAAAGGCTCAAGGGATGTTTGATCTGCCACGAATGAATTCGCGCAATGGTTTAATTCAAAGCGAGTCATTGATGAGTCTCAGGATAAACATAATGGGAAGTCCGGATAACCACTTGGGTTAAACATAATGCGAAGCTGAACTTTTATTCAACTAAAAAACAAATACTCTTCTAATAGTATTGTTATGATCGGGCTGCGGGTACGTTGCCCTTTACAATGTCGCCGCCCAGTAGGTCGTTAATTTCCGCTCTACTCTCAGATTTCTGATTAAATATGATTGTGTACGCCCCCTTTTTCTCAATGCATTTCCTTCATAAAAGATAGAATTTTCTCTTCGAGAATCATCATATTCTTCTTTTTAATCTCGCATTGCCAAATGACTAAGCAAGCCCAGCCTTTAGCACGAAGCTCTAAATAGTCTTTTTTATCTCGCTCTTTATTTTTCGCAATCTTGTGTTCCCAAAACTCCGCATTACTTGCAGGTAACTTGCCTCGTGAGCAGTCATGACCATGCCAAAAGCACCCGTTGATAAAAATTGCTTTTTTTTGTCCAGGATAAACGATATCCGGCGAACACTCTAACTGTGAGGTAGATAGCCTATAGCGGTTAAAACCGAGTTTGCACAACAGGTCTCGAACGAGAAGCTCTTGCTTTGTTCCTTTGTTTTTTACCGAGCGCATTATTTGTGAACGTTTTTCTTCATCAAAAATATCAGGCATAAATATCACATCCAAATGTTCTCGCACACATTGAGCCTGTTGTTTGCAAAACTCAGGAGGCAAGGCGTTTCCTATCATTAAAGCAAGTGCGCCGCGTGGAATATCGGTTGGGAATTTATAATCTTTAGGAAATGTTTGCAACATAGCCGCTTCTCGCGCAGTTATGGTTCTGTCCTCTTGCGGATGCAGAAAGCGCCCTTTTGAGGGATTTAGGCATCCTCCCGTTATTGTGGATGAAACGGCATCCCATCGCAAACGTCCATATACATCCTTGAATCCAATGCCAGCCTTTTTATGGCAGTCCAAAATATACTCATCCGGTAGATCACTCCTGCTTCCTCCATCGTGAGGCGTAAGCTCGATCTGCCGTTGTATCTTGGGCGTATGTGTCGGAAAGATTTTATGAATAGGGTCGTTTGTAACATCCGGGCTTTCTAAATCTTGAATGGTTGTTCTTACAGTAACGCCATTATCGCTACCTTCTTTAATTCGGATAACACCAACCAATGACCCTAACAATACTAAGCGTTTTCTACGTTGGGGCACACTATATCTAGCAACATTAACAACTTTGTAATCTATTGCATAGCCTATCTGCTCCAACTTGCTGACTACTTCCTTAAAGTCGTCATACTCCGAAAGTGCAGGAACATTTTCGAGCATAATAGTAACTGGTCGTAACTCATCTGCAAATCGATAAAACTCGTGAATCAATTTATTGCGAGGATCGTTGACTGCGCCTTTTTTATTTTTCCTCCGCATTGATGAAAAACCTTGACACGGCGGACAAGCCGCTAATAGGTACAGAGGCTCACCTTTCAGCAGCTCAGCAATATCCTGTGTGCGAACATCGAGGATATTTTTATGAAATAGAATAGTATTTTCTTTATGATTCATTCTATAGGCAGATGCAGCGTTATCATCTAACTCAATCCCTGCAATTACATCAAATCCTGCCTGGCGTAATCCTTCCGTCATTCCACCACAGCCACAAAACAAATCAACAGCCGTATACTCCCGCATTATCTATCACCCGTCATTTGTTAGAAATCCATCGACTATAAAACCCAATGTCCGCATGTTCAAAAGTGCCGATAATCATACCGCGATCTAGGAAGACATTAAATTCTTCGCAGCTTGTTTCCGGTAAGAGGGCGCAAGCATGGCATGCTGCCAGATTCAGGGCATCACGACCTTGACCCTGTTCGGTGCAAATACAAACAGGGTCGTTTGAGCATATTCTGCTCGCATCAACAGCCTTCCTAAACGCCTGCGGCAACGCATCCGGCCTCCCTTGGCGAACCAGTCCACCCAAGGTTCCTTCCGAATCCCCGGATGCGGTATAAATGAAGATACCGGCCATTTCTTTACCATCTGCTTCCGACGCGCAATAAATACGCTCACGTAGAGATGCAACCGTATAACCACACTCAAAGCTTAGCTGGCGAATTAAAAGATGAGCCAAGGTATGTAAAAAAACAAACTGAGGTGTAATCTCTCTCGGTATCATTTCCCCTATAGCCGTAACCGAATAATTTCCGCTCATCTCGCCGGCTCGCGTTTGGATAATTGGCTGAGAATTTGTCCAATTATCAAGAGCCTTCCTATCAAATTCTAAGAAGATACCTTCACCGCGTACTTCATAGGCCGGGTACCAAGGAGTTTCCGGTTCTTTAACCGACACAAATCCGGGAGTGTCCTTTCCTGTATCTGATGAGCCAGGAGGATTTATACGTGTGAAGCCTGTCAATGCGCGAACTTCTCTTATTTTATGGATAAGAGACACGCTTTTTAGCTCCGGAATATGATATTTTTCAATGTCCATACTTTCTCGTACAAAATCGTCTATATCTAAACTAGGTCTTGCTACAATGCCGGTAAGCGCATCAAATTCTTCTGCACGATATCTGACGCTGTCTGTTTGGTAATCAGAATTGGTATCATCAGCCTGTTGCAATAACTTTCGTTCTAAAATTGGTTTGACAATTTCAACAGTAGATAATATTTGATGTGCGATATTTTTTGCCCATATATCCAGCAAGCGCGATATGCGTTCGTTGATATCTTCTTCGGTACAGCCCTCTTCCTTATACCCTTCAATTTTAGTTAAGCAATCTGAATAAGCAGCGCTTTTTTCAATAGCGCTGTTCAGATGATCGGAGTAGGGTGGGATTACTAACGAACTTACAGTCTTAGGGAAATAAACTGATGAAGCACCCCTTTGCATGGCGCGAGGGTATGTACCACACATAACCGAATGATGCTTCCACGGTTCATTCCCACTGCATAAAAAGTTACTGGTGCCGTCCTGCTCGTCTAAGTGACTAAAAATATTCGGATCGAAAGCATCATAGAGCGTCGCTTTTGCGTTACAGGACGTACACTTAATGCTGATACCTTCCAAACCGGCAGTTGCTGTAGTTCCGGTACTGAATGTAAGATGCGGATTATCACAGATTTCTTTGGGGCCGCCAATATTTCTGCGATGTGCCCACGCTACCCAAGGGAAGTCGTCTATATGACCCTGTTCGCATGCAATAATGATACGTGCAGCCACAAGGTCTTGTTTGCATTCGGGGCAACGAGGCGTTTTCATGTACGGATCATGCTCTAGCTGCTTACTGGAAGCTTTTCGTTTATATTCTTTGAACCAGTCCTTAATGGGCTGAAAGCGGCGGCATTTAGGACAAAAATGCCACCGGGGGAAGCGAGTATAGGAAATTCCCTCTCTAAATTGCGGTTCATCGCTTCCGCCGGGCATACCGAAATATTTAACGCCAAGTGCGCGTTGTAAGCGTTCGTCATAAATTCTTATGACTTTATCGACCCAGTATTCAGGAGCTGCCATCATTAATGTTTGGTCTGGAAAATCGACCATAGCTCCGACGCCATATTGTAAAATGGCCTGTGAACTACGGACATTATACTTTATTCTTTCCGATGGATTTGAGAAAACAATCCTGTCTTTAGGAGAAAGCGAGCTATTCATATTTCATCCTCCCAGACCAAGATATTCGCTGCAATGCTTTGATCAACATTCCGCATGGAGGTCATGGTTTCATACGCCGGATCGCCCGCTGATGTTCCAAAGACCTTTAGTAGTCTTTTTTGGCCGGCACTCGGAGCTTTCATCATAAATCGGTCACCATAGAAAAAGTTTTGCCCACCTGCAATTTTAACACGTTCATGCCATTCCGTCATGACTTCATTAATGCGCTTTTCAATCTCACTTGTATCATCTTCAAGATCACCCCAAGTGCGAGCGTTGATTTCGTTTACTCTATCAAGGATATACTTGCGCATTTGCTCCAATTCACTTTGCAAATATTCCGGATCAAATTGTACCGCGTCCTGATCGAGCGGAAGCCCGTATAAATGTCTTATCATAGATATAATGACTGCATGCAAAGCTCGGTCACGCGCAGGCTTCGAAAAAGGTGTTGCCCCGGTAGGTTCAACAAAACGATAGAAGGACTCATGGTAAGCTTTGAATTGCTCATAGTGTGAGCGATCTCTGCTTTTTGTCCCGTCATACAATACGATGGCTGCACCGGGGTATGAGCGTCCAATTCTGCTGGATGCCTGTATATATTCACTGGTCAATTTGGGTTGCCCAACAATGAGCATGGTATTTAGCCGCGCGACATCTACACCGACAGAAATCATGTTGGTGGCAAGCAATGTATTAATTGCCCATTTGCGATTGGATATATTATCTTGTGAATACTCAAGCCGCTCCAACTTTTCGAGAGTTTCGTTGAGTTCTGATGTTGAAATTCTGCTTGTCAATTCCGAGGCTTCACCAATGGTTCGTCCACGTCCAACGCCGAAGCGATAAGCCGTTCTCTTAATAAAATCTTTTACGTCATCATCAATCATTGTGCGGCATTTTCCTAAATCTCTAAGGCTATTAAAATAAATTGCCAAAGTCCAGAATTTATCCTTTATTTCATCCGGAAGCCGCATCATATCCACACGCTGCAAGAGCGCGGCAATCGCACGTATTTCCAGCATTGCCTTCGTCTTTCCGGAAGGCATTACGCCGACATATAGGCGGCCAAATTTTTGCCCTTCAGCAGAAAGCATTGCTTCACGGGCAAAGTATGAATCATCCGCATTTAAGCCGGACGGCGGGAATTGACTTACTTGACGATTATACAATACGGAGCACTGTTCCTTCGCTCTGCGTATGGTAGCCGTGGATGCAATTATTTTGGGTTTGACCCCTTTGGCGGAACACAACGCATCTACAACAGTTTCGTATAGCCCCACCATAGTGCCCAGCGGGCCGGATATCAAATGTAATTCATCCTGAATAATCAACTCAGGGGTGCGATTAGCAGAGCTGGTCGCAAAAAATGCGCCGACATCGTTTTTCCAAGGCAACATGGCAAATTTATCTACCGTACCAAATAGTAGCGTTGGAGGATTATCATATAACTCTTCATCGACAATTTGAATCGGCAATTTGAAATTATAATCACAATCTGCTTGTGGGCAGCAAAGGTAGAAGTGCTTGTTATCTTTAAGACGATAGCCCCATTCGCCTACGACTTTTCCCTCGGCATTTGTATCTTTGACCATTTTTGTTCCACACCAAGGACACTTCAATATCTGAAATTTATTATTCCGATCTTTCGCGTATCGAATTTGCGATGTGTCCTTAGCATCTCTAAGCTTTTCCAAATGTTCTTTTGCACCATAGGACTCATATGAACCGACATTTTTATTTGGAGTATGGTCTCCACCAATCCATAAACCTATAGATATGACTTCATTGCCCAAGGAATAAGCCGGATATTTCTTTTTGGATGATGAATCTTTTCGAATGGCTTCACATGCACATATAAGCGTTGCGGCACGGACAAATTGTTGAGCTGCCAAAAGACGCAACGTATATCGCATGATGACTGTAGTTCCTCCGGCATTCTCAGGGAATGAAAGCTTTCTAAAGAAAATAGTAAAAGCAGTCAATCCCAAGTATGCTTCGGTCTTGCCGCCGCCAGTCGGAAACCAGATCAAGTCAACAATATCGCGTTCTTTACAGTCGGGGTTTACTATTGATTGGAGACTCATAAGTAAAAAAGCAAGCTGGAATGGGCGCCAAGAATAATTATCGTCCTCTTTATAGTAATCCAAAGTCTTTATATATTCTTGGAGTTCAAGGTCGCCGGGGTATTTATCCGTCTCTTGAAGTTTTAGATGAATGCGCTGCATGAACATTGCCCGGTTAGCCAGCATAAAAGCTTGTGTAATAATTGGATTTCCCCCCAAGAGGGCTAATCCGGAGTTCATGCGCTCACATGCCTCTTTACAGATGGCAATATGCTCTTTAGCTTTTGATTGAAACTGTATCGCTACTTTGCTTTCGTCTTCGCTCATCATCTGTAAATCATCAATCCAAGACGAGTAAGAATCAATAAGTGTTTTTATGGCGCTTATTTTATCGGATATTGGAGTAGGGTCTAAGTCGGACAGAAATTTCATCGAGAGGCATCCGTTATTAACATTGGAGTCTGCAATACCAAAATCCATTTGCGGCACTTCAATTTGTGGAAAAAAATCATTGACAATATAGCCCAAGCCGTTTCGGTCGATGTCCCAGTAAACTGATGTTCCGTGCCCTGTACCGTATACCTTTTTGTTGCGATACAAAAGAGCTAAAGACAATTCTTCTTCATCTTCGTTGTAGACCTTATTAAGCCCGGTATATTCACAAAAGCGATATGGTGTATCTTCAGAAACGTCTATTTGGATTGACGGTTGAAAAATTGAGTTCATCCCGTTGTAGCGCCCAACCGCATCGTTAACCATCATAATGGTGATGGAAGAAATGTCCGATGAGATACGTTTCCTCAATGCTGTAACTTTGACAGATGTATCGTCTAAGTTCTTGTTTTGATCGACATAGTCGGCGGCAGAAAAATCTATATCAATAGTGACCTTATGGGGCACTCGTACAAAGCCGTTTCTCCCCAACTGATTACATAAAGTGATTAATGGCTCTTTTAACGCCGCTCCTTCCGTAAGGTTTTCATCGGTATTAAAAGCTTGATATATATACTTTTTTTGTAATGGTTGAACCAACTTCAATAATGAATTTTTCCGATCTATCTCGGCATACGGTTGAAATTGGGTCGGTAATTCGTAGCCGTTTTCGGCGAGCTTAAAAGGCACTGCGCAATCGGCCAACTTAGCTTTTCTATATGTACCGAATTGAACATTAGCAGTGATATGCTCGCTGTTTCCCTGAACAAAAAATGTAAACCCCATAGATGAAGGCATATTTTGCGAAGATAAGTTTATCTCTTCGTCCAGCGATTCTTCTTCCGGTATGTTAACGGCTTCTTGCTTATTGTTTTGAGAATCCTCAGTAACAGAAGCCTCATCGTCTTCCTCGATATTATTCTCAGCATTATTTTCACTTGGCCTTGCAGTATCGTCGTTGTCGGCCATGTATTTTTCTCTTTGAGGAAATAAAATGCCAACCGAATAGCGCACTTCCGGAAAATCGGTTATGATTTCGTGTGCATCGTCCGGTATCGAATACTCTGAACCGGGGCCAAGCAGTTCTTTCCGTACTTCTTCAATTAGAAGTTTGCGTGCGGCATATGCTTGTTTTTGTATTTCTACAGTTGTCATATGAAATACCTCCTCGTTCTACAAAGCGTAAGGTCGATTCGTATAGCTAATCGAGATTTGGATATCCGAGACATCCATTATCGTTTCTACTTGAACAATTTGCGATAATGCACTCAGTTCCTCTTTTACGATATCGGAAAGAAATGTAGTTTCCTCCGGTGCCTGTTGATAACTTTTGATAACACTCTGCCCAATTAGCTTTAATATTTTGATTCTTAGGCTTCTGATGGTATTGCATGCCTCATAGAAACTTTCCGGTGAAGCTATCATTTCGTCGTCTCCACATATAAGGGCAATTTGAAAAAAGGCGTCTTCCTCACGAGGCGCAATAATTCTGCTCTCCGGATTAAGCCAAGTCCTTAGTGTAACGGGGTGCTTTGGCGTTCCGTACTCCTTCATAGCGTCCGACAAATCTTGAAAAGACAGCCTGTGCGCATCTTTGTATGCTAAAAGCTGCTCCTTCCAATGCTTGGACTTGCGAAACGCCTCATTTATTTGTTCATTGGAAGCGGCAAGCTTTTTAATTATCTCTTCGACAATGTCCTTTGCCTGATCGCTGTTTTTTGTAAACAACAGCATATCGCCGGAGGCAATGTCTTTTACTGTACTTTCCATAACCGACATCTGATTATGATCAAATATGTACGGTGTAAAATATTTGGTAAAAAAGATTGACTCTCCATCCGATGTGGTTGCAATCCGAACAATATCCGCCTTCGTCGTAGCACCTCCGGACACATTCGATACAGCTTGCAACGCCGACTTTATCGCTATTTCCTCCAAGTATTCTTCGATTTCCTGGTCATCCAGAATGTCGCTGATGGCCTCTTCTTCGCTTATATCCAATGTTTCAAACTTTAATTTAGACCGGTTATTGAGTTCCCGTTCTTTATGCACAAACACTTTCTTTTGATAATTAAACAAAAGGCGTTCATGCGGATATAATAAGCATTCTACTCTTGGGGCGACAAAGGTAGAAAAAATTGAAAACCGCTTTGTACCCAAACACCCGATAGAAACAACGGTATCATAGTAATCCTTGGAATCAAAAGCGCCGGTAGTCTTTATGTATAAATCATTGTCTAGGACTATACCTGAGGGTAGAAGTACTTTAAAGATATCAATGTAAAATGGCTTTGGAACCAGTAGAAGCACTGTCCCGAAATGCAACGCATTATCAAGCACATCAATCAGAGGCTGCATTTTGGGGTTTTTATACTCGATTGAATGAAAGATGGTATCAATAGTGCGGGATATGTCCGATATCAAGTCAGCTAATACCCCGCCATAATGATTTGCAGCGCCAGACAAAAAAACGATTTTATCAAGCACCGACGGACACACCAAGTTCATTTCATCTCGTGCAACTTCAACCTTGTGCAGCGGGAAAGGTATATTGGAGAAATAATTCAATAGGGAATAGCTTTCGATGATGAATCTATCGATGATTTCATCATTTTGCGTATGGTGGCGGATATCCGATATCTTTTGACGAAAGGTTCGATACTCTTCCATGTTAATAATACTATCGACATCATGCTCAATTATATCTCGATTTATGATGTTATTAATGAGTAATTCGCTCTCATAGGTAAGGGGGCCACCCGGTGCGGTAAGCATTGAGTAAGATAACAGCATGTCCTTGGTACAGGCAAAGACAGTTGCGTCCGGATACGCCGCACAAAGATGACCGTCATAATCTGCAATAGGAAGCGATATTAAAGTTTTTATTAGGCTCCGCCGATTAATTATGTCCGGTAGTTCAGACTCTCCGTTTTTAACCGCTTGTTCTCCCATGATAAGAGCGGCAAAAACTTGCTTTTCTTCATCCGTAAATATAAGTTCTCTTGCAATAGAAACCTTATTTGTAAATTTCAGTACAGGACTGTTTTTCCCCGGGTTGCCACGGAAAGGATACTCATTGCCTTCAGAAAAATAGGATATCGGCATCAAATCGGTCATTCCGATGTACAGGACACCGTCATAACGAATCCTCACTTTATCTACGAAAGAGTCTGCAAAATCGCGATCACACACGATTATAGCCGACTTTTTGCCAATACCTGCTATATCGAATTTGCTTTTATTGAAAACAGTTTGCAAAAAATTAAACTTTGCTTTAGAGTCGATACGAATCCCTCTGCCGTCCAAAATGGTTGCCTCGCCGTAATAAGGCTTTATTTTATAGAATGATTTTGGCGGCATGGTAACTGTTGTTGGCGTCCTATATCCTTTTTGAACCGAATCGTATGTCACTCGTGCCATATTATCAGCCGTTAACCCAAGAAATTTAGCGCGTTTATTTTCGAAGATTACAATATCTCCGGGACTCAGCGATTCCACTAACTCTGCAGGGGTTAGTTCATCATAAACAATACAAGACAAGGCAATATAAAGGATCAGCAGAATATTAAATATTTGCGACCCCGTATGATAAATGAGGCTGTTGCATTTTTCTGACTTATCCATCATATCAACAATATAGTCCGAAAAAGTAGACATGATTAAGCTGTCTGAAATACACTCATCCTCGAAAAAAACATCGCATTTTCTTAACAAGCCTAAAACTTGATTATTGAGCAGTTTGTTTCCCTCCTATTTAGGCCAAGGTAGCAAAACGCTTTCTACCTTAGAGGTTTATCATCTTCGCATTATGGTGCGAACCTACAAATGGTTGAGCTGCTTACTTTTGCTTTTGGTATGCTAGGGTAGGGATAAGGACCGAACCCCGGTTGACTAAACATAATAGGAAGTTCGCATAACCGTTTGAGTTAAACATAATGGTAAACTCCACATAACTGCTATGTGGTCACGCTCATTTATCTCTATCTTTGTCACATTTTATCCGGCTTTGACGTATTTGCTTAACTCAAATTACTTGTTCCATTGCAAAACCTAGATTTCTTTTATAAGATAGAGTAACCCTGCGATTGCTTTCTCCCAACGTTCATTTTCTGTTAGCGGGATAGAAGTTTCTCGAGTCTCATGGACGATTCGGTTTCGCATGGAATAGATGAACTTAGGTAATGTTTGATCCTCACAAATACTTCTCAATATCTTGATAGCCTTTGATTCAGGAGAACACCTCTCAATTATTTTGTTTATGCCATCTAAATCTTTCGGTTGCCAAGAAAGCTCATCGTAAAGAATACAGCTGAGAGTTTGCGTCGAAATGTCTAAGCCCAATTTCTTATGTAGAGGTTGTAGGGATTCGTAAGCAAATTTATCTTCTAAACACTGATACAAGTATAAGTAAGCAATATCCCATGATAAGGAAGTATAGGCTAACAAAACATTTTTGAACTGGATTGAGTCCAAATTCGCCTCGTATATGATTCTCTCCCAAGCATCTTTTGAGATATCACTAAAAGGATTATTGCCCATATCAAACTCTATTGCGACTTTGGCTAGCACCCAATAAAAAGCGTTTGTATTGCCTCTAATGTCGACCGCATCATCTTTCAAACAGATTTCATAACAATGAGCACTAGGGAAATACTGTTCAATTTCTTTCCACTCATGTCCATGATAGTCATCAAATGTCTCGTATAATACTTTATCGAATATTTCTGCTTGTAAAGTTCGGTCCACTTTGGGTGTAAGCAATCCCTCAGCGCCCAAAACTGTTGCTAGACCAGCATTCACAACAATTTCTTCTAGTACATCCGGCAACTTTTCAATACACGCATTAATATTTATAAGGCACAGATATTCTTTTCCAGAGAGTAGCAGTAGAAGACCATAAGCATTTTTGGAAAAACGGTGTATACACTCTATGTAAACGCGTTTCAACCATTCTTTGTCTTCTTCGTTTGTGGCAATGAAACGAATGCAATCAGGCACTCTTTCCGCTAGTTCTTTATTTAGACTATCACAAATATTACGGAAGAATTTATGGTTCTCTTCTTTCATGTAGCGAGACATTTTTTATCACCTATCTCAGTATGCATTCCAGCATATCTCAAAAGAGCTAAGACTTGATCCTTCCTCATAAAGAGTGGTAAAAGCCGTCTTAAAGAACTCACGCTCAAAATCACCGACTTTTGAGGATTTTTTACTTGTCAATTTTTCTGAAAGTGTTGGAAGAGCAAGAAATAGTTTCAATTCATCAACAGGCATTGTCTCCATTACTGTTAACATTTGCTCAAAGGATTCCCGATATCCGCGCCATTTTTCATCCAAAAATTCTTTAGATTGAGTATTGCCGGGGCGTCCTAGCATCAATATTGCAGTAGAGACCATAAAACCAACACATGCGGGTTGGCTGCTGAAGATATCTATTCCATTCAGAAAGCGCTCCTTATCTTCCTCTGTGTCTGTCACAACTTTGGTAAAGCAAGCATCTAATCTGGCCATAAGGGATAATGCTTCAGTGAATTGATGCGTAGAATCATTACTCGAAGTTAAATCTAAAAAGTCCAATCTGACAAATTCATCTGAAATCCGTTCTTTGATATCTATTTTTTCTTTTCTTGAACCAAAGACCAAATACATTTCTAAAATGTTGCTGGACTGATATTGCTTTGCGCTTCTGCGACGCCGCCCATCATCGATGCTAAAAATTGATATATCAGGAACATCCTGTTGAAGCTGTTTTAGAACAGAACTAAAAACGGTTTCAAGTTGTCTTTTCACATCCCAAGGTACTTGGCCAGAATTTAGAACCAGCATTCGATAAATTAGGTTGTTTACATTTTGAGCCAACCACAACTCAACACGGATTTTGTAATCTCGCAAATTATGATATTTTGCTGCCTCAAACATAGCGGTTGTTCTTTGCATGCCGTCGATTAGCGAAAGGTCTTCCGCATTGTCAATAAGCCATTGAATCAACTCAGCCTCGCTTTTTTTTGAAAATTCTTGGTAGTTAATTCCTTCTCTGGCGGCACCTATAACCACGGGCGGAAGAACGGTCCCGCTTGCTATATCGTCAATCATACGCTTGCGTATTCTAATTGCAGTACTTGACTTGAGTGCTCCACGTTGTCCCTCAATTCCTCCACGATTTTTATAGGCACAATTAATCAATGATTCGTATTGTGAAAATGGAATAGTAAAAATAATAGACATACAGTTTCCGCGGTAGTCAATTAAATAGTCCATAGTCAAACTCCTTTTCTTAAACAATAGTGATTCATATTCGATATCATATTATTATTCAACAGGAAATACACTACCATCAATACAATTAACGAACTTCCCATTATGGTACTATTCTGCCATAAGGTGAACTGCGTGTTATGGTACGAACCTACTACTGGGCTAGCTGCTTACTTTTGTTATTGGTATGCTAGGGTAGGGGACAGAGAATTGGTCCCCATTTTACTAAACACAATGGGAAGCTTGCATGGACACTTCTGACAATCAAACCTTTAGTTTTAATGCTAGTTACCCCCCTCATAATTTGCATCAAAATTAGCTTTTGACTCTGCTATGATGTTCATCAGCTTCTGAAATAGTTTAGTATAATGGATGTATGCGCCGATACATTCAAGCAAAACAGAGTTAATCTTTATAGGAGTCTCACCACCAACTTGAAACGAGATTTTAAGATCCTCCTGCGGGTGAACTGACTGGTAGAAAGCCTTGCTGGAAAAATGAATGAATCCAGAGGCTTGGTCATAAACAGCTGAAAAGCCTGCATCGTGTCCATCCAGTTTTTTTTTCAAGTACCCATCTTTCATTTGCTTCCCATCTTTATCTTTTAATTTGCTGAAAACACCACCATCGATAATCCGGTCAACTGCTTCGTCTCTGTCATCAGCAATAAAAAAAGCAAACAACCTTAGGCAATTATCCATTTGTAACCGCAGCAAAGCTCCAGCACATGTCAAATTTCTAGCTTCTATCATAGGAATGAACCCGTCAGTAAGGCGTATACTTCTATCCAACATAGCACAAAGACAGAGGTCTTCCTTCAGTAGGTTTTGTCCAATGACTTTTACTGCAAGCGCTTTTGCTTCATTGTTCAATACTTGGAGTGCTTCTATGGGGGATACAATCTTTTCATAGTATTCTTCATTAGTCAACAACTACACCTCCTTTTTGCTTGTAATAAGCCCGTAGAAGAGATATTTAATAATCGATGATCTTTTCAACTGAATAACGTGGTATTGATACAACCGATTGTCTATCATAGACATAATGTAGAATTTAACGCATTATGTTTGCCGTTTCGTCAGATTGATTGAGCAACTTCCAATTTGATTTATGGCAGCTTTCAAGACCTGAAAGCATATTAAAGCTGTATGCTTATCTGGAAAAAACTGCGAACTCATTTGCTCATATGGGTGAATGTAATTTCTGAAATCTCGAACAACGTGGCTGAACTTTTTCACATCCGTCTTCAGAATACCGATTTCAGAAGCGACGTCAATGAAATTACTCAAAGCCCAATCTGGAAACTTTCGCACTTGGCCAGTTTCCATATTCTTGGGTGCTGATTGTGATTGATTAAACTGTTTGGGATAAGTTAACGCTGTTCCCAATAAAATACCTTCCATAATGCTTCCAATTAATAGAATTGATGCCAACGGTGCTTCATTTTCAATACATGACTCAACTTCTTTAAGTCGAAGCTTTATGATGTCACCAACATTTGTGTCCAAACCCAGGGCATCAACGTCTACTTTAAAAGTGAGTCTCAAAAACTCATCTTCCTTCATTTCGAAACCCTTTTTATGGCTGGTTTCGTCAACGATTACTTTATCAAGCCGCTTGAAAGTAATAGTGTCGTTATTTCTGACAACTGCCCACTTATCGAATGCTAAATACTGATT
>JAEYRF010000246.1 GCA_023409615.1 Bacillota bacterium | reverse complement strand
GTGCCAGCCTGCATATTGCATCCTCAACATCATTTGGCGCAACCATCATCAAATCTGCCAACTCGTCAATAATAATGACTATCTGAGGCATTATAGGCTGTTCCCCGGTCCGCTGCATCAAGTCGTTATATCCCTTGATATCTCTTACGGCCTTATCAGCAAAGAGCTTATACCTGTTTATCATTTCCTGAACAGCCCAATTCAAGGCACCTGCAGCCTTTTTAGGTTCTGTCACAACCGGTATTAACAGATGTGGTATGCCATTGTATACGCCAAGTTCAACAACTTTCGGATCAATCATCAGCAGCTTTACCTCCTCAGGAGATGCCTTATACAGAAGGCTGATGATGAGAGAGTTAATACAAACGCTTTTACCGGAGCCTGTGGCACCTGCAATCAGCAAATGAGGCATTTTGGCAATATCGACAATGATTGTTTCGCCCGAAACATCTTTCCCTACGGCAAATGCAAGTTTCGAAGGATGCTGCAGAAATTCTGCTGATTCAAGCACATCTCTGATCCTGACCATATTCACTTCTTTATTCGGTACTTCGATCCCTATCGCCGCTTTGCCCGGAATTGGCGCTTCGAGACGGATAGCAGGTGCAGCAAGATTCAATGCGATATCATCGGATAGGTTTACTATACGGCTAACCTTGACACCTGCACTTGGTTGAAGTTCATATCTTGTGACTGTTGGTCCCCTGCTGACATTGACAACTTTAGCAGAAACTCCAAAGCTGTTCAGCGTTTCCTCCAACTTCTTTGCACCTTCCAGAACCTGATTTCGGTAATTTTTTGCGCTGCCTCCGGTATCAACATCTTCAATCAGTAAATCAAAAGGAGGTTTTTTGTATTTTACGGAAGAGTTCTTCTTTGGTCCGACTTCCTTAATAATAATTTCCTTCAGACCTGGCTCCTCTTTAACCTCTGTCATTGGTATAGATTTCTCACGAGCAGGCTTATTTTTATTACCCGTTTTTTTCAAATCTCCTATAACAAGCTCAAATGGTGTATCTTCAGGAATATCATTCAGTTCCCCTGCCTCGGATCCATCGTCAACAATTTCATTGATTTCAGGCTTCTGTTTTGTCCTTTCGTTTTGCTTTTTTTCTCTTGTTGTCTTTTCTATTTTAAAATCAATGACTCTGGGTTTCTTATCAAAACGAAGAGACAGTTCTTCACCGTCTTCCTCCACATAAGCCATTCCATCTTCATCATTAATTGTTTCATTATAATCATTATCATTATATCGACGCTTGAATAGACTGCTGATATTTTTTACAAAACTCGAAATTGATGAATTGGTCAGTAAAATAATATCCACAAGCGAGATTGCTGTGAGAATTATGATCGTTCCCAACACACGAAATGTTACAAGAAAAGGCAGACTGATGATTCCGCCCAACACTCCGCCGCCGGCAAGGTTTTTTCCATCTTCATAAAAATATTCAAGAGCCTTCAGCGGTGTCAGACCATTGTAATCTTCAGATCTGTAATGACCTGTCTGAATCATCGCTGATATCAATAGAAACAGCAAAAAGATATAAAGCGCTTTATTATTAAAATTTAATTTTTCATGTGCAAATATTAGTACTGCTGCATAAAGGATAATGACCGGCGGAATCAGAAATGCGGGCAAACCCAGCAACCCAAGTGATGTTTCACGGATAAACATGCCGAACATTCCTATGGAATCCTTGACATAAAAACTTAACAACATCAGTATACCGAGAGCTAATATCAAAATCCCCTGGATCTCATACAGGTGTGAGCTTTGTGCTTTTCCTGTACTTGATTTTCTCGCTGATGCCTTTTTATTTGACTTTGGCGTATATTTTTTCTTCTGTACAGTTTTACCTTTCAATTTTTCACCCCCTGGATAGTCTAAGCACAATTATACCATATTCTCTCACTGCTTTCTATCATTTTATGGCTGTCGTTTTCTATTATACTTTTAGATGTTTTTATCAATAATGTTGTCGAGATTGATAAAAAAAGAAGGATAATTTCTTTATTTGTCTAATTATAAATAATATATTAGATTTTTATATGGAGGCTATAAAATATGAAGAAGCTATTCGGGCTAAAGCCCTTTTTCCAAAAGATATTTAGTAAGTTTAGTACAATCTTTAGTTCCATATTTAGCATGAAGAAAATAAAAACAAAGCTTATTTTGTCATTTCTTGTCCCGATTCTCCTTATAATATTTCAGGGAGCAATCACCTATATAAACACTTCAAAAACAGCGACGGAACGTGCAATTCAGTCCTCTGTCATGGCTATGGAAAACAGTGGTAAATATTTAGGTATTGTACTTCAAACCATAGAGAGCCTCTCCGGACAGCTTTTCGCCGATACGGATGTCCAGGATTATCTGAGCAGAAATTATGACGAAGATGATTTTATGGCGCAGCGAGACATTTCCAGCAAGGTTCAGAGTGATATGCAAAGCACGGGCATGTTCAGCCCTGAAGTAGATTCTATAATGCTGATACCTGTTGATGAAACAATTTATCCTGTTGCTACGTGGTCAATGACTAAATTACACTTGGGACAGCTT
>JAEYRF010000214.1 GCA_023409615.1 Bacillota bacterium | reverse complement strand
AGAAAACTTATCGGGACCCCAATCCGTCTGACCTACGGTGCTACAGAACGCGGCTTTACAGAAGCGCCTCACATTTACAAGCGTAATGGATGGTATTATCTTGTAACAGCAGAAGGAGGAACCGGATATGGGCATTGCGTTGCTCTGCTCCGCTCCAGGGAGATAACCGGACCGTATGAAAACTGCCCTCACAACCCTATTATCACCTCCTATGCACAGGAATTTGCCATGAGCCCTGAAATAAAATATGCCATGACTGATTTCTACAACCCGGACGTTATCATTCAGAAATCCGGACATGGGTCGCTTGTTGAAACGCAGAACGGGCAATGGTATATGGCTCATCTATGCGGGCGGCCTGTTCTGCCTCAGAAAAGGTGTGTACTTGGCCGCGAAACAGCTATACAGCAGGTTGAGTGGACTGACGACGGCTGGCTGCGCATGACTGATGGTACGAATATAGCCAAAGATACTGTACCTGCTCCTGATCTTCCATCTCACCCATTTCCAAAGGAAGATCCGTGCGATGATTTTGACAGTCCAACGCTGAATCTCCATTTCAGCACTCCACGCAATGAAATTACTCCAGACTGGGCGGATCTTTCGTCACGTCCCGGCTATTTGCGACTGCGCGGGCGTGAATCACTTACCAGTACTAACCATCCCAGCCTGATAGCCCGGCGGTTAACAGCATTCAATGCAGTGGTAACTGCCAAGCTGGATTTTGCTGCCGACTATTACCAGCATCTAGCCGGAATTACCTGCTATTATGAGCCCTCCAATTTCTACAGCATATATAAAACCTACAATGAGGAGCTCGGCAAGAATGTTGTCGCAATAAGCGGATATGTGAATAAGGAATATACCGATGGTGAAAATGCACTTTTCGTTGTAGAAAAGGATGCGCCTGTTTATTTGAGGGCTGAAATCATGACGGATAAACTGCAATTCTCCTTAAGCACAGACGGCGAACATTTTGAAAAGCTGGGACCGATCTTTGACATGACAACACTCTCGGATGAAGCCGTCGATTACGGCGAATTCACCGGAACATTTGTTGGTATGTTTGCTCAGGATTCTCATACAAGAGAAAAATATGCAGACTTCGATTTCTTCGAGTATCGCGAGGTTTGAAAAACTAAGTAGTGCAAAGTTAAAAGACCAGATGGAGGTATACACACTCCATTTGGTCTTTCTATTATTACACAGTCGTCTTTTTCCTCAGCATAGACAAGCCTACTATGAGCATGATTGGAAATATCATGGCAGACAGCAATCCTGCCTTCATCCCAAGCTGATCAGGGTTTAAGCCATACACCCGCCCAATATCAACCAGCTTTGGCGCCTTCAGAGTTAGATCCGATATCAGTCCTGAAAGCCATGGACCGACCGCGGCGCCTAAATCGCCGAATATTGCCAGCAATCCAAACATAGCAGTTCCTCCCTTTGGCCAGGCTCCAGCCGTAAGGCTCAAGGTCCCTGGCCACATAAGACTTACCGACAATCCACAAACAGCACATCCAAGAAGAGAAATTATCGGTAATTGCACAAATATAGTAACCGCATAGCAGACTACACATAACGCGCCAGATACGACTAATGCACTCCTCAAATTGATCTTGTGACCAAGGTTTGCATACAATGTCCGCCCTATTCCCATAAAAAGCGCGAACAGGAACGGCCCGAGCAGATCCCCAAGAATTTTGGGCACCTGAAGCCCCTTCTCCGCAAAAAGCGACGACCACTGAGACATGGTCAGTTCGGAGGAACCTGCACACATCATCAGAATTAGCACAAGTAAAAATGTCCTGGTCTTGAACAGCTCCCTGACCGGGGTCTTCTCCTCCTCCGGCACCGTTGGCATTAATGGAACCTTCAGGAATTGAAACAGATTGTATATGGGAATAATTGACCACATAACGGGCAAGAGAAACCAAATATCCTCACCCAAAGCCTTAAGCAGTAAAGTCGTAAACAAAACGACAGCCATCTGACCCCAGCAGTAGAAGGAATGGACAAGGCTCATTGCAGAGGCTTTTTCATCTCCAGGCAGAGATTCCACGATGGGACTGATCAGCACTTCAATAAACCCACCGCCTGCGGCATATATCACAGCTGCTATCATAAGGCCGGTGTACGGGTTTGGCATGATGGCTGGCAAAACACCGAGGCCTATCAACCCGATTGCACAAAAGATGTGCGCCAGTACGGCAGCCCTGCGATATCCGATCTTGTCTGCGTATCTTGCAGCAACATAGTCCGCTGCAATCTGTGTGCCGAAGTTAATCAATATAAGCCGTCCGACCATTTCAAAGGATATGTTATATTTATCCTGAAAGACAATAAACAAAAGCGGTGCCAGATTGTTAACAACTGCTTGCGTGATGAATCCGGTAAAGCAAGCGCGAAGTGTATGTTTGAATGTATATTTCTTCAAAATTTTCACCTTCCCATAATTAATACGTCTTTAGACTTTACTGCCTCTACGAGCTTCTGAGCGGCAGCAGAAAGCGGGACGCTCTTCAAGAAGCAAAATCCGATTGACCTGGCCGGGATTTCTTCGGTCAGGTTTATTCTATACAGCGTCTCGTTTCGAAGATGTTCCTGCGAAAATTCTTCGATTACACAGGCTACGCCAAAATTGTACCGTGCGAACTCCAACAACAGATCATGGGATCCCAGTTCAATTTCTGGAGAAACCCTTATCCCTCTTGATGCGAGTTGCTTCTCAATGTAAAGCCGGGAATTCGATCTTCGTTCAAGAAGGATCAGCGGCATTGCCGCAATTTCTACAAGGCTTCTAGGCGAAGAAGCTTCAGACTTGAATTTTTCTCCACAAACAAAAATATCATGGACATCGATACACTTCATTGTCTTGAGCGCCATATCTCTGATTGGCAGATTACACACCGCAATATCTACTGCTCCGGATTTCAACATGGCACATAGCTCCGGCGTTGTCCGGTTGATGATCCTCAGGGTAATATTCGGAAACTGATTGTGAAAATGCTCCAGATAAGGCAGTAAAAAATATTTTGAAATGGTATCACCTACACCTACCCTCATCTCACCAACAGTAAGGTTCCTGGACTCCATCAGCTTATTTTCTCCTGTTTGAATCAGATTGATAGCCGAATTGATATACTCAAAAAGAATCTGCCCATCATTGGTGAGTGTTACTCCTTTTGAGGTTCTGGTAAACAACCGAATGTCCAGATCCCTTTCCAGATTCATAATAGCCTGACTCACAGCAGGTTGTGTCATAAATAGATCTTTTGCAGCTTTTGAAAAGCTCTTATTCCTTGCAACTTCGCAAAATATTCTATACAAATCCAGCTTCGTAGACATATAACCCCTTGTTATATCATGTATTTAAGGTATTTATTTTACTTATACCACTAATATGGTTATAATACAAGAGTGAAAAAACATAATAATAGTCTAGCGGAGGAGATTTACCATGGAGAGAATTGTAGGGACAATCGTGAGAGGCCTTCGGTCTCCTATTATAAATAAGGGCGATGATATAATAAAAATCGCTGCAGACACTGTACTCAAAGCTTCTCAGATCGAAGGCTTTGCCATCCGCGACCGTGATATCGTTGCAATCACTGAATCCGTTGTAGCTCGCGCTCAAGGTAATTATGCCGGTATAGATGCTATCGCACAAGATGTCAGAGCAAAATTCGGGAACGACACTATTGGCGTGATTTTCCCTATCTTAAGCCGTAATCGTTTTGCAATTTGCCTGCGTGGTATTGCAAAAGGTGCGAAAAAGATTGTTCTTATGCTGAGTTACCCCTCTGACGAAGTCGGTAACCATCTTGTTGATATCGACCTGCTCGATGAAAAGGGTATAAACCCATGGACGGATGTACTGACACTCAAACAGTTCCGTGATTGCTTCGGTACAATAAAACACACATTCACCGGAATTGATTATATTGATTATTATAAATCACTGGTCGAAGAATACGGAATTGAATGCGAGGTGCTTTTCTCCAACAACCCAAGAAGCATCCTCAACTACACAAAAAGCGTGCTGACCTGCGATATCCATACAAGAAAAAGAACAAAGAAAATATTGAATGCAGAAGGCGCACATAAGGTGTTTGGACTGGATGATATACTGACCTCCGCTATCGATGGAAGCGGTTATAATGAGTCTTACGGCCTTCTTGGATCTAACAAGGCTACCGAGGAAAGTGTCAAGCTCTTCCCTCGCGCCTGTTCCCTTCTTGTGAATCAATTACAGTCCACCCTTTTACAGGCAACCGGAAAGAAGATCGAGGTTCTGGTTTATGGAGACGGAGCCTTCAAAGACCCGGTCGGACAGATATGGGAGCTGGCAGATCCGGTAGTTTCCCCGGGCTATACATCAGGGCTTGAGGGAACTCCAAACGAAGTAAAATTAAAATACCTTGCGGACAATAACTTTGCAGGTTTAACCGGAGAAGCCCAAAAGAAGGCTATTTCCGAATATATCCAAAACAAGGAATCTAATCTTATCGGAACCATGGAGTCCCAGGGTACTACACCGAGAAGGCTGACGGACCTTATTGGCTCTCTATGCGACCTGACATCGGGAAGCGGAGATAAAGGCACTCCGATCGTATATATACAGGGATATTTTGACAACTATACAAAATGATATCCAGTACAATAGCCTAATCATCCAATACTCCTTACTGTATTATGTCAATTAATCGGCAAAACACGCAATCATCTAGCATCTTTTGCGTATAATGTATTGCGCCGGTTCATTCCTGATACGGCAAAGGAGTATTTTATGAATAAGGGTAGTCTTATTGGAAAAGGCATGACAGCCGAGGTTTATGAATGGGGACATAATAAAGTTTTGAAACTCTATTATGATCAGTTTAGTGAAGACTGGATTCAATATGAAGCCAAAATAGGAACAGCTATTCATGAAGCAGGAGTATCCTCACCGGCTGTTTACGAAATCATTGAGGTGGACGGCCGTAAAGGAATCGTTTTTCAACGCATTTTTGGGAAATCCATGCTAAAACATATCCAGGCAGAGCCGTGGAATATATGCAATTATGCGAAAAATCTAGCGGAACTGCAATTCAAGATACACCAATGTTCTGCCGGCAGCCTGCCAACCCAAACAGAAAAATATGCAGCCAGAATTAAAAGCTCCTCTTCATTACTCGAGGGCAGAGAAGAAGTAATACTTAACTATATTGATGATTTGCCGGACGGTACAAGCGTTTGTCACGGAGATCTTCATTTCAACAATATCATTGTCTCAGGAAACAAATTAGTACCTGTAGACTGGACGAATGCTTACCAGGGAAACCCTTTAGGGGATGTTGCCAGGACATTTCTGATGATGACTTCTCCTTCAAAACCTTCCGGAATTGGTGATATGAAGATGCTTCTGTCGCAATACAAAAAGTGGCTTACCTATTGGACATACTTAAGTGAATATATGAAGCTCGCAAATGTCAGATATGATGAAATTGATAACTGGATACTTCCGACAGCTGCCGCCAAGCTCAGAGACAGGATACACGGCGAGGAGAGTTGGCTTATGGACATGATCAACAAGCGTATTCCTGCCAATCTATAGCAGGTTCGTGAACAATAATAACGCTATTTATAATAGACTACACTCTGCACTACCGCTAATCTATAATTATAGGAACACTTATATTTGCCATCCCATAATATGTTACTACAGCACATTATGTTAAGTATTATCGGGGTGAATAAGTATGAAGATAACAATGAAATTCGGGAACGTAAAATATGCGTATGAAGGTGAATTAAATAGCCTTTTCAGCGATTATGACATGCTGTTGGGTTTGTACTCCAAATATAGTTCAGATCTTCTAAAAATGATTTCTAAGAATGCTCCTCCCGGTATGGAGAGCTATTATAGTAATCTGAACAAAATATTTAGCGGATATGCAAGTATGAATAAACCGGTCAATGGTTTCAAGCAGGATGATCCCAACAGTTTGCCTGCAAATGGTCATGATATATATAATTACGTTGCTCGTTATAGATTAGCAAATTACCAGATCCAGGCAGTTATGAAGTTGGATGGGCACATAGACTTTGACAGACTGTCACGCGCAGTTAGGCTCTCCGTTGATGCGGAGCCTGTTTTCGGATGCCGGTTCGTAGAAAATGAGCCGCCATACTGGAAGCGACTGAAGAATATTAATACGGTTGAGTTTTGTGACATGGTTGAGACCCAAAATCCGGATGAAGCAATTCAGATCTTTTTGGATAGTCCTCTGGACATGGATCATGACCCAATGGTGAAGGTCAGACTGATAAGATCTGAGCAATATGACACCCTGTGTGTTAAAAACAACCACGCCTGTTGTGATGGGGCCGGTACTAAGGAGTATATAAAGCTTCTTTCAGAAATCTATTCGGTTACTGAGAATGACTACGGGACTTTTACTGCAAAACCCACAAAGCGCAGCAGAAAGGATCAGGATAGGCTATTTAGCAATCTGGGCATTATTGACCCAGAGAAAGAATGGATCCCCGGATCAGAGATCACAAGAGCAACCTGGCCATTTCCATGGTCATCGGTACAATCAGACAAAACACATATTTCAGTCTGCAGTCTCCCTGAGGGACTTCTGGATGAGATGACGAATTATTCAAAAGCCATGAACGCAACGATCAATGATATGATTTTGACAGCATTCTACAGGGCTATGTCAAAAACAGGGCAGCCAATATTCGATGAACCCATGGAAATCCCGTTGACCATTGATCTGAGGCGATATCTCCCCGACAATAAAACAGAAGTTATTCGTAACTTTTCAGGATCGGAGTTCACAAAGTTAAAACTTGTACCTGATGAATCCTTTATTGAAACATTGTCCAGAATCACTCCAATGATGAATATGATAAAGAATAATCGTCCAGGATTACAAAGCGCTATTGGTCTGGAACGTATAGAAAAGATGTCCTTCAACGAGACTCTTGCCTATTACAGAATGGTATCGCAATGGCCAAATACCTGCGGTGATAAATG
>JAEYRF010000174.1 GCA_023409615.1 Bacillota bacterium | reverse complement strand
GCTGTATACTGATGAAAATGAAAATAAACCTTCCACAAAAGAGATGAAAGAATTTGTTATTCATAAAGCAAAAGAAAAGTTTAGTATATACGCTTCATTAAGTTTTCCTGATCTGTTCCAAACATATTTAGATGAAGTGCTTTTTAAAGGGTTTGATATAGTAAAGGATGAAATACCAGCAAGCAGACATACTTTTGCGCATGGGGTTGCGAAAGATGAGCAATATACAAAGGAAAAAGCTTTTCAGCTTATTCTTAGCTTAGATCAAATATGTTATTATTTTTAAATATATTTCGCTTTTTATTTTGTTTTGTAGAACAGATTTCATTATTGTATTCTAGTCATATTAGTAAATATTTTGCTTTTAAACTTCGGATATGGCTAATAACCGGAAGTTTGTCAGAGAGGTAGAAAGTATTCAATATGTCTATTGCCCAAGGTACAAATCAGTGAATACTGCTAGATACTAATGTCGTTTCTAATCAATTTGCAGCCGGTTTTCTGTCCTGATAGTAATTCAGGCTATTTCAAACTATAAGGTGATAGCACGAAATGGTCAGATGTTAAGTATCTTTGTAAATGGTTCTTCGACCCATAATCCGCTTATATGCAAGAACGGCAGTGCCGTTTGTGGAGGTTGTGTTTCCTGCTCCATAGCCCCGCTGCCTAGCACTACAGTAATAGGGGAGGGACTGCAATTCCCGTGAGACATGACCGCTAACCATTACCATTTTTATAGTAGGAGGGGAGCACTGTTGTAGGTGCTTGGAAACACAACCGGAATAAATGGCGCTGGCGTTCCTTCCCTGATGCCATTCAGAGCCGCTTCAAAGGACCCATCAAAACCGCCATAATAAATTTGCAAAAAACAATAGACATCCAAACCATCATATGGTATTATTGTCTCAATAAAAATGAACCTTTTAATTAGTCCCGAGAGGCTGGAAGGGTAGTACAATATAAGCTTGTATTTCAGGCGTTTGCCTTGGATATGTATGCTTCCTGCCATCGGTGGGAAGCATTTTTAGTATAAAGGAGGCGCGACACAGGTGATTGATAAAGCTGAGATTATGGATGAAAGTGCTATGATGAGAGCAGTTACAAGAATAGCACACGAAATCATCGAAAAGAATAAAGGTGTGGACAACGTTTATTTGCTTGGAATCCAGAGAAGAGGTGTCCCGCTTGCCAAACTGATTGCAGCAAAAATCAGAGAGGTAGAAAACAAAGAAGTTCCGGTGGGAATTTTAGACATTACGTTTTATAGAGATGATCTGAGTATGCTGTCCGAACACCCCGTTATCAACGGATCTGAAATCAATTTTCCCGTTCAGGATAAGATAGTCGTGCTTGTGGATGATGTGCTGTATACAGGACGCACAGCGCGTTCAGCCATAGATGCTGTAATGGATATAGGAAGGCCGAAGATGATCCAGTTGGCCATTCTCATCGACAGAGGGCACCGGGAATTGCCCATTCGTGCTGATTATGTAGGAAAAAATGTTCCCACATCAAAAACAGAAGTGGTCAATGTAAAGCTGTTTGATATTGACAAGGTGAATATCGTTACATTGAGTGATTTAGAAATTGGAATGATGCATTGAGCAGGATTTAATCCCTGCTCTTTTTTTGAGCTTACAGACTGGCAAATATAGATGAAGGATGGTCACAAATATGAATCTGAAGTCAAAGGATCTGCTGGGACTGAAGGAATTGACCGCAGATGAGATTGAATACATTCTGGATACTGCGAAGACGATGAAATATGTCGTTACGTCCAACAGCAAGAAGACGCCTCATTTACAGGGGAAGTCGATTATCACGCTTTTTTATGAAAACAGCACCCGAACCAGACTTTCATTTGAACTTGCATCAAAGTACATGAGCGCTAGCGCGGCCAACATTGCCGCTTCAAGCAGCAGCGTTTCAAAGGGTGAGACACTCATCGACACTGGCAGGACTATCGACAGAATGGGTTCGGATGTCATCATAATCCGCCATCCGCAATCCGGAGCGCCTCATCTGCTGGCGCGAAATGTAAAGGCATCGGTTATCAATGCGGGCGACGGCATGAACGAACACCCAACGCAAGCACTCCTTGATATGTTCACCATCAGAGAAAAACTGGGCACACTAAAGGGAGTGAAGGTGGCAATTCTCGGGGACATCTACCACAGCAGGGTCGCCAGAAGTAATGTTTACGGATTGCTTAAAATGGGTGCAGAGGTTTCAGTTGCAGGGCCCGCTACACTGATGCCGCCGGAAATAGAAAAGACAGGAGCAAAAGTCTTCAACACCATTCATGAAGCTATGATTGACGCAGATGTAGTGATGTCGCTCAGGTTACAGCTTGAAAGACAGAAAAAAGCTCTGTTTCCAACAGTAAGAGAATATTCGAGATTCTTCGGGTTGGATGAAAAACGGCTGCAGCTGGCAAAAAAGGATGCCCTGATAATGCATCCGGGACCGGTGAACCGCGGCGTTGAACTGACCAGCGGTGTAGTTGATCACGACAGTTCAGTGATTGACGAACAGGTAACCAACGGTGTTGCGGTCAGAATGGCCTTACTCTATCTTTTAACCAGGAGGGGAAGCAATGAAGCTGCTCATTAAAAAAGGACATATTGTAGATGCTAAAACAGGCTTGAATGGAGTATATGATTTACTCGTTACTGACGGTTATATCACACAAATAGCCGCTAACATCGATGAGGACGGCTGCGAAATTATTGATGCCAAAGGGAAGTATGTGCTGCCCGGCCTGGTTGATGCACACTGTCACCTTCGCGATCCCGGGTTTGAATACAAGGAAGATATCGAAAGCGGTACCAGAAGCGCCGCAATGGGTGGATTTACATCCATAGCATGTATGCCGAACACAAACCCTGTCGCAGACAGCGAATCAGTAATCAAATACATTCTGAACAAGGCAAAGCAGGAAGGCTATGTGAATGTTTATCCTATCGGCGCAATATCAAAAGGTCTTAAGGGCGATGAACTGGCTGAAATCGGTGAGTTGAAGTTTGCGGGGGCTGTTGCGATATCAGACGATGGTAAACCGGTTAATAGCTCATCTCTGATGAAGAAAGCGCTTCAGTACGCTTCCATGTTTGATATGACTGTGATTTCACACTGTGAGGATCTGGATCTGGCAGAGGGTGGCGTCATCAATGAGGGATACACTTCAACCATCATGGGACTCAAGGGAATTCCGGCTGCGGCTGAGGAAACTATGGTTTCACGAGAATTGATCTTATCCGAATATACAGGTGTGCCTATCCACATTGCACATGTGAGTACTGCTCTTTCAGTAGAGATGATTCGAAGTGCTAAAAAACGTGGCGTCAAGGTAACATGTGAGACATGTCCACATTATTTCTCACTGACAGAAGAGGCCTGCGAAGCCTACAACACCAATGCAAAGGTGAATCCGCCACTGAGGACAGCAGCCGATGTGCAGGCGATTATTGAAGGCATAGCTGACGATACCATAGATATAATTGCTACCGATCATGCACCACATCATATTGATGAAAAAAACATTGAATTCAGTCTTGCGGCCAACGGACTGGTCGGCTTTGAAACAGCACTTTCACTGGCAGTGACTCATCTTGTTAAACCGGGGATCATATCAATTTCAAAACTGGTTGAAAAAATGAGTCTTAACCCTTCGAAGATCCTGAGTATTAACAAGGGAACGTTAGAAATTGGAAGCACCGCCGATATCACCATCATCGATATTAATGAAAAAATTACTGTTGACACCGGCAAATTTCAGTCAAAATCGAAAAACTCACCCTTTGGCGGAATGGAGCTAACCGGCTCTGTATGGGGAACGATCGTGGGTGGGAAAGTGATCGTCAGCGACCGTATACTGCTTTAGCCGAGACGTCAGGCATAAGTAAATCAGGTATAAGTAAATGAGATAAAAAGGACGGTAAAGGAGATAAAAATGTTTATTGACAGGCTGATTGCAAACATTAAAAAGAGTAACAATCCTACAGTTGTTGGTCTTGACT
>JAEYRF010000126.1 GCA_023409615.1 Bacillota bacterium | reverse complement strand
AGGCAAGGCCCGTCCTTGGATACTGTTATCCGCTCCGATGTTGACGATTACAGGGCTGCTGCTTTTTATTGTACCGGAAAGTAATGAGACAGTTAAAGTAATTTGGGTAATACTATCTTATAACCTGTTTTACTCCTTCGCATTTACCATCTTCAACATGAGCCATAACCTGATGGTGCCTCTCTCCACCCGGGACATAACCCAGCGTGGTAAGCTTTCCGTGTTTAACCAGATAGCCACGATAATGATGAGTGGCATTCTCGTAGCTCTCATATTTCCAATGGTCATTATGCCGATGATCGGAATAGACAAAAGTTTGTGGATCACTGTTATGGGTATCCTCGCGATCGTAGCACTGCCGCTGACTCTGCTCGAATACTTCTTTACCAAGGAGCGGGTCACGGAAGAGACCGCCATAGATTCTGGAGAGAAGATCAAGTATAGCACACAACTCAAAGCGATATTCACCGATCGCTACATGTTGATTATTTATAGCTACTTTTTAATTTATACCCTTGGAATGAGCATCAAAAATCTAGGGCTGGTTTATTATTGCAACTATGTACTGGGGACTTATAATGACGGAATTACACAGACGTTAGTTTCTATGATCGGCGGGATACCAATGGGCATCGGGATATTCGCGGTATGGCCACTGGCAAAAAAATTCGGCAAGCGTAACGTAACGCTAGCAGGGTTCATTCTATATGGTATAGGCAGCGTGATCTGTTGGATGTTCCCCACCAATCTTGCAGTAGTTCTGGCCGGTCAGTTTGTCAAGAACATTGGCGGGCTTCCCTGTGCATATGTTTTTATGGCACTATTTGCCGATACTCTGGACCATATCGAATGGAAGGTTAAACTCCGTTGCGACGGAATCGCCATGTCGGTCTACAATACCATCGCCGTAGCTATGGTAGGCATCTGCACCGGTATCTTCAATGGCATGCTGTCCTCAGCCGGATACGTCGCACCTTATTATAATGATGCCGGCCAACTTGTTGCTGTACAGTCACAGGCTGTACAAGGCACAATCACGTTCGCATTTGTTGGACTGGAGACAATAACGAGCGGGATACTGATTGCTCTGCTGATATTCCTCAACGTGGAAAAAGATATTAATAAAAAGCAAATGGAAATAAAAGCGCGTCGCGAAGCGGAGGAACTGAAGGTTGGAACGTCTGAATAAATCGTGTTGAGAGGAGAAAATTTCGATGCTGAAAATAGCATGGATCAAGATCAATAATCTAAAAGACTGGTGCATAACCGACAGCGCACCAAATATCTCCTTTGCACTGGAATCGGATTTGCCGGGAGAATCTCTGAAGAATGCTCTGATCACCTCAGGAGAATGGAGAATACTAACCACTGATCAGATCAACAACCTGTACGGAGGCGAGCTTCGCCCCTTCACGACTTATACCGTCCATATAACAGCTTACGGAACAAGTGGCGAAGTTACTCAAGGCTCTGCGTCTTTTTCGACGGGCAGACTGGATACGCCTTGGCAAGCTCAATGGATCACGGATGCCGGATATGACTTTCCGGATAAGTTATCACCTGTACCAATGTCCTTCCGTAAGATTTTCTCAATAACTAAACCTGTTCGTCGTGCATGGATAAACGCAAGTGCGCTGGGTGTTTATGAACTCATTCTCAATGGTGAAAAAGTTGGCAAGGATTACTTTGCACCCGGTTTTACCTCGTATGAGCACCATATTCAGTACCAAAGCTATGAGGTCATAACACAGCTTAATGCTAACAATATCCTGACCGCGGTCGTTGCGGGGGGCTGGGCAGCAGGGGCCTTTAACTATAAGCGTAAAAATAAAATAAGTGCAGACAGACAAGCTTTTATTTGCGAGCTGTATGTGGAATATGAGGATGGCAGAGTCGAAATTCTTGGCTCCGATTCGTCATGGGAAGTCACTGAAGACGGACCGTATCGTATGGCAGAATGGTATGATGGAGAAACCTACGATGCAACTGTGAATGCAGACCAAATATGCTGGAGAAAAGCCGATATTACCCATCCTCGTAAAAATCCTGCATTAATTGCACAGTACGGCTGCCCTGTTCGCATACAAGAAGTGAAAATCCCCATATCATGTACCTTATCGCCCAGCGGTGAGCTCATCTATGATTTTGGACAGAATTTCGCAGGTGTAGTATCTGCGGTAATTTCCGGCCAGTATGGGCAAAAAATCACTTTCCGTCATGCCGAGGTACTGGTTAATGGTGAGCTCTTCGTCAAGTCGCTGCGTACCGCCAAAGCAACTGCAACCTACATATGCCGGGATGGTGAGCAAACGTATTCGCCGAAGTTGACCTATATGGGCTTTAGGTACGTGGGTGTGAGTGTGATCAAGCCAGAGGATCTGAAACTTACTGCGTTGGTGCTGCACTCGGACTTCGAGGAAACCGGCGATTTTGAATGCTCCAATGAGATAGTTAACAAACTGCAGAGTAATATTCGCTGGAGCGGCAAGTCAAATTTTGTGGACATCCCAACCGATTGCCCGCAACGGGATGAACGCCAGGGCTGGACTGGCGACTTCGCTGTGTTTGCACGAACTGCCTGCTATAACTTTGATATCAGCCGATTTGTTGATAAATGGCTAAATGATATGCGAGCGGAGCAAGGTCGCGGCGGGGGCTTGCCCATGGTGATCCCGCGTTGCGGCGATTCATGGCCTTCGCTCGCCACCTCCTGCTGGGGAGACAGCTGTGTATTGGTACCATGGGCAGAGTATCTTTCACGAGGCAATAAACACCTGCTGGAGCAGCAGTATCCTGCAATTAAGAAATTTCTAAAAGCAGCCAAGTGGTGGTCGGGATTTTTGGTACTTTCACCAATCCGCCGGTATATCTGGCGCTTTCCATTCCACTTCGGCGACTGGTGCGCACCAGATGAAACTGCTAAGCAGTGGATACAGAAGGGTAAATGGATAGCAACTGCTTACTTTGCCAACTCATGTACAATTGCCGCGAAGATCGCCGAACTGCTTGGAGAAGAAACAGATTCGAAGTATTACCGTCAACTTCGTGAGAAAATTGTTAGTGCTTATCGAAAGGTATTTACCGACGGAACAGGTAAGTTAAAGAAGGAATTTCAAACGGCTTATGTGCTGCCGTTATACTTCAATATGACGGAGGGCGATGAAAAGAAGGCGATGGCAGAGAATCTCTTACGGCTGGTTCAAAAGGCGGACAATCATCTTGCAACTGGTTTTACCGGTACGCCTTACCTGCTGTTCGCGCTGTCTGATAACGGATACCTGAATGCTGCTTATGATCTGTTGATGCAGGACACCTGTCCCTCTTGGCTGTATGAAGTGAAGGCTGGCGGCACAACTATATGGGAACGCTGGGATGCACTGCGTCCCGACGGGACAGTGAATATCAGCGAGCTCACAGGAAATAAAGCGGATGAAGATTCCGGAGGTGGTATGGTTTCTTTCAACCACTATGCTAACGGTGCTGTGGGCGATTGGCTCTACAGGCGTATTGCCGGAATTGAAGCGACGAGCGGTGGTTATAAGACCTTCCGAATTGCGCCGATGCCCGGGGGAGGTGTCACTTCTGCCAAAGGCAGCGTGTGTACACCATATGGCCTGGTTGTTTCTGATTGGAATATTTCGGGCAGCATCTTCACCATTCATGTGAAAGTTCCTGTTTCCACCACTTGCACACTTATTATGCCTGACGGGAAGAAGCATGAATTGGACAGTGGTGTGTACAAATTCAGCTGCAATATGAGATAATGGATTCACATATTTCCTAAATATCATCGAGTATTGCTGTGCTCCTGGAGCACAAAAATCGTTGGGTCGCACCGTGTCTCATTTGATAAAACAGCCGCATTGCTCGCTTTGTGTCCTGTTTTTTGCAGTCATTTTCCGCTAATCTCGGATTAGCAAGGAGGTCATGAGCTATGGATCAAAACAAAGTTGGAAGTTTCTTAAAAGAACTTCGAAAAGAAAAAGATCTTACACAGGAGCAGCTGGCAGAGGAGTTTAATGTCTCCAGAAGAACAGTATCCCGTTGGGAAACAGGAAACAACATGCCGGATCTGGATATCCTGATCGAAATGTCAGATTTTTATCAAATTGATCTCCGTGAAATATTAGATGGAGAAAGGAAAAGCGGAAAAATGAATGAAGAAATTAAGGAAACGGTAATGAAGGTTGCCGAGTACAGCAATGGGGAAAAGAAGAAGATGGCAAAGGTAACACTTGCTTATTTTGTTCTTGGAATTATCTCGATTATTATTAATCAGGGAATCCGATTCTTTGATTTGCCTTCCACATTCTGGGTTGGATTTCTCGAGGGGGGTACCAGCGGCATGACATTGGCTGCAATGATTCTTGGAATCCTTTACATCACCGGTGCAATGCTAAAAATTCGTGAATTCAAAGTGAGAATGTTAGGGAGAAAATAATGAGCACAAACCTTAAAGCAGACCCAACGAACTGGCTGTTGGAAGAAAATAACCCTTCCGTGCGCTATTTTACATTAAAGAATATCTTGGGCAGGCCGGATGATGACAATGAAGTCCGGGCTGCCAAACGAGAACTCATGCAAACAGGCATCGTACCCGACATACTTCAAAAGCAAAGATCATATTTACAAACGCAGCCATGATCTGAACAGGAAATCGAAACCGGGCTGGCTCAAATTCGGATTTCCTTTAATGTATCAGACGGATGCATTGGAAATAATGGATTACCCTTAGGGCAATGAGAATATTGAAAAGGTATAACCAGGCCAGCCCTGTTTTTCCATAATCGAAAGACATAACTCCTTTATCAGCAACTCATCCTCAAAGTCTAGCTGTGACATAATTCCATGTCGGCATTTTGTTACCCCTTCAAATAGAATTATTCTATTTGCTGCACACCTTTATTGGTACATAAATGTCAAGCTGATGGTATCCAAGTGCAGTCTTGATCTCGTCGGTTGGATTTACCATATGGCAGAGTGTCCGGTGGCCAGGTCGTTCATCAAGCTCGAATCCGCTGGTTTCCAGCCATTTTTTAATGCCTTCATACACTCTGCCATTTATATCGTCATCTCCGTCCACAGACATGGCAGCCGCATACAGCCCACCTTTGAATTCTATGATTTCATATGGCTCTACATCTGCTTCTGTTACCCAGTCTTCAACTGCCCAAATCCAAACTGCCCTCATATCTTCCTCGAACCATAGAAAATCAGGTGCACCATATATTAGTTTTTTAACTAAATGGTTGTGTTCCTCCTGCCATTGCTGAAAGGTGCCCATAACATTGTCCATAGTATCCAGCCCTGACGAAAACGCCCTGAATGGGTTAATTTGAATAATTCTGACCTCAGGAGCTTTTTTCATCTTTTCAGTAACCTCTAATAAACGATTCTCATTGGATGGGTTGCCATTATAAGGTACATTAACAAGCTGGCCTTCAATTTCGTTAGCTTTTTCATAGAGCATCTTTACATCAGAATCGTTGCTAAAATCAGCCCGCTCTATCTGGCGGATAAACTCTAAAACAATCTCTTTTAATTCATGTAAAAGGGCAACTTCACCGTCAATATCCTCTACTTTTTTACCCAGTACCTCCAATACAGCTTCGGAACCCGAAGTGTTGAATATACGCTGTATATCCTTGATACTGATGTTAAGCTTGCGCAAAATTAAGATCTGCTCCAATCTTTTAACAGCAATCTCATCATACAGCCTGTACGCGTATTCGTTGCTTCTGATACTGGTTATCAACCCCATATCCTCATAATAACGTAACGAGCGAGCGGATATATCATACTTTGATGAAATATCTCTGATTTTTATTAATTCGTTCATGGTAAGTCTCCTTTATCGCTTATTTACGTTAAGTATAAATGCTTCCCCAACGACAGAGTCAATAGAGAAACAGTATCAACCTCAGATTTGGTGTGCCCTTTGCGTTCCGCCTTTTGGACCAGTAGCGGGTAGACGTTCGAAAACGCCATCTTGAACACGCGCTCGTTTGTCACAAAGTGTCACTCCCTTTCGATACCAGATTTACTCTCCATCGCACGATGTCAGTAATGAGTTCAAAATCTATCGGCTTGCCGAGCGGAAGCTGAATCGCTCCCTTGGAGGTCTTATAACATGTGAGCCTCTCCGAAAACTCGGACGTGGCTTCGCCGCCCGGGTACAGCCCTATGTGTCTTTTGAACGCCGCGAAGTGGATGAGGTTTTCACCCTGCCAGAACGTCGGCATCTGCCACGAGATTTTCTCCGTGGCTTCCGGTGCGGCGGCACGGATGGTTTCGCGTATACTTTGCAACAACGGTCGCACATCTTCTGGTTGTGCGGCGATGTATTCGTCAATGCTGTTTGGCTTCACGCAAAAGTGGTCTTGTTCCGTGTTTTTGAACTCACGACCGCATTTCAGACATTTCCACAATTCACTCACTCTCCTTAATGATTACTTTTCAGTTTCGCCCGTTCGAAGTGCCATTGTATTTCTTAGTGTCATTGTTCTTCGATTTATGCGTTGTAACATATATTATCACTAGTCCAGGCTGCTTAAGGCACAGACAAACCAGAGCAGATGGAGATAGATAATCGATCACACTCCATTTCAGCAACATCCCTCACCGCTTGAACAATCACAACTCGGCTCGCTCCCTGTAAGCCAGCCCGTAATAACGGCTGCGGCGCATCCAACACCAGAGTCAACAGTGATGGCTTTTGTAGGACAATTTTTCGCACAAGCACCGCACTCCATACAGCGATCTTTATCATCAATCTCTGCTTTCTTATCGCTCATATTGAAAACTCTATGGGGACATACTTCCGTACATTTCCCGCAGCCAATACATTTCTCAGCTGACAGACGAAGTGTTGCAACATTTCTTAAATATCTATGTTTCATAGTGCCCTCCTTCATACCCGGATACAATTTATCAACAACATAACAACCCCTGCTGCGGATGAAATAGCAATAAGCGGCATAGCAATTTTCATTTCTTTAATAACACCTGAAAAGGATGTATATGTTGACGAACCTGTGAAATTCATTGCAAGATAGGCCGATAATGAAGGTAATACCAGCAAATATCCTATGGCTGGAAGCAGGAATCCGGGAACAAACAAGCCGCTATACCAGATAAATGCCAACGTCCATACCAGTCCCACCAGCCATCCCTTCCATGCGAATGCCCTACCGGGAATCACAGGAAGAAGCAAAGGGGTCAGGACAGTTCCTGCTAACACAGCACCCACATAGGCAATAAGATCCGCTAATCCGAAAGGCCTTGCAGCGAACAGATTCAGGAGAAACATTACACCAAAAACCATCAATGAAGACTTTGCGGCGGTCACCAGTTCCATTGGAGTGAGAACTAATCTGTCACGCGTCGAAAATTTAACGGTACGCATTTCTTCAGTAGCTTTGAAGCCTGAATCGAGAAATGCCTTTATATCTTTCGCTCTCACAGGCCCGTAAACCACAGAAAACCCGGTTTGTTTTGCCACTTCGTGAGCGTTCACACCGGTTGCACCTAACTGTGGCAACACCAATTTCCTGTGAGATACTATGTCGGTGAGCCCAATTTTCGATATTCGGCTTACCAGCTCATCGGTTCCGAATGTCCCTTTACCGGCGGCACACCAGACATTAATGCCCTTTGTATCAAGTATCAAAATCCAGCAATCTAGACCTGACAGCTCTTTCCTTAGAACATCAAATGTTAACTTGTAGTTCGCGCTTACCAGCACAGGAGATTTATGACCAGGTTTACCTATAGCGTAAAGCCCCGGATTGATCTTGTAATTCATTCTACCGATACCCCAGCGCACCTTCCATGCTCCGAGTTTATCTTTGAAATTAAGATTTGTTGAAACCACAGGCACGCTGCCTCTGAAAGTACGGATTTCGCCTGTTATCCATTTATCATTTTTATCATACACAGTGATGGATTCCGTACCGCAGCAACTACCGGCTGAGCAACAGCAAGACTTCTCGCTACTCACTTATATCACATCCTTTACAGATGCCTGTATCTTCTAAGCAAATACAAGTTTCTTTATCGGAGCTAATATTAGAGAGATACTGCTTTATTCTGCTGACAGTATCCGTTTCCAATGAGTAATACGTCCATTTACCTTGCTCTCTGCCCTTAACCAGCCCGCACTCACATAACATCTTCATATGGTGGGATAGCGTAGACTGGGACATCTCAAATTTTTCCAAAATCATGCAGGCGCAAAGCTCCCCACATGATAGCATATCCACAATCATGGCTCTTTTAGGATCGCCCAGCGCCTTGAATACTTTTACATATTCCAAGTAGTCTTCCATATTGGCACCTCAAATCTAAAAATATCGATATGATAATTATATGCAACAAATCGAAAAGTGTCAATATGATAAATTACTCGAAATAGTTTGCCGTCTATTTACACCGAATGCTCTGAGAATACCCAACTCTCTTTTTCGTTCCGAGACATTAATCCCTATGGCCGATTTTATACTAAGACCTCCAACTAAAACAGCCAGTAGCGTTCTTTCATATCCGTGGCTAAAGCTTTCAATCTTTCACGATCAAACCTGTAATCATAGGACAATGACAGACTTCAAAAGATTATTAATTGATAAAGCAAATCGTCCCTTTCAGTTTTCATCCATCCCGCAAGGAGTGGATTTACTGTTTAACGCTTTATCATTACGGACTGCATCGTAGAATCGGAAGCCGCCGGCAAAGTTATAGGCATCAAAACCGTTACCAACAAGAATCCTGCTTGCAATATAACTTCTCAGTCCGCTTTGGCAGATGACATACACAGGTTTGCTGCGGTCAAGCTCGTCAATGCGTTCACGCAGATCATCAACCGGAATATTGATAAAGCCTTCTGCGTGACCCATATTGTATTCCATCGGTGTACGTGTATCAAGAAGTGTTACACTCCCGTCACGGCGAAGTGTTTCATCATCCTCATAATACCACTGCTTAACAACACCATTTTTAATGTTATCTATAATGAAGCCTGCCATATTCACGGGATCCTTCGCAGAGGAGTATGGCGGCGCATAAGAAAGGTCGAGTTCGACAAGTTCATATGCCTTCATTTTTGCACGGATAGCGGTAGCCAATACATCGATTCGCTTATCAACACCATCAAAGCCGACAATCTGTGCTCCTAAGATGCGGTAGGTCTCTTTCTCAAAAATCACCTTCATTGTCATCATTCTACCGCCGGGATAATATCCTGCATGGCTCATAGGGGAAAGAATAACCTTATCGGTAAAGAGCCCTAGCGCTTTCGCCGTCCTTTCGTTAATTCCAGTAGTTGCGGCGGTCATATCAAATATCTTGATAACCGAGCTGCCTTGCCCGCCTGCGTAGTGACTGTCACCGCCACATATATTGTCAGCGGCAATTCTGCCTTGCTTGTTGGCCGGGCCGGCAAGGGATATAAGCGTATCTGTATCCGTTACAAAATTTTTGATCTGCACCGCATCACCGACAGCAAAAATATCAGGAATGGATGTCTCCATTTTATCATTTACAATAATGCTGCCTCTAATACCGAGTTCTAAACCCGCATCTTTGGCAAGCACAGTTTCGGGAGCAACACCAATTGACATTACCACCATGTCGGCGTGAAGTGTGGCAGTGTCTATTAGCTTAACATTAATACCAGAATTTGTATCTGCAAAGCCTTCAACCATACGACCAAGCATAAGATTTACTCCGTTCTTGCGAACCTCTGCGTGTATAAAAGATGCCATATCGTTGTCAAAGGGAGTCATAAGTTGTTCTGCAGCTTCTACAAGCGTGACACCGATTCCAAGTTCCCGCAGATTTTCTGTAACCTCAATTCCGATAAAGCCTCCTCCCACGACAACGGCGGATTTCGGGTGACGTTCGTCTACATATTTCCTGATCTTCAGTGTATCCTCAACAGTACGAAGAGTGAAAATTTTATCACTGTCGACGCCCTCAAAGTCTGGCTTTATCGGCTTTGCACCGGGTGAGAGCAGGAGTTTATCATAACTCACGGTAAAGACTGTGCCGCTTTTGAGATCTTTTACGATAACAGTCTTGCTGTCAGGGTGAATTGCCGTGACCTCATGATGTACATTCATTTTAACACGGAAGCGTTTCCAAAAACTTTCAGGGGTCTGTAAAGTCAGATCTCTTTCATCTCCGATGATACCGCTGATATAATACGGTAATCCGCAGTTTGCATAGGAGATAAATCCCGAACGCTCGAAAACAACGATTTCGGCCTGCTCATCAAGCCTGCGTATTCTTGCCGCTGCTGTCGCACCACCCGCAACACCGCCTATGATTACAACTTTCATTACTTGACCACCTTTCCATGGTAGCTGTTGATACCGCCAATATTCGCCGAATTAGTGTATCCGCTTCGTTTCAGATAAGACACAGCTTGTCCGCTTCGGCTGCCGCTATAGCAATGAACATAAAGCGGAGTTCTCTTATCTTTAATGATATTCTCAATTTGATGAATTCTATCGAGAGGTAAATTAATGCTTCCATCAATGTGTCCATTACGATATTCTTCTGCAGTTCTCACATCAAGCAAAACCGCGCCGTTAGTTGTTCTGTATTCCACAATACCATCATTAATATCGGCAGTGCGCAAGAAATCAAATAGTCCCATTATTTCCACCTCGCTTCTTTCCTCTTTTTTTCTTGTGCCCTTAATATAACCGATTTCTAGCCAGAGTTCTGTGATGTTATCACTTTTTGCGTTCCCATTACAATTTACAGCACACCATTTTCACGGCTTAAAGAAAATCATGAGTTATTCTGCTTATTTTTGCATATATACTTTATGACCTGAACGAAAGTCGATCTATTAAAGATAGACTTTTTATCTTTAATATGTATAATCGTACTGACGAGATGAACATAATTGTTCAAGATTGCTAAAAATTATTTATTCATGAGCGAAAAATCAAGGTGCCTCAAAATCAAGGTGCCTGTTTGAAATCAAGGTGCCTGTCCCAAGATAGCAAAAAACCCCGTAATCTTTCTATTAACGTTCATAGGGACATTTTGTGAACAAAGCTTGTATGTATGAGGCGGACGGCGAAAGTCGTCCGCCTCATGCGCTTTCTATGCAATGTTTTCCTGTTCCATATTTTCTTCGACCGGCTC
>JAEYRF010000102.1 GCA_023409615.1 Bacillota bacterium | reverse complement strand
CTTATACCGGGTGCAGTTCATTTCAGGACTTTTGCTTTTATAATTGTAGCGATAGGTTTCCTTTTCGGACCAGTAACCGGATTCTTTGCCGGTTATATAGGAACATTAGTATGGTCGCTTCTTGGTGGCTATTTCATCGCTCCGCATACACTGCTGGCTGACGGAATAACAGTAGGTCTTAGTGCAGCGCTGCCCGCTTTCATAATGTTGAAATCGAAAACGCTTGATGAGCTGGTATCAGAAAAGGGCAAATTCATTTGGAAGTGCCTCTTCTGGTCTATTCTTTTCGGATGCCTCATGATTTTGACGACAAGCTTGTCTCTGTCGTTTTTCACCGGACTCAGCTATTGGTATTGTGTGACCTGGATCGGTATCGCCGATGTTGCACCCATCGCGCTGACTCCTTTTGTAGTACTGTTGCTGGTTCCAAGGCTTAAGAGAGTACAGACTATTGTCCCGAGGATTTAGAAAAACGCAATAATTTATTTATACTTGACAATTTATTTATTACGAAAAAAATAACACATGTTATACAACACGTGTTATTTTTTTGTTGGCTATTATAGGTTTTGTTCATTAATATTAGGGTAAATTATCACAAAGTGATAAGATTGCAAGGAGGATAAGAATAATGGAAAGAAAAATCAAACAGCAAGTCCAGGGTTATAGAACACAGGATGGGGCTGGAGTAAGTTTGGTTAGAGTCTTAGGTCCTGGAACTGTTAACGAATATGATCCTATTCTAATGCTTGATTCATTTGACAGCGCAAATCCCGATGATTATACAGCAGGATTTCCTATGCATCCGCACAGAGGAATCGAAACTATCAGTTATGTGTACCGCGGGAAAATGACCCATAAGGATAGTTTGGGCAATGAGGATACAATTGAGGACGGAGAAGTCCAATGGATGACAGCAGGCTCAGGTATATTTCATGAGGAAAAGCTTCCTGCGTCCGAAAGGTTGCTCGGGGTCCAGCTTTGGCTTAATCTTCCTGCAAAGGATAAAATGGCTCAGCCGGCTTATCACAGCATAAAAAGCACCGAAATTGAAGAGATTGAGCTGGAAAATGGCAAGCTGAGGCTGCTTGCAGGCGAGTACAAGGGAATAAAAGGATATTTAAGCAAATACCTTCCACTGGATTATTATGACGTACATCTGAACGCGAATACTTCTATCGTCCTGAATACAGACAAAGAGCGCTCTGTTATGGTGTTTACACTCTTTGGGGACGCATTCATCGGTGGTGAGCTTGTAAAAGAAAAGACAGCAGTTAAACTTACCTCCGGTGACCATGTAGAGATAAAGGCAGCTGATAAAAACTCTCAAGTTCTATTTATGAGTTCGACAGTCCTGAAAGAGCAGGTGGCTTGGGGCGGGCCAATAGTCATGAATACGAAAGAAGAATTGAATAAAGCTTTCGACGATATCAGGAAGGGGACTTTTTTGCAAAAAGAGATTTCTTACTGATAAACTCATGGAGATCACTCACTCTCTGTCTATAAATTCTAGCTGTTACATATATATTTACATTAAGTTGGTTTTTTAGTATATTGAATATATGAGAGGTGACTTATGAAACCATTGAAGGATTACAGTTTTATCCGCGGAGTGTGTCATAATATGCGGAGTGATGCAACACAGATGGATTTGGAAAGAGAACTTGGTTACTGCAAAAGGCTTAATCTTAATTCTGTCAGGTTCTGGATGATGCAGGAAGATTTCGAGAAAAATCCGGATGAGTTCATTAACCATGTTGGTAACTTCATGCGCACCTGTTGGAAATATGGAATTAGCAGCATGCCGATTTTTTGGAATGGAAACGGAATAAATGAATTTACGGAGCCTTCAGAAGAGTACTACAACAAAGCAAGGAGTTTTGCAAAAGCGATTATTGATACTTTTAGAGATGAAGAGTACATACTGATGTGGGATGTAATGAATGAGCCGTTCTGTAATCAGTATTTGATAACGAGCCCAAAGGAGGAGTATCAGGCAAGATATCAGAAACTGAGATGTCATTTGCGGAGGTTGTGCGAAATTGTGAGGGACATCGACTCCGAAAATTGCCTGACTGTAGGACACGAGCTCGTAAAGCATTGTGAGTCAACAAATGATCTTGTGGATGTTATATCCTACCATGACTATCTGACAACACGTGCCGATATGGAGGGCGTGATTCTGGGAGCTAAGGCTTTTGGCGAGCAGTGGGGGAAGCCGATCCTGAACACTGAAACAGGTTGTGTCGGCCGCTCAAATCCTTATGATATCGAGCTTGAGCTGGCAGAAAAGCACAAGGTCGGATGGTATCTTTTCAACCTTATAACTGAAGGATTCTGGGGAGAGATTCATGGATTGGTTTATCCGGATGGAACGATCAGGGACCCCGCAGTCATAGCTGCGTTGTTTGGCTTTTACCGGAACCGTACAGAGAATCGGATTAAAGTTAATGCTAATAGGGAAGGATATGCCTACCGTGCAGTAAAAGCTGTGGATGATGTTTTAAGTATCCAGCGGGATGGTTTGTTTACAGTTAAGGAAAAGACAACGGACGATATACTTGAAGCCGCTGAGTTCTGTGTGAACATTCTGGAGGGCGCTGAGATGGTTCCAATGTGGAATCCTCCGTCTGCCAGGATTGAGTGTTGGCGCAGGATTCCGGCAGAAAAAAGGGATGTATACGAAATTAAGCAATTTGCGTATGAAATGGCTCAGCTCGTACGCAGGAACTTCTATTTCTAGTTGATATAAGACTTTAATGTTTTGACAGACCACCTGTTATTCAGGTGGTCTGCATAATTTTGAGCAAATAATTATTACAATGTAAAGCTAATTAGCTCAAGTTACCATTATTAAATTGAAAGCAAGGTGTGATTATGTCTGATGCAGAAAAGCAATATGGATGCAAGCACAGATTGTGGTATAAAAAGCCGGCGTCTTCATGGAATGAGGCTCTCCCGATCGGGAACGGAAGGCTGGGGGGGATGGTATACGGAAAGGTTGAAAATGAACAGATCCAGTTGAATGAAGATAGTATCTGGTATGGAGATCCAATAGACAGAAATAACCCGGACGCTTTAAGAAACCTTCCCGTAATCAGGAGGCTTCTGTCAGAAGGCCGGATAAATGAGGCTGAACGACTTGCCTCCATGGCACTTTCGGGGATCCCGGAAAGCCAGCGCCCATACCAGACAATGGGAGATCTTTTCTTACATTTTGATGTTGATGAGAGTGGCGTGCAGAACTACATGAGAGTACTGGATCTTGAAAATGCGGAAGTCACTGTCAGCTTTACGTCTAACGGGGTAAACTATACCCGCAGGTATTTTTCATCCGCCGCGGATCAGGTAATGGTTGTCCGTATAAGTGCAGACAAGCCCGGTTCTATAAGCTTTTCAGCTGTCCTTAGGAGAGGCAGATATCTTGATTCTGTAAAATCATCAGGAAATGATACCATAAGTATGCTTGCAAGCTGCGGATCAGAAAAGGGAATCCGGTTTTGCACATCGGTAAGGGCAATAAATGATGGAGGCAGTGTATATACAATCGGTGAGAATATTGTTGTTGATGGAGCGGATGCAGTGACTTTGATTTTATCAGCAGCAACAAGTTTTTATCATGAAGACTATGAGGCACAATGTGCCGGATACATTGACAAGGCAGCAATAAAAGACTACGCCGGTCTGTTTGCTGATCATGAAGCAGATTACTCGGAGTTATTCAACAGGGTTTCACTGGACATCAGCGGAAGGGAAAGCATAAGCGGACTTGAAGATATGGATATTTCAGAAAGACTGGAAAGACTGAAGTCAGGCGAAGAGGATCCCTGGCTTGCGGTGCTGTATTTTCAATTCGGACGCTATCTGATGATCTCGTGCAGCAGGCCTGGCAGCCTGCCTGCAAACCTTCAGGGGATCTGGAACCAGGACATGCTTCCTGCCTGGGACAGCAAGTATACGATAAATATTAACACGCAGATGAATTACTGGCCTGCGGAATCTTGCAATCTCTCCGAATGCCATACTCCTCTTTTTGATCACATTGAAAGGATGCGTAAACCCGGAAGAAAGACGGCAAGGGTGATGTACGACTGTCGCGGTTTTGTTGCCCACCACAATACGGACATTTGGGCAGATACGGCACCACAGGATATATGGATTCCGTCTACCTATTGGCCAATGGGGGCAGCATGGCTGTGCTTGCACCTCTGGGAGCATTACGAGTACGGGTTGGATCAGAAATTCCTCAAACAGGCATACCCCGCCATGAAGGAGGCAGCCGAATTCTTTTTGGACTTTCTTATTGAAGACAATAAAGGCAGATTAGTGACTAGCCCTTCAGTTTCGCCGGAAAACACATATATATTGGATAATGGCGAAAAAGGCTGCCTCTGTGTCGGCCCCTCTATGGACAGTCAGATTATATACACTCTTTTCAATAGCTGTATAAACGCAAGTAAGATACTTGGTGTTGATCAGGAGTTTGCTGAGCAGTTGGAGACAGTAACCGACAAGCTTCCGAAACCACAGATCGGGAAACACGGACAGATTCAGGAGTGGTCTGAAGATTATGATGAGGATGAGATAGGGCACAGACATATTTCACATCTTTTCGGACTGCACCCCGGAAACATGTTTACAGTGCGAAAAACGCCTGAACTGGCACTGGCAGCGAGGAAGACCCTTGAAAGAAGACTTGCGTATGGAGGCGGTCACACCGGCTGGAGCAGGGCATGGATCATAAACATGTGGGCAAGGCTCAAGGATGGTGAAAAGGCTTATGAAAATCTGACGGATTTATTACGGAAATCCACGCAAACAAATATGCTCGATTCCCACCCCCCTTTTCAGATAGATGGGAATTTCGGAGGTACGGCAGGTATAGCGGAAATGATTCTGCAAAGCCATGAAGGCGGAATAGAGCTGCTTCCTGCAATTCCGGATAACTGGTGTAATGGAAAAGTAGCAGGACTGAGGGCAAAAGGCGGTTTTTCGGTTGATGTTGAATGGGAGGAAGGGAGTCTCATAAAAGCTGTTATACATTCCAATTCCGGAAGGGATTGTACAGTGATTGACGAGCGGAAAATTAATGTGACTTGTGACGGAAGACCGGTTAGTGTGATTCAAAATGGAATTGATTTTTCATTTAAGACCGAAGCAGGCAAAGAATATGTTTTAAGCAGGTGAAAATAAGGAATATATCATCAATGCTACATTTTGAGCTCTAATTAATGATGATATATCTAGTATGTCTAAGCCTTAGCAGTCCGGAGTGAAAAAAGGATGGTCACGCTTTTGAAAGCTAATAGAAGAAACATTTCAATCATGAGGATAATTACTATTGTATTCATATTAGCAATGCTGGTATCCACAACTGGCATGGGATTCTTGATATTTGCAAGATGGTTATCCTCAGCTGAACAAATAACTGAAAGCATATCGAGAGATATAAGCGAAAGCATAAATAATCAAATATATTCTTTCATGCGTGTACCCGACCAAATCAATGAAGCGAATCAAAAAATTATTGAAAATGGTATTCTTGATTTATCTGATGATAAACTTAGGGATAAGTTTTTTGTGGGTGTTTTGAGCTCACATGATGACCAGATATACAGTTTTAGCTATGTTACTGCGAATGGCGAATATTTCGGGGCACGCAGAAATAAAAGCGGCGTTATTGAAATAATGAGAAATAATGCCGGCACCGGAGGTAACTCCTGGTATTATTCGGTGAATGAAGATTTAACAGCCGGTGAACTTGTCGTTCAGGCCGGTAAATTTGATCCCCGAGAACGCTTATGGTACAAAGTTGCCGAAGCGGCGGCCGCTCCTACCCTTTCGCCGGTATATAAACATTTTGTAATGGATGATCTTACAATTTCTGCAGCATGCCCAATTTATGATG
>JAEYRF010000073.1 GCA_023409615.1 Bacillota bacterium | reverse complement strand
ATTTTCTGCAATGGCAGGATGCTATGCTGAAGTGGTTCAGATAGTTTCCAAGAGCAATATTACCGATATTTCCGAGTTGAAGGGCAAACGCGTTTCGGTTGGTGATGTTGGATCGGGATGTGAGTTTAATGCTCATCAGATCCTTGAAGCATATGGGATGACATTTGATGACATTGAAGTACATAACCTCAGCTTTGGAGATAGTGCTACAGCGCTCAAGGACGACAAGATAGATGCGTTCTTCTGTGTTGCCGGTGCTCCTACCACTGCTATAGTTGAGTTGGCGACTTCCAATACAATTAACCTGCTTGAAGTTGACGATGCGCATGCTGCAGCATTAATTGAGAAATATCCTTTCTATACGAAGTTTGCAATCCCCGGTAATTCTTACAAGGGCGTAAATAATGATAAGCAGACTGTTGCCGTTGTTGCAACTTATATAGTTTCAGATGACTTATCTGAGGATCTGGTTTACAAAATGACCAAGGCTCTATTTGAAAATGCCGATGAGATCGCGCAGGCACACCCGAAGGGTGCTGAGCTTGATGCAGAATATTCTGTATCAGGTATATCTATTCCAATTCATCCGGGTGCGTTGAAATACTATAAAGAAGTTGGCGTTCGTTAAGGGATGTTGATCTAAATGAAACACGTACTGACGGGGGCCGCACTGGTACTCATAGTTGCGTCCTCCGTTTTTCTTTATTTATTATTTTCAAATCCTTGTGTTTTGCTCAAGGACGGGGATACAAATAAAGTAATTGCTTATTATCCTGTGAATGAGGGAGATGAGTTTTCTGTCACCTTTGTTCACTCTGTTAACAAGACACCGGTGACCGATGTCTATGAATATCGTGATGGCAGTATATATGTTATTCGAACAATATATTATTCTTTTGGCGCCGGGGTTCAGACAGAGTTAGAAGAAGGGCAGACACTGGAATACGCTGAAGATGGTTCCATGATCATAAGTGGGTTTGACAAAGAAATGGACAGCCTCTCCTACATTGTAGGCACCGTTTCGGACCACATACTTAAGATCGGCAATGAATCTGTCAGCTTAAGAGAACTCTGTGGCCGTAATGCTACAGTGAAGTTTATCATCAGGCGCAGACTATTTGTATAAATTTGTTCACATGCCAGTTCTAAATGAAAGGCCGGGTGATTGTGTATTATTTGAATCCGGTTTTTGATTTGGAATCAGCATGAATTACCTTCAGCAAGAATCATCTTAATTTATATGACCCACCTAAAGGAGGATTACGCATGTCCGAATCAAAGAGTAAAGTTAAGTCTTCAATGGGCGATGTTGAGCAAATCAATGTCGATGCTGTTATGGCTGAATACGATCGCGAATCGAACACGAGGCACTATGCCGGCGTCCCGAAGGTAGTTGTTCGATATATTCTTGCAGCATTTACATTGTTTGTATTCTACATGAACCTTATAAGTGCCTGGCCAGAACAGATCAGAAGAACTTCCTTTGTGGCATTGATTGTATTTATGGCCTTTACGTTATATCCAGCAAGAAAAAAAACCGCAAAACGTGTTAATTTTGTACCATTGTATGATATTATGCTCGGCGTTGTAGGTGCAGCATGTTTCTTCTATTATACGTTTAATTTCGAGAACATGGCACTTAAGGCTACCCGCATCAGTCAAATGGATGTAATCGTTGGTATTGTTGGGATATTGATTATTGCAGAGGTATGCAGAAGGGTTGTTGGGCTGCCAATCTTAGTGGTTGCTGCTTCATTCATTATATACGCCTTTACTGCGGGATACTCAATAACAAGGATTGTATATACTCTGTTTTATACACTGGATGGCGTTATCGGAACGCCCATAGGTGTTTGCTCTACATTTATCGTGTTGTTTATTATCCTGGGAGCTTTTCTTGAAAAAACAAATATTGGCGTTTTCTTTATTGATATTGCAAACTCGATCGCAGGACGTGCTACCGGTGGACCAGCTAAGGTTGCCGTTATATCCAGTGCTCTGGAAGGCATGTATTCAGGAAGTTCGGTTGCCAATACTGTAGGATCGGGAAGTGTTACCATTCCTGTTATGAAGAAGACCGGTTATGATAAGGATTTTGCCGGCGCAGTTGAAGCTGCTGCTTCTACCGGTGGACAAATCATGCCGCCCATTATGGGCGCTGCAGCATTTCTGATGGCTGAAATGACTGAGTTGCCGTATTCAGTAATCGCAACGGCAGCAATATTTCCTGCGATACTTTATTTTTCAGGTATATTTTTGATGGTACATTTTGAAGCGAAGAAAGTCGGGCTGAAGGGACTTCCGAAGGAATCCATCCCAAATTTCTTCAAGCTTTTACTTACCAAAGGGTATCTGTTTTTACCGATTATCGTACTCATTCTTACGATGTCTATTGGGTATACTGCTTCCCGTGCTGCGTGCCTGGCGATTCTTGCCGCTATTGTTGTCAGCATGTTCCGCAAAGAGACTCGCCTGACACCAAGTGCTTTCGTTGATGCTCTTGAAAATGGTGCGAAGAACACAATTGGCGTTGCCGCGGCATGTGCCATTGCGGGCACAATTGTAGGAATAGTCTCTCTTACCGGAATTGGTTTAAGGCTTGCCGACGGCTTGCTGATGTTATCCGGCGGGATTGACATACTGGCACTTTTCTTGACAATGATCGCATGTATCATATTGGGTATGGGCGTTCCAACTACTGCAAACTATGTCATCATGGCTACGATTACTGCACCAATAATACTTAAGCTGATTCCGGGCACACCTGTGCTAGCTGCCCATATGTTTGTTTTCTATTTTGGTATAGTGGCGGATATTACACCTCCTGTTGCATTAGCTGCCTATGCAGGCGCTGCAATATCCGGCGGTAATCCCATGCGGACCGGTATCATTGCGACTAGACTTGCAATTGCGGCGTTTATTATTCCATACATTTTTGTTCTAAACCCAGCAATGCTTCTGGTCAATACCACGTTTTTCCAGGTTGCTCAGATTATTATTACCTCAACGATTGGCATGTTTGCAATAGCAGGCGGGCTGGAAGGATTTATGAAGAAGAAGATGCCTTGGTGGCTTAGAATTATGGCTGTCGCAGGTGGCCTTATGCTTATAGATCCCGGCCTAATCACCGATCTTGTCGGGGTTGTCATTATCGGTATTGTATGCTTTGAACAGTATGTTTTGAAGGATAAGGGCCATAAGGAACTAAATGCTTAAGGCAGAGGGAATGGGAACTAAATGCTTAAGGCAGTGGGAATGACTAAAACCTGGCTCAGAGATTGAACTATATTAGATACACATAAAAACAGCACCGTCATAAAGGCGGTGCTGTTCTATAATTCGGAGTTTTCTGCTATTTCACGTCGCTTTCACGGATTTCGACTCTCCTGATCTTACCGCTTATCGTCTTAGGCAGCTCATCAACGAATTCGATGATTCTGGGGTACTTGTATGGAGCGGTAACCCTCTTAACATGATCCTGCAGCTCTTTAACCAGATTGTCGCTTGCAGTATAATTTCTCGAGAGAACCACTGTTGCTTTTACAATCTGGCCCCTATCAGGGTCCGGTACTGCGGTGATTGCACATTCCAGTACAGCAGGATGCTCCACGAGTGCGCTTTCAACTTCAAAAGGCCCAATTCTGTAACCTGAGCTTTTAATTAGGTCATCAGCGCGTCCAACAAACCAGTAATATCCATCTTCATCTCTCCATGCCATATCACCGGTATAATAAATATTATCATGCCATACCTTTTGTGTTAAGGCAGGATCTCTATAGTAACCGTCAAACATCCCAAAAGGCTTACGCTTGTCTGTGCGGACTACCAGCTGGCCTTCTTCGCCAACATCACAGGAATTCCCGTTATCGTCAAGAAGATCGATATCATATCCAGGAGATGGTTTACCCATGGAACCGGGCTTTGGTTCCAACCAAGGATATGTAGCAACAGTAACGGTCAGCTCTGTCTGGCCATAAGCCTCTTTGAGTTTAAGCCCGGTTGTTTTAAGAAATTGATTATAAACCTCCGGGTTCAAGGGCTCACCAGCTATCGAACAATCTTTAAGACTGCTTAAATCGTATTGTGAGAGATCTTCCTTTATAAAGAACCTGTAGATAGTCGGTGGTGCGCAAAAGGAAGTGATTTTGTTTTTCACGATAACGTCGAGGAATTCTTTAGGAACAAATTTATCATAATCGTAAACAAATACTGCAGCACCAGAGATCCATTGACCATATATTTTACCCCACATTGCTTTTGCCCAGCCGGTATCAGCTACAGTAAGGTGAAGTCCGCCATCCGTAACATTCTGCCAATATTTCGCTGTGAGAATATGGCCCAGAGGATAGGTGAAATTGTGCTGAACCATTTTTGGCATACCGGTTGTACCTGATGTGAAATAAAGCAGCATGATGTCTTCATTTTTTGTAGCATCACTGCCTGTTGGCCTTTTAAATTCTGATGAAGTATTCTCCAATTCACTGGTGAAATCGAGCCAGCCATCTCTTTTATCTCCAACCAAAGCTTTTGTCTTAAGGGTCGGTGTGTCAGGCATAGCTTTTTCTACATGTTTAATAACCTCGTCATCGGTAACAGAAACAATCATTTTGATATCAGCAGCATTGCATCTGTAAACGATATCCTTTGCTGTGAGAAGATGCGTCGCAGGAATACAGATTGCTCCTATTTTGTGCAGCCCCAGAAGGCAGAACCAGAATTCGTATCTTCTTTTTAGAATCAACATTACAGGATCGCCCTTTTTAATGCCACGATTAATAAAAAAATTCGCGGCCTTGTCACTGTAATATTTCATTTGTCCGAAATTGAAACTGTCGCTATTGCCTTTGTCATCACACCAAACCATTGCTGTTTTATCTGGCGTTTCTGCTGCTATTACATCAACAACGTCATATGCGTAGTTGAAATCTCCGGGAATGCTTATATTGAAATTCTCGTATAAGTCCTCGTAAGATGAAAAAAATTGTTTGTGTAAAAATTTTTCAAGCATAATAAAAACCTCATTTATAAAAATTTGTTTTAAATATGTTATTCAATCTATATTTACAGGATTATAGCTAAAAACTTTGCTGTTTTTCCTCCGATTGCTTTCATACCATGGCTGCAGGTAGAGTCAAAATAGAGGGAGTCGCCTTCATTCAGGATAAGCTGATGCCCATCCAGATATATCATTAAGGTGCCTTCCAACACATAGTTAAACTCCTGGCCGGGATGCGTATTCAGATGTATCGGCTCATCATCAGATGATGGTTCTACGCTGACTCTGAAGGGCTCAGCTTTTTTATTAATAAAATTGTAAGCAAGGCTGTGGTATTTATACGGATTCTTACGATCTACACTTACACCTTTGTCCTTCCTGACAAGAGAATAAGTACGAAGGCGGGGATCTTCGCCGGTCAAAATAGCTGTCAATTCCACATGAAATTTGTTTGACAGTTCATAAAGGAAGCCGATTGGAATATCAACGTTGCCGGTTTCAAACTCTTTGTATTCTTCTGACGATATTCCCAGCTCACTTGCTAAAACCTCTATGGAAAGACCCGCAATATCTCGTAAATCTTTAATCCTGGCGGCTATCTGTTTGATTTGGTCTGACATTCAAATCATCCTTTCCAGTAATTCATTTTATGCCTAAATAATATCACAAGGCCACCGTAAAATAAACAAGAGGGCCTTTGAAGAATACGTGATGTCAAAAAAACGTAAAAAAAATGAATGTTTCGTGGCTGGCGGGATATGTATAGCAATTTGCAGGTAAGGGTACGGGTAGGGGGACGGGAATAGGGGACGTTTCTCAAAGAAGCAGCTTTGGAATAGGGGACGGAATAGGGGTCGTTTCTCAAAGAAGCAGCTTTGGAATAGGGAATACGGGTAGGGGGACGTTTCTCAAAGAAGCAGCTTCGATGAGAATAATTCAGCGGCTGGTGAAAAGGGGACATTTCTCAATTTAGCAACTCCAAGCTTCCTTTTTGGCATAGTCTCAGTGAGCTTTAGAATAAAGAGTTCGCCAGTGGAAACCATTTCTTTAACACTTTCTTTCAGAACATGCGCCACACCTAACCCTATTTTTGAAAGCTCGACTAAAAGCTCCATACTCTCAAGCTCTATTTCCGGGGAAATACTCAGCCCCATACCGCTGAAATATGAATCCAGATTGCGTCTGGTTAAGCTCGCCTTTTGTAAAAGAAGGAGCGGTAATGCTGCCAATTCTTCAGGGGTTACAAATCGGTTTTTGAGATAGTCAAAGCGTGAAGATGCGACAAACACATCTTCTACCTCTCGGAATTCAGACGTAACGATGTCTTTATCTGTTACCGGAAGCGTTACTATTCCAAGGTCTACAGTTCCAGATCTAAGCGAATCAATTATTCCGGGGGAAGTTCGGTTAATGATTTGAATTTTTATTTTAGGGTATTCGACTATAAATTCTTGTAATAGTGGAATCAAAAGGTGACGCAGTATCGTGTCGCCGACGCCGATTTTTATTTCACCAAGGTCCAGTACTTGCATTTCATGCATTTTTGCTTCTGCAGTTTTGAACAGACTGTATGCCTGTTCAACGTAGCTGTAAAGCATCTTACCAACTGATGTAAGCTTCACATGTTTTGGACCGCGTATAAAAAGTGTGCTTCCTGCAATTGTTTCTAAATTTTTTATGGACTGACTCACCGCAGATTGCGATACAAAGAGCTTTTTTGCAGCTGCTGAGAAACTCCCTGATTTTGCGACTAAATAGAAAGTTTTATAAAATTCAAAATTTATATCCATAAGACAACCTTATGCCATGCATTAAATATATTAATTTTATTAATGTAGTATAACATTGTATAATTTTATTGTAAAGATAGTAATGCGAATTTATAGCAAAAGCCTATTTGGAATTGAGAATTTTTCGGTATAAAACCGAGCATGGAGTGTGCGTATGATGAACGAAATGGAACAGAGAAACCTTGTCAGACGTATTTTTGCAGAGAAGAAAAAAGGTTATGATGTTGAGGCGCAAGGACTTTACAAGGATTTGAAATATAATCTTGGCGTTGAAAAACTTAAGGACTTACGGATTATTAATAGATATGACATTACAGATATACTGGATGAAGAGTACGCTTTGTCGCGGTTCGTCATTTTTTCTGAACCGCCGGTTGATCAATTATATGAAGAAGAAATCAGCTTTGCTCCAGATGAAAAAGCCTTTTCAATAGAATATCTTCCCGGACAATATGATCAAAGAGCTGATTCAGCATCTCAATGTATTCAGTTTCTTACTCTTGGAGAAAAACCGAGGTGCAAAGCTGCAAAAATTATTGTACTAAAAGGCGAAATATCCGAAGAGGATTTCAAAAAGATTAAGGCATATTGCATCAATCCTGTCGACAGCCATGAGGCTTATATGGAGAAGCCGGAGACTCTTGATGTTAATTTAGAGTACCCGGGGGACGTTTCTCAAATTGATGGCTTTTGCAAGATGACTAAAGATGAACTGACTTCATTACAGCGTGAGCTGCAACTGGCTATGTCACCTGATGATCTTGAATTCTGTCAACAATATTTTGCAGAAGAAGAGCATAGAGATCCCACTATTACTGAAATCAGGATGATTGATACTTATTGGTCGGACCACTGCAGACACACCACTTTTTTAACACAAATTAATAATGTTCAGTTTGAAAATGGTCCATTTTCTGAACTTATGGAAACAGTTTATGAAAACTATATTTCATCAAGGGAATATGTTTATGGAACCAGAGAAAAGGATATTTGTTTGATGGATATGGCCACAATAGCCATGAAGGAGCTGAAAAAGAGAGGTAAGCTGAGTGATTTAGATGTTTCCGAAGAGATAAATGCCTGCAGTATTATTGTTAATGCAGATGTAAATGGCGAAAATGAAAATTGGCTGGTTATGTTTAAAAATGAAACGCATAATCATCCGACGGAAATAGAACCTTTTGGTGGTGCGGCAACATGCCTTGGAGGTGCAATCCGTGATCCGCTTTCGGGCCGATCATATGTTTAC
>JAEYRF010000070.1 GCA_023409615.1 Bacillota bacterium | reverse complement strand
GGTTTTAATTGCATTTTAAAGACATACTTATATACATTTATTGATAATTTCACTGATGTGATTAAAATTGTATATGAGATTTCTAAATTTAGGACTTTAAAAACACCTGTTTTTGGGGTCTAATCATTATATTTAATCTTTCCAGTAGTCTCTAAATATCCAATTATCTGAAAATATCACTTAACCGTGGAAAATGGCCGTCATCTCCGTCTGTATAAGGAATGATAAGTTTCATTTCCTTTTCATTTTTATCCCAATAATCCCATACAGATGAATCCCAAGGGACCTCACCGCTTACCTTTTGCTCTACCGTTACTCCCCCATATTGTGCCGGCAATGTTTCTCCATCTACTGTTATATTGAAGTATTGGGGGTCGAAGGTATACTGGAGGTTACTTTCGCTATCAGCCCAAAATGTCATCATGCTTTTTGCTTGAAAACGAGTGTCATCAATTGTATGGTCCAGACTTCTTTCGACTTTTCGATCGATAATGACCAGCTTGCTATCCATAAATGAGTCGAAATCCAGGATTACACCGTCTGCAGCTTGGGGCGACAGATAAAACCTATGGTCAGCGGTACCGATACCTCGTTCAATCTCAGTTTTTCTGCCCTCACTTTTATAGTTCCACTTAAATCCCAGCTCTTTATTCAAATCCGCATATAATCCATCAATCCAATCTTGGTATTTATCATTGATCCCTTCATCGAATTTGCTCATTTCACATTTTATTTTAATTTGTACAGATCCTGTATACAGCCCAAAGGGTCCTCTGTCACTTTCATTGACATTACCCTTTTTATCGAGAGAAATATAAAATGTCCACATCTCCAAATTGCCTGGAATGTCAAAGAAGGTGAAATATCTGCTGTCTGTGGCATCCATGACTATTCTCCAGTTCCAACTCTTATCACTTGCAATATTTCTTAAATTGTAATTTGCCTTATCGTAAAAATTTGTCAGCATCCGTTTAGCGTTTATGGCGTCCACCCTGTCCTTCCATCTTTGTTTATCCTGCTCATACTTTTCAGATAAAAACATGAGGGCTTCGGTAACCTGTAAAACCGGCCCGCCGGCCTTCCCCAATAGCAAACCGGCAGCTTTATCCTCTGCGGCTCCTACTGCAGTATCCAAAAGAAATTCATCCAGCGGGCGATCGTTTAGACCAACTATATGCTCTATGACCTCCACGGTGAGTTCTTGGCCGGTTGCCTTCAAAATAACATCTTGTATTTCCTTTCCAACGGCTTTTTCTGCCAGTGATCTATCACGGGCCACCTTTTCCACAAAGGCTTCCGCCTCACCAATCTCCGCCTCGGTTTTTGCGAATTCTTTGAGCGTTTTCTCTATGGCCTTTTCAATATCTTCCTTTGTCGCCTTCGCACCACGTGCAACCTCACCTTCAAAGGAAAGCTTATCCACTGTAATGATGAGGGGATAACTCTCTAACGAATCAAATCCGATCTTACTGCGGTCAACCCCTCTAGCAGGCGCACCCTGAACTGGAACAGCGGTTGTTACAAGTAAAAGCAGTGATATCAATGCGGAAACAATTCTTTTCTTCATGGTGAAACCTCCTGTTCCTGATTCTGTGTGAGCCATGCAGCTATTTGATTCAGCTCTTTATTATTTTCATCTACCCAAAGCCCTTCATTAACACAGGTTATAGCTGCATCAACATCATTGTTGAAGATGGAGATGAGGGCACAAGAGGCATAATTCTTCGCATCAAATGGATTTACTCTGAGTGCTGCAGTATAATATCTTAAAGCCTCTGTATACTCATTTGGTTCCTTCTCCAAAACATCTTTTGCCTTAGCCCGTAAATATTCGTCATTAAAGTTCATAGGATGACGTTCCAAACCATAGGGTCTCAGCGAAAAAATTGCATAAAGGTCGGATTCTATCACGACAAGCTCATCCCGCATCTTAGAAAGTTCCTCTATACTGAGCCCATTCAGATAGTAAAAAGCTGCACTGTTCTCAGAAAACAAGGGATTGATGAGGGCATTTTTATAGGCTTCCTTTGCTTTGCTTTCATTTCCCTGAATATGGTATATTAACCCTTCAAAATAATAAGGGTAGGGCGAAGCAGGGCTGATGGCAGCGATAGATTCCCAATCCTTGTATATAGGCTTTGTCGTAACATTCGTATCCTCCGCATCTGTCACATCATCCAAATACTTGCTTTCACCCTTCATATCAAGGATATGATCAACCGCAAGCCTCATAGCACTGACACTTGAACCAGCGATGCTGTAGTAATGTTGCGCCTGCAACTTCATGCCGTTTTCGTTATAATCATCGCCCATTCTTTTAATTTCGAGCATAGACTCTTTGAATTCAGTGTAGGCAGACACAGAGCTAATGCTACTGCGATAAATAATAAACGTCGATGCAACAGCTATGAGCAGTGCGGCAACAATGATAATTGAGAAAATACGGCCTCTCGGTTTTTGTTTCATTTTTTTAATTCCCTCCATTGGCAAATTCCTCCTAACAAACACCCACTATGGTGTTCAATATAAGTATAAAAGGAAGTAAAAGGGTGTTCTCCTACTTCCTTTTACTGCTGCGAAAATTAATCTTATGGCATTTTAAAAAACTTATTCCGTTAGTCCTGCATATGTCTCATATACCCGAACTGCTACAATCACAGCCTGCTCACGAGTGGAAGTGGCTTTGGGTGCAAATATATTGTTGCCAACCCCACTGATAAAGCCATTCTTTGCCATAAATTGAACATTTGTTGTAAAATAAGGTGCGATTTGTTTTTCATCAGCAAAGGTTGGCGCTCCCGCAATGGACATATCCGCATTAGGCCGAATGACTTCTACTGCACGGCTTAACATTGCCGCCATCTGCTCTCGGTTAATCAGTACCTGAGGTGCAAATTGATTATTGCCAATGCCACTGACAATGCCTAATTGATATGCTTTCAGTATTTCCACATTCGTTGTGTCCGTAAAGGCTGAAGAAGGACCCGCCGTAGCTTTCTTTCCTGTATACCGCTCATACAGCTTGACTGCAACTTCCGCAAATTCCTCTCTGGTTATGGAGCCACTCATATTATCCTTAATTTTGTCCGTAATAAAGCCATACGAGGCCGCCTTATCAAGGCCGTCCTTCGCTATCATCTCATATACATCTTCGGGAAAGTCTTTTTTGATTGTTTCCCAATATAGGGACACATCCTCTTCTTTGACCAATTCTAACAGGAATGTTTTTTCCAGCTCTGATGTGGGCCATTTGTTGTCGCCAAAAGTAACTGTTTCTCCGTTATCTCCCTTGATGGTAACCTTGTCCCCCAATTTTTCTTTCGCATCACATCCGCTCCTTACTGTTTATTTACCCAATTTGGAACGCCGTTTTCGTCCGTTCCATCTGGGTTTTCAGGATCGAAGAACGAGTCCACATAAATCTGAATTTTTGCTACATTTGTACTGGAATCGTGCTGTGCGGTAAACACCAAGCCTTTATTGTCGTGCCCCGTAACGCTATACAGTCCGCCTTCATCAATCTTAGTACGCTTGAGAGGGAATTTTTCCATGACACTTTCCGCGTACTCGCGGAGGTCTTCCTTGCTCGTCTTGCACTCGATTATAAACTCATCAGAACCGAGGATATTCATATCGGTGACTTTTAGCTCCGAATACTTCCCAAGTTCAGGGATGTTCGCCGCAGCACCATGGGTCGGCCATTTATCGGAGGTAGATGCTGTGTCGCTGTTCTGTGCGTCCTCCTCTGAATCTACGGAGTCACTCTCCCCCTTTAGTATAGATACTGTCACGCAAATCTTACCATTATATAGCAAATGCTCCTCATAGGTATCTGCGCTAATCAGAGTTGTGTAGAACGAGCCATCTTTCTTTGCGGAGATGTAGTAACCATCGTCCCTGTCTTCAATTTTTACGATCTCTTCGCCAAAAATCCGCTCGTAATGGTCACGCAAGCCGTTTATGCTACCTTCGCTTGCGAGCACGACATCAACGCCCTTGGCACCTTCCTTCTCACGCACGGAAACGATTTCGGCATAATCTGGAATTAGTCCCAAATCCTTTGGGAAATAGTCGGGTAACGAGTTACTATTATCACTTCTCTTGCTCGAAGAAGCATTTTCCTCGTCATCTGAATTCTGAGTCATCGTGCACCCACCAAGCGTTAATATGAATACAAATGCTAAAATTAAAGATAAAATCCTTTTCATATAAATATCCTCCTTATGTTTGATAATAAAATAAAATTCTTCATTCAGAAAAAGGCTGATGCTCTATTTTAGGATGTTAAATTTGCCGATAAGAGGCAAAGTCTTTACTTTCCCTCCAAATCCATTGATGAGACCCATGATGCCCAGTATCAAGATACCGGCACCGAAAATCGGCATCAGCATCCAGCCGATGACAGGGATGATGCCTAATATCACGTTGCCTGGCACACCTGTAATCAGAAGCAAAAGGGACTGGTTTGCATGAAATTTTGCATAGCCAAATTCGGGGCAGACAATGAGCGGCAGAAAGAACAGAAAATACGAAAGACCTGCCGTTGTCTTATTCTTTTCAATATCCTCCGAGGTATAGGCATTTTCCTGTACAACTATTCGCTCTTGATTATCAAGATTATTTTTTTGATCTGTGATAATACATACCTCCATTTTTCTTATTTCATTAACATAACAATGCCAAAGGGAATACGCCCTTCGCTATCCGTCAGAGGGAAGAGCAGCACACTGTGGTAGTCGTCCGGAACCTGATAGCTCCAGCTCTTACAAAACAACTCCAATGGATAGGAGAGACGACTTAAAAGCACTGTCTTACCGTAAAATACACCTTCAACAGCTTCCGCAAGAGCAAAGTTTTCGTTGGTGATACGGTCCAGAAAGCTGAGCTTTCCTGTGGGTATTTTATCAATCCTGAGATCTGTTTTTTCAATGAGTGTACGGTTTGCTTTGTGTATCACACCTCCCCTTGCAAAAACAGCCACCGGGCATTGAAACTGATCAATTACAGACAAATGATCACTTTCATTTTGCATCAAAAATTGAACCTGCCGAATAAACTTTGCCTGAACAACAAGCTCATTTTCAATATCTTTTTGCATAGAAATGAGTTCAGCAAAGTGCTGCATAGTCTTGTTTTTCTGTTCCAATTCAACCACCTCCTTTCTCCAGAGATTGGGTTATATCCATTGTATAAAAAGAAGACCCTGCATAATAGCGGATAAAAACTTAAAATCATTCATTTATGCTCATTCATATTTGGGCAGCAAAAAGCCCCTATATTGGTTTTATCCGAATATAGGGGCTTTTTGCTGTTTATCATTTAATCCATAATCTTCCGATATTGTGATGGGGTCATACCTACTTGCTCTTTGAAAAATCTTGCAAAATTGCCGTGATATTCAAAGCCACAGGATAAAAACGCTTGGGATACACTTAAATTCTTATCTCGAAGTGCTTCCTTGAGCCGGGACACCTTAATGTCCTGATAATAGCTGTAGGGTGTCATACCGGTGTGTTTTTTGAATAGCCGCACAAGTTGGGGAGGACTTATACAGGCAGCTTTCGCAATGCTGTCAATATCGAATTCTTCCCGCCAGTTGTTTTCAAGATACTCTCTGGCCTTTGCTACTTCCGATTTACCCTCATATATCCTGCTTGTAAAAAAGACAGCCACCATATACGCCATTTTGCCGTCTACACCTGCAACAGGAAAGTTTAGGATGTCCGTGTAGATCGCTTCAATATCATAAATGGGGCTTCGTGTCTTATACCACTCCCAAAAGTTCTCTAAAGGAATTCTAACATCTGGAATCAGAACAGTCTCTCCCCTAAATACTTTGCGGATGCCATCTTGAAGTTCAGCCTGTCCGTTTGCGAAGGGATCGCGGATTAAATTATATTTCCCAATAATCTGAGAGGTGTCCTTGACATTCCACATTTTGAGCACAGCCTCGTTGATAAAAACGATGTCGCCATTCCTCTTGAATATCTGAATGGGGATAGGAAAAAGCTCGGCTGTTTGAAAAAGTTGTTCTTCTGATTTACAAATGGGATGGAAAGTAGTCATGGGAAAAAGTTTGTTCTGCTCCGGTTGCTTCCTGTTATCGCTTAACTCAGCTTGCAAGGTCTTTCTATACTCTGAGGGTGTCATCCCTGTCTTTTTTTTGAAGGCTTCTGCAAATCCGCCGCTATAATCAGCACCGCAAGAATTAAATGCCTCGCTAATATTTAGGGTTAAATCCCCCAGAGCTTCTTTGATCTTTTCAAGCTTGACTTCTTGATAATAGCTATAAGGAGTTATGCCGATAAAGCTCTTAAACAACCGCGTCAGATGGTGACGGGACAAGCAGGCGTGATTGGAAATCTTATCTAAATCAAAATCATCCAGCCAGTGAGTATCAATATATTCCTTGGCCTTGATGGTATCCAGCCTCGACTGATAAATGCGCTTTGTCATAAACACCGTAATAATATAGGCCACTGTTCCATCCTCACGCAATAGCGGAAAGTTTGTAATGTCCTGGTACGTCTCATGCCCCATAGGGTTTCTCCATGGGGACTGGTAACGGTTGTCGATTTCCTCAAAGGGAACCTTTACATCGTAAACCCATAAAATCTCTCCGGAAAACACGCGCTTTAAATACTCTGTCAAGCCCAGCTCGTCGTTAATAAAGGGGTCTTGCAAGACGTTAAATTTCCCGATAATATCCGAAGCGTTTGGGATGCAAAAAAACTCTATAAATACTTTGTTCATAAACAAGCAAGTGCCATCGGGAGAAAACACCTCCATGGGAATTGGAAAAAGATCAAGCACAGAAAAAAGGGAATCCTCCTGCTCTAAAAGTGTATAAAAAGAGAGAGCATCTTTCTTTCTACGCCTGTCTTGGGGTTTATGGGAAGTTTCCGGTATCAGCCACATATGGCCTTTTCTAATGGCACCCTCAATGCGCCCTGCAACCAAATGATATGTAATGGAGCGAGGGGACACCCCCCATTTTTCCGCTGCTTCGCCCACTGTAATATAGTCCACCATTTAGTCCCCTTCCGTCCATAATATTTGCAATTAAATTATACTTCTTTTTACGGAAGAATGCAAGATTGAGTAATATCATGTAAATGTATTTATGATTCATTTATGATAATGTCCTAGTGTACCACAAATGATTATGTCCCATATGGAATATACATTGTATAATAAAACCTCATGACTAAGAGATGAGGTGAACATAATTAGAAAGGTAATACTTACAATGGATGAAAATAACAAATATGAAATCATTAAGAAACTAGTTGATTCAAATGGCAATAAGAAA
>JAEYRF010000009.1 GCA_023409615.1 Bacillota bacterium | reverse complement strand
GCTTTTACGTCCGCGATTTCCCGTATATCAATGCCGGAGACAGTTGCTAATCGGGCAATGTAATCACCGAATCCGGGTTTTTCGATATTTATGGCTTTATCCGGTCTGAATGCCGGAAACACCTTAACATCAAATGTATCATCCTTAAGAAGTGAAGAGTGAAAGGCAAGATCATCGGCCGGGTCATCGGTTGTGCATAATATATTAACATTGGAACGCTTTATAAGGCTTCTTGCTGAAAAATCCTTTGTTTGCAGAAGGGCATTGCATTCATCCCATATTTTTTCTGCAGTTCCCGGGCAGAGCAACTCATCGATACCGAAATATCGCTTAAGCTCAAGATGGGTCCAGTGATATAGCGGATTGCCGATGCTCTGTGAAACTGTTTCAGCCCACTTTAGAAATTTCTCCTTATCATCGGCATCTCCCGTGATGAAGCGCTCATCTGTTCCATTCGAACGCATAGCGCGCCATTTGTAATGGTCGCCCCCGAGCCAGAGCTCCGTAATGTTGCGATATTGCTTGTCCTGATCTATTTCAGCAGGATTCAGGTGACAGTGATAATCAATAATCGGCATATTTTCAGCATACTTATGATAGAGCTTAGATGCGGTTACATTCTCCAGCAGAAAATCATTATCCATAAAATTTTTCATATTTACATACCTCCATTTAAATTTACTTACGTTCTTATAACGATTCGGTTCAAGCCTCAGCAGTGTATCAACGAGGCGGGGGACATCTCGGTCTCGTTATAACCCCAGGGCATCCAGGTGCCGTTTCAAGTGTTTGGTTAATATATCATCGTACTGTGCCTCATACTGATACAGGAATTTGTAGAGTTCATCTTTGAAAACAGAAGTTCTATCGTTGTTTTCCGCCATCAACACAAGTCCGTAGGTGATATGCAGGACTTGCCGCGAAGGGTCGTTATCAAGAAAAATGTATAACTGATCATCTGGCATCAGATCAATATCGGGTATTTTTGTAATATCGGCGCTGATGGAGTAGTAACTCCGTGCTTCATCAAGGTGTTCCATTGCATAATGGTGAATCCTTCTGAAAAGAGAAGGTGAATGGCATGCAACGACACGAAGAGCTTCCAGCCAATGAGTGCCTGCAGTTTTAAGATGGTAGACACCTTCAGTTTTTTCACCAATTGCAGGGAAAATTGAAAATTTATCACTTCCCGAATGAAAACTCAGTCTGTATCCCAAACTCTGTGCGATTTTAAGATGGATATCAAGGTCATTCTTGAATTCTGGAAGTGAGCCAATGTAATCAATGCCTTTTTCAAACTTGCCGCAAAACCTGGGTGCTATGCTGTCAAATATGACAGATGCCTCTAAAAGTTCCGAGGCTACGAAAAAATGGTCTTCAGGAGTTGTTTCAGCGAGCGTTTCATCAATTGAAATTTCGAAGTCAGGTCTATCAGCCGCCGGCTCGATCAATTCGTTATAGATCTCAATCATGTATCGGATTGCTTGATGATATTGAAGGACCATTTTTTTGAGTTTTGCAGATGTAAATTGCAAAGAGAGGTCATCTTTTACAGGAATGACTTTGTTAAGGTATTTTGATTCATAATGATCGCGTACATTTTGCGGAAATGCTTGATAATTTTTTTCTATCTCGAATTCAGATAATGACATAACATTGTTTTGTATGTGTTCGGAGCAGTCAAGGGTGATTCGTGTAAATCCGCAGTTCAAAGCGTATGTAATCTCCCCGCGGGTTTTGAGATGATCTCCGTCAGCTCCGTAGCCCCGGGTATAACCTTCCTGAAAAACTCCCCATGCGGCGGAAGCTAAAACCTCTTCATAGGTCCTGCCGGTAAGCTTAAGTTCACGTATAGACTGCTGTGCTAGAACTGGAAAGATATCGCAGCTTTTTAAGGCGCGCAGATGACCGGCAGCAGCCAGTCCAAGCCTATCTCCCAAGCCTATTGATAATGGACGCCTCTTTTGCGTTTGTGGTTTTGTAAAGGGAAAGACTTCAAACAGAATCCTGCAGTTTTCAACATCCATTGGACATACCTTCGCCCTCAATGAGTTGAATTCTATTTTTACTTGGCCAACCTCAGTTTCATTACCAATAAAGCGATTGGCATAAGGACTGTCTCCAATTATTATCAGTGCCTTTTTACCATCATGTCTTGCTATAAAGAAAAGCGTGCCCGGTAAGTCATGGATTGAGTCCGGATAGACCTCAAATGTTTTAAAATCATCAGACGCCAGAATTCTGACGTCTTTCGCACAAAAACTGTCACATTTATTAAGAAGTTTTTGCCATCCTGACATAACCGTACCCTCCAAGCATATTAAGCTTACATCGCGAAAGCCTGATCTTAATTATATAACTAAGAAGTGCAAGTAAATTTGCTTTTATTGCTTGAATATATGCAGGAGTTGCTATTTTTTACCCAGAATGCGTGCAATTACTCGATGGAAGAGATTCTTCCGGGCTGCTGGTTCAGGTAATTGGTTCTGCGGAGTGAGAAGCTTTGTATCCTGAACGACCGGTTTTCTGCGCTCGCTGTAAGGCTCGCGACCGGCAGGTCTGGACTGGGCTGCACGTTGCGGCCTGCTCTGAACTGCTCCTGACGATGTACGAGGAGGCCTATTCTGAACTGTACCCGTCGATGTGTATGGAGGCCTGACCGGTCTGTTTTGAGGTGCTGTACGTGCAATGCCTGTTTTCTCCGACGTGTTTGTTGTTCTTGCTCTTTGGTCTGATTTTTGTCTGCCCTGCTGGTCATTGCGTCTGTCATTGCGCTGTATCCTGGTTTGTCCAGATGTGCTTTGCTGAGCTGTCTTTCCCTGTTGCCGCCTGTTTTGTGTTGATTTAACGTTTGAAGCAGAAGCGGACCTTGGCGGGCCTGCTTTAATCGAGTTGGCTTCGATCCATTTTTCCGCTTCAGCCTTGCGATCATTGTATTGCGCCTCAGTGGGAAGCTCACCTTCAGCAATCATTGCGCCTATATGTTCTTCTATTTCATAGAGGCTCATTATGTCCTCAGCTGTGACCAGTGTAATGGCGCGGCCGGAATTTCCAGCTCTGCCTGTACGCCCAATCCTGTGGACATAGCTGTCCTTCTCTACCGGAACGTCATAATTAATCACCAAAGACAGTCCGTCGATATCAATACCGCGGGCGGCTACGTCAGTAGCAACCAGTAAATGAAATTTCTTGTCTTTGAACTGTTCCATTGTTTTCATTCGTTTGCTCTGGGGGATATCTCCATGAAGTGCCTGGGATGCATATCCTTTGCGAGTCAGAAAACTTTGGACCCTGTCAACAGCGAGCCGTGTATTACAAAAAATCATACAGCTTTCAGGCTGTTCGATCAAAAGCAGGCGGTTCAGTTGGGTATTCTTTTCCCTGTGATCAACGCGGTAATAAACTTGTTCAATGATGTCCACTGTCATTGTTTCTGATTCTATCTCAATTGTAATTGGGTTTTTCATATGGTTGCTGCATATTCTGCGTATTTCTGCAGGAATAGTAGCTGAAAACAATAGCGTGATCCTATCCCTCGGAAGAGTTTTAATAATCTTCATTACCTGATCGTAAAAGCCCATATCCAGCATTCTGTCTGCTTCATCGAGGACTAAAAAACGAATATTTTTTGTTTTGATATTTCCATGACTGATGTGGTCAAATACGCGTCCAGGTGTACCTGTAACAATCGCAACTCCATTATTGAGTGCCTGCAGCTCCGTATTCATGTTATGCTGTCCATATACAGCCGTCATACGGTGATCAAGGTGCTTTGCCATCTGCTTTAATTCGTTATCCACTTGTACGGCAAGTTCTCTGGTTGGTTCAAGAATCAATCCCTGTGGGTCCGATGATTCCGGATCAGTCATCTGCAGAATTGAAACACCAAAAACAGCAGTCTTGCCGCTGCCGGTCTTCGACATTGCAATCAAATCCTCTTTATTTAAGATATGAGGGATTGCCCTGCGCTGAACCTCTGTCGGTTCCTGGAAGCCCATATCCTCCAATGCCCTTAGTATGGGAGCTGAAATGCCGAGATTATTAAAACTGTTCTCCATCGTTATCTTCTTTCATTAATAATAAAATTTTCGGGTGTTTTATGCCACACTCATTTCACATTATAACATTAGCTGCAGATTTACACTACAATTTGGTTCAGAAATACAATTGACGCTGTTCACTCATTATGTTATTGTGGGTAAGGAAATGAAAAATCTTCGCCTAATCTTGGCAATGACTATGTAATATATAGGGGTGCAATTGTGAATAAAATTGGATTTGATAATGATAAGTACTTGCATCTGCAATCACAAAAGATTCTTGATCGGATTGACTTATTCGGAGGAAAGTTGTATTTAGAGTTCGGCGGGAAGCTTTTTGACGACTACCATGCTTCGAGAGTCCTGCCAGGTTTCAAGCCGGACAGTAAGGTGAAAATGCTGCTTCAATTAAAGGATGAGGCAGAGATTGTTATCATTATAAATGCCGACGATATTGAAAAGAACAAGCGCAGAGGTGACCTTGGAATTACATATGATCTTGACGTATTACGCCTGATAGATGCCTTCCGTGAGATAGGTCTTTATGTAGGAAGTGTTGTTATAACACATTACAGTTCACAAGTTACAGCAGATTTGTTTCAAAAGAGGCTTGAGAGTCTTGGGATAAAGGTATACAGGCATTATGTGATTCCCGATTATCCATCTAACATTCCACTAATTATAAGTGATGACGGTTATGGAAAAAATGACTACATAGAAACGACGCGGTCCCTTGTTATCGTTACTGCACCGGGGCCTGGAAGCGGGAAAATGGCAACCTGCCTCTCTCAGCTATATCACGAGCACAACCGGGGAATAAAGGCGGGGTATGCAAAGTTTGAAACTTTCCCCATCTGGAATCTCCCTCTGAAGCATCCGGTAAATCTTGCATATGAGGCTGCTACAACGGATCTGAATGATGTGAATATGATTGATCACTTTCATCTTGAGGCCTACGGTACGACCACCGTCAACTACAATAGGGATATTGAAATATTTCCAGTATTGAATGTCATTTTTGAGAAGATATCTGGAAAGTCACCCTACCAAAGCCCCACAGATATGGGCGTCAATATGGCGGGTTTCTGTATCACGGATGATGAGTGTGTTAGCAGAGCATCAGAGCAGGAAATCATCAGGAGGTATTATAACACACGCTGCTCACAGAGGCAGGGTATGGCTGATAAGGCTGAGGTTTACAGGCTGGAGTTGTTAATGAGTCAATTGGGTATAACCTCGAAGGACCGCCCTGTTGTGGATGCAGCACTAAACCGCGCTGAGTCTACGGTGGGACCTGCTGTTGCACTTCAATTGCATGACGGACGTATTGTTACAGGGAAAACAACATCTTTATTAGGTGCATCCGCCGCACTACTATTAAATGCACTAAAGGAATTGGGCGGGATCAGGCACGAAATGCACCTAATTTCACCAATCATTATCGAGCCAATACAATCTCTTAAGGTTGAGCATATGGGAAATCATAATCCACGTTTACATACTGATGAAATACTCATAGCACTTTCAATTTGTGCCGCGACAAATCCCACTGCAGCGCTGGCAATACAGCAACTTCCAAAGCTGCGTGACTGTGAGGCACATTCCACGGTAATCCTGTCACGTGTTGACGAAAATGTTTTTCAAAAGCTTGGTATCAACATCACCTGCGAACCACAGTACCAGACAAAAAAGCTTTATCATAAATAAATCAGAGGGGATGTCCCCTCTGATTTATTTAATATTAAGGTCGCCACGCTCTGTCAGTTCGGAAACAATCTTGTCAAACATTTTCTTATCAATCTTGAATTTCAATAGGTATACGATATAGCCTGCTACGATGATGATCAGAGGAAATATCAGCATTGACAGCTTCATGGTTAGCAGTCCTGCATCTGTGACGTCTTCGGGTGTTGCAGCGGAATTGATGCCGGAGATGATAAGAGTGGCGCCAACGATACCGTTGGCAATCGCACCGCCGATCTTGTTGATAAAGGGCTGTATCGAGAATGTAATGCTCTCATTGCGACGGCCAAGCTTCCACTGTCCGTATTCCACTGTATCTGCCAAGAACATTAGCATTAACAGCTGTATAAATGCCTCACCGACAAAAAGTAATACTCCGGCAATTCCAATGATCGTCATATCCATTGGAGCAAAAAAGAAGACGATATAGCCAAGTACGACCAATATTGTTGAGAAGCCATAGAGCAGCTTTCGGCTGTATTTTTTGGAGAAGAGGGGGAAGCAGACTAATGCCAGAAGCTGAGATACTCCAAGTATACCGGCAAAGACTGAGTACATTCCCTCGTCCTTGTAAGCATATTTGAAAAAATATACTCCAAATGTGGCAGTAGTGGAGTATCCTATCATGAACAATGCCATGGAGATGGCTGTGAATAAGAGCTGATCGTTCTTGAATATGACAGAGAACATTTCCTTAAGAGAAGTGTGCTTCTCTTTTTTATAAAGGCTGCGGTTCTCTTTTACACCAAAAATAGTGAAACATAAAAAGGCCCAGGTGATGACTACTACTGCTACAGAGAAGATGAACCAGGCCTTCTTGTCTCCACCAAGTGCGCCTGTAATTGGGAGGATGCCCACAACAACTATATACATCCCGATGTTTGCGCAAATCCTGGCAAAGGAGCCTGTTTTTTCACGTTCGTTCTGATCTATGGTCAATGACGGGAGCATAGACCAGTAGGCAATGTCGTTGGCGCCGTATATAAAATCCCAGAGAAGGTAAAGTATCGTGAAGGTAATGATATAGGCTGCGCCTCTGAACCCGAAGTCAGTAAAAATTAATATGGTCAGAACACCGCCCAGCAAGCCGCCTATCGCAATCCATGGTTTGAATTTGCCATAGCGGGTGTGCGTATTGTCTACCAGATAGCCCATGAAAGGGTCATTCACAGCATCAAAAACTCGTAAAACGGTTAGGACACCTGTCATCCACCACATAGTGGAATCAGGAAGATCGAGAATATCTGTGAGATAGAATATCAGGTACATGCTCACCAGGGAATACAACATATCCCTGCCGACCGTACCAAGGCCAAATGTGTAGCGATTGCGTATTGCAGCAGTTTTCATCAGTTAACCTCCCTTATTATTTTCGTGTAGCTTGCTTTATATAAATTTGAGCTTTACTCATGGTATCTTTTCAATGAGGTACATGGTGGACCCGAAATCCCCTAAAAGGCGGGTATGCCGGTTGTACCAGCTCCCCATGAACTGATTGTTCAACCGGATGCCTGTCATAAACATGTCGCCATAGCCTTCATAAGTTTCCTGACAGTCAATCAGACTGTATAATTTGTTGGCTGTCCGTAGAATCAAACCATCAGGATCCGGAGCAAAGGGCAGGATGTGTTTGACCAGTCCGCCAAAGCGCTCAATAAACAGACTTTGAGGGCGGGTGCTGAGTTTATATAGCGCATTTGTATCAAGCCCGGTCAAGGGCAGAAAATCATAACCTTCACTTGCTGAAGTCAGGGTTTGGAAAAAACCCGTCACAGCCTTGCTTCCATCCTGATTGATGCACTGCCAGTGGACCTTGTTTCCCTTTTGTGCAGGCAGCCGATAAAACCGGCCGAATTGGAAGGTCTTACGATGCAGCTTGTAATAAGCAATTTGGTTTTTGATTTCACGCTTTTCTACATAAGAAAGATATTTCAAATCCAGTTCATAACCAAGACAGCCAAAGGAGGCTGCGTGGAAGCGGGGCGGCAGCGGCGAGTCGCGAAGTGTTTGCTGGTGGGGTGCACTGGAAACATGGGCTCCCATTGTGGATAATGGATAGAGATATGATAAACCACCCTGGATCTCAGCCGCTCTATCGGGTCTGTGTTGTCCGAAGCCCAAATCTGCGGCGAATAACAGAGCATCCCAAGGTCAAAGCGGTTTCCGCCGCTAGAGCAACTCTCCAGCAGTATATGTGGTCGTGGTGAGAATATTCTGTCGAGAATATCATAAAGTCCCATTATGTAGCGGTGGAAAAATTCACCCTGATTATTTATACAGGGAGAGAAGGCATCACTGATGTGACGGTTCATGTCCCACTTTACATATGAGATGTCTGCTTCATCCAGAATATGGCCGACCGATGTTACAATATAATCGCGGACTTCAGGTCTGCACAAGTCCAGCACCAATTGATTCCGACCCAGCGTAGGTTTTTTGCCTGGCGTTTGAATAGCGTATTCGGGATGGGTGCGGAAAAGTTCACTATCGGGGTTTACCATTTCAGGTTCAAACCAGAGACCAAACTGCATACCAATTCTTCGGATCCGCCTCGAAAAATATGCAAGCCCCCGGGGCAGCTTTCTGCGGTTTACCGTGTAATCCCCAAGACCTGCAGTGTCGCTGTTGCGTTTGCCAAACCAGCCGTCATCCAATACAAAGAGTTCAACACCCAGGCGCATAGCCCGACGCGCCAGTCTGAGCAGACTGCCCTGGGTAAACTTAAAAAAATGGGCTTCCCAGTTGTTCAGCAGAATTGGACGCTCTTTGTTTTTCCAATCACCTCTGACAATATGGTTATTAATGAAATCGTGGAAATTATGGCTCATGCCGTTATATCCTTTGGAACTGAAGGTCATAACCGCTTCGGGAGTCTCAAAACGCCCGCCTTCCTTAAGTGTCCATTCAAAGCAGTGAGGATTGATGCCGAGTTGGACCCGGACGAGCTGATGATTACTTAACTCCACGGCGCCGTAATGATTACCGCTGTATATCAGGTTAAAGCCATAAACGTACCCGTTGTGCTCTGTTGCATCATGTTCTGCCAGTAAAAAGCCGGGGTTGTGGCGGTTGCTGCTTGCGCCTGTGGCAGATGAGTTGACATAGAGTCCATATTCTAGTACACGGTCATGGCGGTGGGCTTCTTTAATCCAGCCTCCGTCAAAAGTGATCATACGAAAGCTCCGGTTAGGGATGTCAACCATCATGCTCATCAGACGGCGGATAACAAGAGGATTTATATTCCGGTTCTCCAATACAGCGCGACGTGTAATGACATCTGTACTTTCGTAAGCTGTGTAATAAAGGAACAATACAGTCTGATTGGATTCATCCTCCAGTGTTAATTCAAGCGTCTGACAGCCGTTTTCATCTCCATAAGCGGTTGGAAGGGAATCCATTGGTAAATACCCGGGAAGAATGCGATGTGAATGATACCTGAAATCACAAACGAAGGTGCCGTCAGGCATTTTTATTTCCGCAGGGGAGTGCCTGTAATCTCCGCGGCCGATACCTGACCATTCTAAACAGAGGTTATCCAGGCAGTAGTTGGGATCCGAGGGATCGTAACAAACACTGCTGCCGACAGCAGCCGTGCGTTTGAGTGCCAGAACGTCAGGCGACTGTTCCTTAAGTCTGTGGCCGTAATGGATGTGTTCTACATGGCCAAAGGGAGTCACACGAAACCAGTAACTGGTGTTCCGGGTTGTCAGGCGAAATACGCCCTCCTTGTGATCGATCATAAGCTGTCATCCGCCTCCTCGTACAGTCTCATACCCACTTTAATTTTAGTGGTGAATTGCATCTTCTTTCAGTATCAAAGCCTCATAGGGGTGAAGAAAGCCGTCAAAGTTCTGCCTGTTGCAATTTGAGAGGATCACGCTAGTGGCACGAGCATATTTTTCGCATGATACTCTTTGGGTATGTCCTGAGAAGTTCAGCAGCACTTCAAGGCACTGACCTTCAAATACTCGTTTGTATGTAAAAATGTGCTTTTTAATTTCTATTGGTTCAAAGGAGCCATATTTGAGTACTTCATTGCTTTCCCGAAGCGCTATCATGGTTTTGTAGAAACTCCAAACAGAGTCCGGGTTTTTCATCTGAGAGGCCATATTGATATGTGTGTAATTTTGATTAATGCCCAGCCAAGGCACACCTGTTGTAAAACCTGCATTAGGGGTGTTATCCCATTGGACCGGTGTCCTGGCATTATCTCTGGAACTGGCCTTAATCATCCTCCAGCGCAGGCCGGGTGGGAAATGCAGGCGTTTTGCCAGTCGGTAAATATTTTGAGATTCCACATCCTGTATATGATCCATTCCTGAAAAGTCAAAGTTGGTCATTCCAATTTCCTGTCCCTGATATACGAAGGGTGTGCCTCTGAGTGTCAGCAGTAGGGTACATAGCAGCTTGGCCGATTGTACGCGATACTGTCCGTCATCTCCGAACCTTGAGACGCTTCTTGGCTGATCATGATTTTCGAGGTAAATGGCATTCCAGTCTAGAGCCTTCTGCCACTTGGCAATTGTTGCGGCAAAACGTTGTGCATTAAATCTACGCTTGAACCATTTCACCAGGAACTGATCGGTCTCCATATGTTCAAAGGAGAAAATCATGTCCAGCTCGCGGCGGCTTTCATCACAAAGATCCTTTGCCATGGCAGGTGTAACAAATACGGTTTCTCCCACGGTAAAGCAGTCGTAATGATCTAGTACGTCGCGTCGGAGAGTCCGCAGGATTTCATGAGTGCCCTCCCGGGACAGATAATGCTCACTGCCTGTGAGCGCCAGTTTTTTTACACCGTCTTCCAATGTACTTTTGTAAAGGATATTGATGACATCACAGCGAAAACCTGCAATACCTTTGTCCAGCCAAAACTGCATTATTTTCTTTATTTCGGTCAGCACTTTAGGATTGTGCCAGTTAAGGTCAGGTTGCTTTTTAGCGAATAGATGTAGATAGTACTCTCCGCTTCTGTCATCGTATTCCCAGCAATCCTCTCCAAAGAAGCTGGTCCAGTTGTTGGGAGGTTCCGGTAATTTGTTGGATTGCTCTGCTTTAATGGGCTGCCCTGCTTTTTCAGTCTTGCGCGGTCTTTTGGCTTTCCCGGGGCGCCAGATATAATAGTCACGGTAGGGGCTGTTTTGATCCCGGCTTTGTTGGAACCACGGATGTTCATCTGAGGTGTGGTTAATGACCAGATCCATGATAATTTTGATGTCCCGCTTTGCTGCCTCTTCGATTAGCCGGTCCATATCGGACATGGTTCCGTATTCGGGGTGGATACCGCAATAATCGCTGATATCATATCCGTTATCTGCATTTGGAGAGGGGTAGACGGGACTGAGCCATATTACTCCCACGCCTAGATCCTTTAATTCATCCAGGTGTATGAGAATACCCGGAAGATCGCCGATGCCGTCTCCATTGGTATCCTGAAAGCTACGGGGATAGATCTGATAGACCACACGCTCCTGCCACCACTTTGCCATACGAAACACCTCTTATTACCTAGTGTAATCTATTTCAGACATGTAATCAAGAAAGGTATTTCGCCGCAGTTGCTATTTTTTTCAAACCGTGTTATCATAGTCAGGTAATATTGTTGTTTCAACTACCTGGCTTCAATATCGATATCGACTTCGGGATTACAGAGTGGGAAACTCAATTTTATGAGCAACCTGCTTTTTGTTTATTGCTGATTTTGTTGGGAAATTATAAAGGGTAGATGAGTGCCTTCAGACATATCGAAGGTTTACAAACATTAAACATACCATAGTTTTCAGTGGAGTATCGCAGATTCCTCAGACGAATATGCATACTGCCAATAAATATAAAATAAATACTGGAGGTGTCTAATATTAGAAAAAACGAGCCGGATATGAATGAAGCAATCAAAGACATTGAAGTTCGCCTGATTGACACAGATGGCACAATGCTTGGAGTTATGCCAACACAGGAGGCACAGAAACTGGCTGATGCAAAAAGCCTGGATCTGGTAAAGATAGTGCCAAATGCAGTGCCGCCTGTATGCAAAATCGTCGATTACAGTAAAAGCCTCTTCGAACAGGCCAAAAAGGAAAAGGAAGCCAGAAAGAACCAGAAGCAAACGGTTCTGAAAGAAGTAAGGCTGTCGGCAACGATCGAAGAACACGACTTCGAATTTAAAATGAAAAATGCCTTAAAATTCTTAAAGGATGGCAATAAAGTAAAGGTAAGCATAAGGTTTAAGGGCAGAGAAATGAGATATACCTCAGCAGGACAGGAAGTACTGGTCAAATTTGCCGAATCTGTGAAGGAAGTCGGGACAATGGACAAAATGCCTCGGCTTGAAGGCAAAAGCATGACAATGGTACTGAATCCTGTGTCAAATACAAAATAGACTGTTTAAAATATATAACGCTTAAAAATATAGTACCTGATTATTTAATTAGAAAACAGGAATGACCCCTTCATAGTAAAGGGGTCAAGTTTCCGGTTCTCTATTTTCCGGCCTACCGCTCCGAATTCCGTATTACAATTATATACTGTATTCTTTTTTCAGCTTTTCAACATGGATATAGTGATCAAGATGCTGTAGCTCTGAAGCTGCTGCATTATCAAGTACTACGGTAATCCCTCCGGCGTGCAGCTGTATGGCTGAAGCAGTGATCTGCGAGGTTATGGGTCCTTCCAGGGCTTTTGCAACTACGCCTGCCTTCTTTACTCCATTTGCAATCATAAGAATGTTCTTTGCATCCAGAATAGTCCCGATACCCATTGTGATAGCAAAATGCGGCATCATTGACCTCTCGATACCTGCGCTTTTATAAAAGGCTTCATAATTGTCATTGAGTGTTTGTTGGGTTAATGCCTGAACTCTGGTTCTGGAAGCCAGGGATGACCCGGGCTCGTTGAAGCCCCAATGCCCGTCGCCACCAATACCCAATAACTGCAGATCGATTCCTCCGAGCCTTTTAATTTCCTCCTCATACCATTTGCAGAATTGCCAGGGATCCTTTGAAGTACCGTCGGGGATATGTATATTTTCTTTTTTTACATTGATGTGCCTAAAGAGCTCTTCATACATAAACCTTGCATAGCTCTGATCCTGACTGTAAGGTTTCGCCAGATCGATTCCATTACCGAGATATTCATCAAGATTGAAGGTCCTGACCTGCGAAAAATCGAGTCCTTCGTTATGCATTTTTATCAGTTCTTTATATGTGCCAATAGGGGTTCCACCGGTGGCAAGCCCCAGGATGCAGTCAGGTTTGGATTTTACAAAACCGGCAATTACCTGTGCCGCATATTTGCTCAATTCCCTATAGTCTTCTCTTATAATGATATCCATATAGCCTCCTGAAAATCTAATTTTGTCCTAAACTTCATTATATATTTTACTGTACATTTTTTCATTACAAATTCACAAATAAAGGAATAAAATTTTCAATGGTCAAATATTTTCAATGATAGAGTAGGCAAACTATCAATTGTATGGTGAAAATAAATGACAAGCAAATGAAAAAAGTATAAACTTG
>JAEYRF010000233.1 GCA_023409615.1 Bacillota bacterium | reverse complement strand
TGGTTATTGCCTTTCTTAAAACGTCGAGCGTTAGGATGATTGGACTAATCCACAGCGTCTGTGAAAATTATAGCATACAGTCCTTGGAGAGGGACTATAAACACTACTACTTTATAATACGAGGATGATTACTAATGAGTAAAGCAACAATTCAATTAGAAGCATTAATCTGTCCGTCATGTGTTCAAAAGATTGAGAATGCAGTAAAGTCTATGGACAATGTGGATAAGGAAAGTGTAAAGGTGCTGTTTAACTCAAGCAAAGTGAAATTTGACTTCGATGCTGAGAAATTATCTGTGGATGACGTCAAGAAGGCCATCACCGCACTTGGATACGAAGTAATAAAATCTCAAGTAAAAGCGTAAATAGAGAGATAAAGTGATCCTCCGGGCTAGGCTTAAAACAATCCTCCGAGCTAGATCTGAAATCTACGTTCGGGGGATTTCTTTATTCTCTCTATACTATTTGATTTTTTATCGGCAGCCGCATCAGTGACTCTTAGTGGTTTAGCCGAATTCTCCGATTAGAGATATCAATGAGCCCTTCGTCTTTTAGATTCTTTAACTCCCGAAATAAAGATGGGCGCTGCACACCAAGATAATCGGCAAGTTGTTTTTTGCTGATGGGCAGCACAATCGTATCGGAGCCTTGCAGTATAGACTGTTGTTTGAAATATTCTAAAAGGTTTTCCCGTAAGGTCTTTTGTGCCACCATTCTAATCCTTTGGTTTAGCTTCTGTGAATTTTGCGACAGCATCCCGATGAATTGTATTACAAAATTATAATTGTGCAGAAAATTGGATATCGCCTTCTGAGTGACGTGCAAAAGCTGTGCGTCACCCATGCAGTAAATCGTCAGCGGATATGTATGGTTATCGCCAAAAAGCAGATTTGCTCCAAACATCTGACCTCTGGAAAACTCAAACATAGTCATTTCCGAACCGTTCTCTGAAAGAGAGTACGCAACAAAGCTGCCTGATAAAACTATGTCAAGTGTCTTACAGCTATCCTTTTGATTATAAACCGTTGCTCCTTTTGAATAATTCTTTAGATACAATTGATTATCAGCAACCAGCGATCTAATTTCATTTGCTTGCAGCTGTGAAAACAACGGTATAGTCTTTATTATCTCTATCAAAGCAATCTCCCCCTATTTCAAATATAATAGCAAAAAGAAACTTATGTGTCTATATTTGTACAGAATAGAACGATATACTACCTTCATTGCTATGATGAATGGAGGATACACATGGATGTTTTTACATTAGTAGTTTGGGTCGGTACACTTGTTTTTCTTGGATTTTCCTTTGCAAAGGACAAGGTGAAAACGAAGCAGGCGCTTAAGATGGCGTTTGGAATGGGTAAGGGTATGCTCGCGAGCATTCTTTCAATTATTTTTGCAATAGGCCTGATTTTAACTATTATGCCACCTGCAGAAATTGCTAAATTCTTGAGCGAACAGTCTGCTCTGCTGGCGACGGTTGGAGGGGCTTTGCTTGGAACAATTACGTTGGTCCCTGCATTTATTGCATTCCCGCTTGTGGGAACACTGATAGACGCAGGGGTCAGCGTAGTACCGGCTGTAGCTTTTCTAACAACCTTAACAATGGTGGGTGTGGTGACATTCCCTCTTGAAAAAAAGGAATTTGGTGTAAAATTCACCGCGGTCCGAAATGGTCTTAGCTTTCTATTCGCTATTTCTATCGCGCTTGTAATGGGGGTATTCATATGACAATCTTGAAAAAGTTAAAGGCAAATTTATTCTTAGTTATTGTTGCATTGGCGTATATCATCATGTTTATTATAAATCCGGCAATGGGAACATCTTCGGTGAAAAACAGTGGTTACTACATCAAAGAAATGCTCTTGATCATGCCGGTCATCTTTGTCCTGACAGCACTTTTGGATATGTGGGTTCCAAAGGAAAAAATCATGCGGTATTTGGGCAAGGAGGCTAAGTCGAAAGGTGTTTTCCTCTCTTTTGTGGTCGGTAGTATTTCGGCAGGTCCGATTTACGCGGCGTTCCCAATGTGCGTTATGCTTCACAAGAAGGGTGCATCTATTAGAAATATCATTATTATCCTAAGCTCATGGGCTGTGATAAAGGTTCCCATGCTGCTCAATGAAGCGAAGTTTTTAGGGCCGAAATTTATGGCCGTACGCTGGGTGCTCACTGTTATCGCCATCATTATTTTTTCATGGATAGCGGGGAAAATTATCAAGGACAAGGATCTGCCGGGAGAGGTTCTGACACAGCCCGGACTCCATATCAACCGCGATGCCTGCATGGGTTGTACTCTCTGTGCCAAGAACTATCCCGAAGTATTTGAGATGGAAAATAAAAAAGCAATCACGAAATCATACGAAGGTTTAGATTTAGACCATAATAAACTGCAGGATGTAATAGAATCATGTCCGGTGAAGGCCATATCATATAATGAAATCAAGGAAGTGGAGCCTGCATTTATTCAGTTAGGGTGATTTCCTCCAGTTGTGATCTGTCTTTCAAAATGATCTTGCGGTGCCCTTTTAATAGAATCAGTCCTTCTTCCTGCAATGCGGCAAGCTTGCGGCTTAGGGTTTCCTGGCTCATCCCCAATTGTGAAGCCAGGTCTCCCTTGGTCATAGGCAGAAGAATTTCCTCCTTGCCTTGTGACATATCCAGCAAAGCACCTGTCACCCGCTTGGTTACAGAGCTGAAGCTGATGGTCTCTATCCGGTTTTCAGCTTTTTCCAGTCTGCGAGAGAGTTCATCCATTACCTTGAATGCAATGGACGAGTATTTCGCCATAAGTTCCTTGAGCCTTTCTCCTTGCAGAGTACACATTGTAGTTGTCTCCAGC
>JAEYRF010000164.1 GCA_023409615.1 Bacillota bacterium | reverse complement strand
GGTCATTTATCTCTTTATATCTGAAAAGCACCTGTGATGCTATTTTAAAGTCCTCTTTGGGAATCAGAGTCTTTTCCTTTAGTTTTATATAATCATCAAGAATTTCTTTAAAAGACATTGAAGCTTTGTACTCCGAAGCCTTTCGAATCAATTCATTTTTTCTCAATTCCTGTTCCGAGGATCTGCTATTCACAAATAAGCTCAATTTTTCATTAGCTTCCCTAATTTTAAGCTTCTTCCCTATCAATTCCAATGCAAATTCTTCAAAGGTAGTCTGCTTAACCCTCTCCACACCTAGTTCGGGTAATACCTCTGAAATATAATTCAAGAACAGCTTGTTTGGTGCAATTATCATAAAGTTTTCCGGCTGGAAAGACTTTTCGTAGGTGTATATGAGGTAGGCTATCCTATGAAGTGCAATAGTAGTCTTTCCACTACCTGCAACTCCCTGAACAATTAGCGGAGTCCACATATCTGCCCTTATTATCTTATTTTGCTCAGCCTGAATAGTACTAACAATATCCTTTAATCTATTGTCCGCACTTGCCCCTAAATAAGATTGGAGAAACTCATCATTTGTAGTAATATCTATATCAAACATATTCATTAAGCGGCCTTCTTCAAAGCTAAACTGTCTTTTCAAAGTAAGCTGGCCTTTAATAATGCCATCAGGACAAGTATAGCCTGCCTCCCCTATCCTCGCTTCATAATAAAGGTTTGCAACAGGTGCACGCCAGTCAACAATAAGGAGTTCCTGGTCCTCATCCCTCATAAGAGAAACTTTTCCCACATACAGCTTTTCAACTTTAGTTTTTCCGTATTCACAAAAGTCCACTCTTCCGAAATAGGGTTTACTTCTTGCTGTATCCAAATTTCTGAGTTTTAAGCTCATGCTGGTCTGGAGCTGTGCATTGATTATCATGTCAATATAATCCTGGCTACTTTCGGCGTTGAAATGTCTCTTAACCCTATCAACTTCTTTATCTACTTTTTCTTTTTTATCTGTCATACTCTTTAAAATTCTTTCTATATAGTCAAGGGTATATTTACTCCTTTCTAATTCCTCTTTGTACGCAGGATGTTGCTCTACTGACATAATAAATTACCTCCCGATGCTTCTTAATTTCTCATTAAAGGATGACCAATAAATAACTTCAGATTTTAATTTTTCTTTGGTATTTCTAAATCAACATTCTAGTAGTTTCCATATTGCTAATGAACTATATGAATATTTATTTTTCCCATAGCCCTAAACATCCATAAAATCATATTATATTAAAATATTAGGGGAAATAAAAGGAGCAACACAACAAAAAACTCCCTGCAGATTTTAAAATCAGGCAAAGAGCTTATTTATTTTCCTAGCTATGTTACTCTAGGATTTCAGTAATTTTTAAGCTTTCATTTCCATCACTAATAATAGTATAGCTGCCATTTAAGCTGGATTGATATGTGGATACACCATTTTCTTTCAATAAATCTAAGACTTTTTTATCTGCATGTTCCCTTTGACTGTCTGTAATAATAGCTATTTTAGGATCAGTTTTTTCAATAAGCTTATCCAAGTTAGACTCTTTTCGTCCATGATGAGGCATTTTAATAACATCATAGGACATTTCTATTTTGGGCAAAAAACTTTTGATTCCGGCCTTCTCAATATCCCCAGTAAACAAGAAGGAATCCTGATTATTTACAACACTTACTATCAGGGAAACATCATTGTCATTATTACTACCATTATACTCAATATCTGTTGCATATATTTTGTACAAAATATTGTCACACGTAAATGTTACATCCTTCCTTACAATATCAGCAGAAAGTTTCTTTTTATTTATTACTGATATCATGTTGTTATAGTGGTCGTTTACGCCTTCATAGTCAGGAAGATATATCTGTTCCACATTAATTTCATTAAGTATTTTTGCAGCGCCTCCCACATGGTCTTTATCATAGTGAGTAATTATCAAATAATTAATGGTGTCAATACTATTTCTGTTTAAGTAATTCAAAACTTTACTGCTGGTATCAATATACCCTGTGTCCATCATTATGACAGCATTTTCAGATCTTAGAATAATGCAGTCACCTTTTCCTACATCTAAAACAGTTACTGATAAATTACCCTCAATTTCTTCTATACTTTCATGAATAGTATGCTTTGAATTACAGCCGGATAAAAATAAGGCTAAAATAATAATATAGGGTATTAATTTTTTCATTTTTATCCCCCCAATTCATTCATTTTTATATAAGTATAAAATAGAGAGATTAATATAACATTAGCACCAAAAATATTTTTTCAATAGTTCAGAATAAACTTCCATATATTGTAAGGCATATAACTCTTCTAATAGTTCTTTAGTATTTCTATGGTATAACCCTTATATTGAAAAGATATTTATTATAAGGAAAGCATTTTTTGAGGACTTATATTTTGTAAGTCGAAAAATATTTAAGTTGAGGGATCATGCTACTCCTTATACTTAAAGATTATACCATACACTTTTTTAATATCCTCTTCACTTATGGACTTTCTTAAAATCCTGTCTGCTTCAATCTTTTCTTCGTATGTTATACCCCCGTCTGCCAATCTTAAAATTTTCTCAAAATCACCACTGTTAATTTTTGATACAATTTTCAGGGCTGCCAATTTCTCATTAAAATTCACATTTTTCAGGGCTATAATCTCATCATAAGTAAGAAAAAAATCATATAAAATACCCTCGTTATATTCTAAGGTTTCCTCATCCGGGTAATTATCTTCCACATCCTGCTTAGTTGTCTCTTTTTCACCTATTTTATCAACAAGCTCTGAATATTCAGGGGTAACTTCACTTTTTTCAGGTGTATTGTTTTTAAAGCAGAAAATCAAATCTTTATTTTCAGTATTGCTGCTCAATAAAACAATAATAATTAATACTATCATTATAACTTTCTTAAAACTCTTCATAAAAAATACCTACAAATTTATTTTGTAGGTATTTTTGACAATTTTATCACATTTTATCCAATTTTTATATGGAGTTAGCTATATTTTTAAGGTATTCTGTTAATTCATTCTTTAGGTCGTCACGTTTAAGTCCAAATTCTATTGTCGCTTTAACAAATCCCATTCGATTTCCAACATCATACCTGTTGCCCTCAAAGTCATATGCATACATTTTCTCAGCTTCCATGAGCTTTTTCAATGCATCAGTCAGCTGTATTTCTCCGCCTTTCCCTGGTGTAGCCTTTTCTAGAAACTCAAATATTCTAGGCGTAATAATATATCTGCCAAGAATAGCAACATTCGAAGGAGCAGCTTCACTATCAGGTTTTTCAACCAAATCGTTGACGCTGTACAATCTATTATCTATCTCTTTACATCCTACAATACCATACTTTGAAACATCTTCTTGTGATACACACTGGACACCTAGAACAGATGCCTGATATTTGTCGAATACATCTATAAGCTGCTTAAGACATGGAACTTGCGAATCAACTATATCATCTCCTAGCAGTACAGCAAAAGGCTCCTCTCCTATAAAGGTCTTTGCACAATAAATTGCATGCCCAAGCCCCCTAGGCTCTTTCTGACGAATGTAGTGTATATTAACAAGATTTGAAATATCCTGAACAAGGTTTAGCAAATCCTGCTCTCCTTTTTTCGTAAGTTCAAGCTCAAGCTCGCAACTCCTGTCAAAGTGATCTTCTATAGACCTTTTTCCTCTCCCCGTTACAATCATTATATCCTCAATACCTGATGCTATCGCTTCCTCTACAATGTATTGAATAGTAGGCTTGTCAACTATAGGAAGCATTTCTTTAGGCTGAGCTTTTGTTGCAGGCAAAAACCTTGTCCCAAGTCCAGCAGCAGGAATTATAGCTTTACGTACTTTCAAAACCTTCCCCCCTTACAAAATCTGTAACATTCTAGTTTTATTTTATCAGAATTTGTATAAAAAGTACAACCCTAGTTATCCAATAATAATAAATTTCACCATATTTACATATTGATCCTTACAACAAAAACTTAAATCTACATTCTTTCCGTCAAAAGCTAACCTGAAGAAAGCATTATACAAATCATAAAATTGTAAAGTACTTATTAGTACAAGCCTGAATAAATTAATGATTTTTTCATAAAATATCACTAAATAATTCATTAGGATGTGATAACATGGAGCCACAAAGAAAAACTAAAACCCCTGTAACTTCCCTTAATAAATCTGACCGGAAAATATTAGATAAATATACAAAGTTTTATTCAAATCTCATGGAAAGTAGTCCTGCAAAGACAGAAATGCTAAATGGCGAAAAATTAATAATAAAGCAACAAGAACTATAAATTTGCATATTGTATATTAACACTTTATTAAAAACTTGTTACACAATTTTAATATACTCTTGTCAAAATTTATGTTATACTAAACACAGGATGATTAGTTTGACTAATTTTCAATTTTTGTTCCTCCTTTTAATATAAACGGGTTTAATTTCATATTAGTTTTATAAAGCACTTATTAATTTAGAAATTATTATAATTTATTATATCCGGTGCTTTATTTTTTTGGATAAAACTACATTTTAAAAATTTCCAAAAAAACTTGCTATAGTTCATTCTTTTATGTATAATAAAAGTCGGCCTTATTGGTTGAAAATTGTTAAAAAGTTTTGGTCGTGCTAGACGGGGAGGTAGCGGTGCCCTGTACCTGCAATCCGCTGTAGCAGGGTTGAATTCCCTTTCGAGGCTTATCCTTGTAAGGTCTGCCCCCTTCAAGTGGCAATGAAAACTGGGTCTTGCGCAACGAAAATCTGTGAACCCCGTCAGGTTCGGAAGAAAGCAGCGGTAAGCAGTCACTTTCGTGTGCCGCAGGGTTGCCTGACTTGAGCCAACTATATGGGTTACGTTTGTAGAAGTTAGTCGACAACAGGTGCACAGTCAATTAAATTTTGCAAAAGAGACATTCCTGATATCCGGGGATGTCTCTTTTTTTGATCATTTACCCAGTTCTATCTTTTCGCACTCTTTATGATATAATATCCTCAGATATGAGGATATTATATGCCTCCGGCAAAACTAAACCTTTATCAGTGAATGAGGTGAACTCACTATGTCTTACATCGCTTTATACAGAGAATGGCGCCCCGCCCGTTTTGAAGATGTTGTGGAACAGGAGCATGTGGTCAAGACACTGCGGTATAGCGTGAGCACCGATAGGGTCGCCCATGCATATCTTTTCTGCGGCACCAGAGGTACAGGCAAAACTACAATGGCTCACATCCTTTCCAGGGCGGTCAATTGTCTGAATCCACATGAAGGCGAGCCCTGCAACGAGTGTGAAATTTGCTGTGAGATTCTTTCAGGCAGCAGCATGGACGTGCTTGAAATCGACGCAGCATCCAACAATAGTGTTGATAATGTCCGGCAAATCCGGGATGAAGTCATATACATGCCGGCGAAAGCAAGAAAAAAAGTATATATCATAGATGAAGTCCATATGCTCTCAACCGGTGCCTTTAATGCACTGCTGAAAACGCTGGAGGAGCCGCCGGAACATGCAATGTTCATATTGGCAACAACGGAGCCGCACAAGCTCCCGGCCACGATCCTTTCGCGCTGTCAGCGATTTGATTTCAGGAGGATTTCCCATGGGAGTATAATGAAACAGCTGGAAAAAATCTCATCCGCAGATGGAATAACGCTCAGCCAGGACGCCGCAGCCCTTATTGCTCGTATGTCAGACGGTGCCATGCGCGATGCAATAAGCCTTTTGGATCAATGTATTTCTCTAGGCAATAAAAACATAGAATATGATGGTGTTCTTTCTGTAGTCGGTATCGTTAATGACTCCTTTATGACAGAATTCACTGATAGCATGATAGATAAAAATATTCCGGCTATACTTGAGAATATAAACCGCTTGGTCGCAGATGGACGTGATATCTCACATTTCGTTTCGGATCTTGTATTGTATTATAGGAATCTTCTTATATGCAAATCCACAAAGGGGCAATGCGATAACCTGATTGAGGTCCCGACACAGGTGCTGCAGATAATGAAGAAGCAGACCTCTGTGATTTCGCAGGACGATATCATCCGCCATGTGAGAGAATTATCTTCATTGGAGTACAGCCTGAAATGGGCCACTAACCCAAGAGTTTCGCTGGAAGTGACGCTAATAAAGCTATGCGGAAGCGGCAGTCAATTTGATGCAAGCCTCTCAGACAGGCTCACCGCACTGGAACAAAAGCTGGAGAGCGGATATTTTTCCGTCAAAGCCTATAATTCTTCCGATGCCGTAAATGAAACAGCGGCCTCAAATGAAATTGCGGCGGCTAATGTGAACGAGGCTGCCGGTATATTCTCTGCAATGAAGCCCGTCGAGGTCGTAGAAGCTGCAGTAACCGCCAAAGCTGTCGAAGCTATTTTGGAGCCTGAGTCACTAATCGCCTCTGACCTCTCATCAGTGAAAGTCTCCCCCTCCGGGTCGCCTGAGTTTGAACCCTGGCCAAAGGTCATGAAGCACTTGAAGGGTCTTGGCAGAATGACCATTTATGCCTATCTATTGAATGTCAAAGCAGTTAAACTGGGAAATGACCTTATTGGCCTAATAATCAAGGAGAGTCCTATCAGAGCAAGCATTTCAAGATTGGAACACCTCAAAACGATCGAGGACGCTATCCACAATGTGACAGGTCATGAGATGAAGGTAAAATGTCTGGATGAAGATATTGTTCAAAAAACGTTTTCAACTACAAAGCCCTCAGAGAGCAGCGAGTTACTCAGAAAAGCAAGGAGCATAGCTGAAAAAGCCGGACTCCCGCTTGAGATTATTGATGACGAGTATGACGAGTAATCTTAAATACCCCTTGTATGAAATAATTGGCTTAAGGTATAATAACTGTAACTGCTATAATATTTATCTGAGGAGGCAATGAAATGGCAAAGGGTGGATTTCCGGGTTTTGGCGGCGGCGGCGGTAACATGAACAATCTCATGAAGCAGGCTCAAAAGATGCAGAAGGATATGGAAAAACTGCAGCTGGAGCTTCAGGACAGAGAAGTTGAAACTACTGCCGGAGGCGGAGCGATCAAGGTCGTTGCCAATGGGAAGAAAGAGATCAAGGAAATTACTATAAATCGTGATGTTGTGGATCCAGATGATGTAGAAATGCTGCAGGATCTGGTTTTGGCTGCTGTAAACGAGGCTCTTCGCATGGCAGACGAAATGGTCAATGGAGAGATGTCCAAAATAACAGGCGGTATGGGCGGACTCGGCGGGTTGTTCTAATATGAGCTACTTTTATTCTCCGCCGGTTGCCAAACTGATAGAAGAATTTGAAAAGCTTCCGGGCATCGGTCATAAGAGCGCCCAGAGGCTTGCTTTTCATGTTTTGAATCTGACTGTCGAAAAGTCCGAAGCATTGGCAAATGCAATAAAAGATGCAAAGCTGAAAACCCGCTACTGCTCTATTTGCTACAACCTAACAGAGGCAGATCCCTGTAATATCTGCAGTGACGTTAAGCGTGATCAGGGTACGATCTGCGTTGTCGAAGATCCCAGAGACGTTGTAGCTCTGGAAAGAGTACGCGAATTCAAAGGAATTTACCATGTTCTGCATGGCGCTATATCTCCTATGGAAGGCATAGGCCCTGAGGATATCAAAATAAGAGAGCTGCTTCAAAGGATACGCGAGGCAGATATCCACGAGGTTATTCTTGCTACCAATCCTAATGTAGAAGGTGAAGCTACCGCCATGTATATATCAAAACTTTTAAAGCCGGCGGGTATCAGGACCACTCGGATTGCGCATGGAATACCTGTCGGAGGCGATCTGGAGTATGCCGATGAGGTAACTCTGGCAAAAGCAATGGAAGGTCGCCGCGAATTATAAAAATCAGCGAACTAAAATAGGCTTGTTGATTCCGTGATTATTCAGGAATCAGCAGGCTTTTTTATTTTTTATAAGGAAATTCATAAAAAACATTTCTTTATATAAGACATTCATTGAGAACCTGCGTATGATTAATTGTAACCTTAAAATAATTAATACATATATTAATAATGTTAAGGTTTTGATGAATAGTTCATTGACATATTGGATAAACAATAATAGTATATATTATGGAAGGATTCATATATTCAATGATTTTGTAAATATTATGAATCACTACACAATATATCTTCAGATAAATCGAGGTGCGAAATATGACAAGAGAGGCGCTTGGCAAGTGTCCTGTATGCGGGGAGAACACAGAGATTACCACCATTTACTGCAACGACTGCGGGACAAAAATTGAAGGACACTTTGATCTATGCAGATTCTGCAGGCTGACTGAAGAGCAGAAATCGTTCATAGAGACATTTATAAAGTGCAGAGGCAATATAAAGGAGGTGGAGAAAGAACTTGGCATCTCATATCCAACTGTAAAGAACAGGCTGGATGATGCCGCAAATGCCCTGGGCTATGAGAATCCGCAAGGTACAGCACAGGAAGAGGAGATACTCAGCCGCAGGATGGAAATACTTGATGAACTTGAAAACGGAAAATTATCAGTGGAGGATGCATTGAATTTACTGAAATAGATCATAAAAAAAATAATCAGGAGGGTTTATACTATGTCTATTAGTGAAGAAAGAATGATGATACTTAAAATGCTGCAGGAAGGCAGAATTAACAGTGAGGAAGCTGCAAAACTCCTCGAGGCTCTGGAATCCAACCAGAAGCAGGCTCCCGGACCCGGCGGGCATCGATATGAAGGCTTCCGCGCACCAAAGCCGCCTCAACACAACTACTATGATGAAGTTGCAAAGGTAAGAGAGAGGATCAACGAATGGAGACGTGACCTTTCCAAAAATTACAATCAGAAGGATTTTGACAAAATGGTAGACGAATTCAGCGATAAAGCTGAAAAATTCGGCAAAAACGTTGCAACTGCTGCCTTCGGCGCTGCAGACAAAGTTGTTGATTTTGTTGGAAGTCTAGTTGACACAGGTGCATTCAACATTTTTGGCAGCTATGCAACTGTTGAGAAAACCTACGAAGCTGAAGCTCAAGAAGGCACAAGCCTTGAACTGCAGGCAACTAACGGCCCGATCACCATTAAGAAGCATCAGGAAAACAAAATATCCGTGAAGGCTAAGATCCGAACTCCACAGGCCAATGCCGAAAATGTTCTTGCCTTTTTAAATGAAAACGGTACTGTTTCAGTGAAGCTGGCTAAACCGGACACCTTCAATCTCAGTGTGTCATATGAAGTATTTGTTCCTGCCATAAAGCTCAATAAGCTGATTCTGGAAACAAAGAATGGCAAAATCAATGTTGAGGATACCCTTTCAGAGGAGTTTGTCAGTGTTACAAAGAATGGAGCAATCGACCTGACAGGCGTAAACAGCAGCAAGGTAGCTGTTGATACAAAGAATGCAAAAATAATGATCAGTTATTTAATTGGTAAGGATATCAGCATCAGCGCGCAGAATGCCGCTATCGACATCAAGAACCTTAAGACTGAAAAGATGACAGCATCCTCAACCAACGGTAAAATAGCGCTTGAAAATCTGCAGAGTCTGGAAGGTGTCGACAATGTCGACCTAACGCTTAGGACAAAGAATGCAGATATCAAAGCAAACATGAATGATTCCGAAGACAAAGGGTATAAAGTAACAGCAAAGACCACAAACGGCGGCATAAACCCATTGATCCCGAATTTGCTGTACCGCAATGCTCCTAAGGTAGAAGGCCTTGTAAGACAGATAGAGGCCGAGACCGAGAATTATTCCACTGCCACCCAAAAGGTTAATATATATGCAGAGACACAGAACGGTTATATTGAGATAATAAAGTAATCCTCATCGTGTCAATGTGCAAAGCGGACTGCCGCAAAACTCAAGTTTTGTCTCGGTCCGTTTTGCGTTTTTGCGGCAGTCCGTTTTTGCACTTCGAAGATATAGATTAATGCTGCAATATATGCTATAATAAAAAACCAATTATTATCATTATGAGGTGACCTATGTTTGACAAGTTGGAAGTTGCTGATAACCGGTATGAGGAAATAAACCTCAAACTCAGCGATCCGCAAATCATATCAGACCAGGATGAATACCGCAAGCTCATGAAGGAGTTTTCCGAGCTTGGGGAGATTGTAGATAAATTTCGTGAATATAAGAAGGTGAAGTCAGATATAGCCGAATCTAAAGAACTCCTCGACAGTACTCTGGAGAAGGATTTTCGTGAATTGGTACAGGCTGAGTTTGATGAGGCGCGCGAAAACCTTGAGACAATAGAGGGCCAGTTGAAATTAATGTTGGTGCCAAAGGATCCTAACGACAACCGAAGTGTTATCGTGGAAATTAGAGGCGGAGCCGGCGGAGAAGAAGCGGCTTTGTTTGCATCCGATCTGTTCAGGATGTATTCTATGTATGCCGAACGGCGTCGATGGAAGACTGAGATTCTGGACCTTAATGATACGGAAATTGGTGGGATTAAAGAAATTGTATTCTCTATTGAGGCTCAAGGTGCGTACAGCAGACTGAAATACGAAAGCGGAGTGCACCGCGTACAGCGTGTCCCCTCCACCGAATCCAGCGGCAGGATACACACTTCCACCGTTACTGTGGCTGTGCTTCCTGAGGTAGACGATGTCGATGTGGACATCAACCCGAATGATCTACAGATTGACACTTACCGGGCATCCGGTGCAGGCGGACAGCACGTCAACAAAACCAGCTCTGCCATCAGAATTACACATATGCCTTCAGGTATCGTCGTAACTTGTCAGGATCAGCGTTCACAGCATAAAAACAAGGATAAGGCAATGAAGGTCCTTCGATCAAAGCTCTATGAGATCGCTCAAAGTCAGCAGCACTCGGAAATCGCGACTGCAAGAAAAAGCCAGGTCGGGACCGGCGACCGAAGTGAACGGATCCGGACATACAATTTCCCGCAGGGCCGGATATCAGACCACAGGATCGGCTTAACGCTTTACAAAATAGATGAGATCATGAACGGTGATCTTGATGATATCATAGATGCATTGACCACAGCAGATCAGTCTGAAAAGCTTGGCAATTCATCATATGACGAGGATTAAATAAATAATATCCCTCTTATGCGAATACAATAGTAAAGCAATCCACTTGCAAAGAGGGCTGGCATGAAGCATTTTCTGTCAATTACACTATTTGGACTTTTCTCAGGACTGATCGGAACAGGATTAGGCGGGCTTTCCGCATTTATAGTAGGCAAGACCAGTAACCGCTTTATGAGCTCTATTCTGGAGTTTTCAGCGGGCTTGATGACAGCCGTTGTTTGCTTTGAATTGCTGCCGGAAGCATTTATGCTAGGCGGCGCCATCTATACCCTTGCCGGCGTTTTGTCAGGAATTATTGTCATTGTATTAATCGAAAATGCGCTGAAGCACTCAACACAATTTAACAAAGGCTCAGGCTCAAGCCTGCTCAAAGCAGGTGTGCTTATGGCTATCGCTATAGCACTGCATAATCTTCCGGAGGGCTTCGCCGTCGGATCAGGCTTTGAAGTGTCCTCCAGTCTTGGCTTTACGATTACAGCAGCAATCATTATACATGACATACCCGAAGGAATCGCAATGGCTATACCAATGCGCGCAGGCGGTTTTTCGAAAAGCAGGGCCTTTTTATACACTTTACTGTCGGGAGTCCCAATGGGCATCGGCGCACTGTTTGGAGCCGCCCTCGGCAGTATATCCGATCTGCTCACTGCAGCTTGTCTTGGTTTTGCGGGCGGTGCAATGCTTTATATTATTTTTGGCGAATTGGTGCCGGAGTCAAAAAGGCTTTATCTTGGAAGAGTATCATCATTGGCTAATATATTAGGGATATTATGTGGTATAATAATCTCATTATCATGAGGCTATTATACACCTCCGGCAGAATTTATGGCCAGGATGCATGGGCGAGCAGAAAGTATGTTGAGTGCACAAGCACGGATTTCCTTTGCAACATACAAAACGACGTAGTCATCGACCAGCCCGTGCGAAATTTTCGGCAGCTTCTTTACCGAAACGCACATGGCCAGTTATACCATGAATTTGCGAATTCATGGTATAATAGTCTCATTACCATGATGTTGCAGCAGGGGAGAGCCATATTTTGGAGACTCAAATAATAAAGATAGATATTACAGTGCCCGGTTGGGAAAGCAAGCTGGATCCCGCGGCGCAGGTACTTAAGTCCGGAGGGCTCGTTGCCTTCCCGACAGAAACAGTATACGGTCTGGGGGCAAACGCTTTTGATGCACAGGCAGTAGAAAACATATTCAAAGCAAAGGGACGTCCCTCCGACAATCCACTAATCGTACATATCGCAGATATTAGAACCATCGATACTCTTGCATGTACGGTTCCCAGGGTTGTGCCGCTATTGGTGGACACCTTCTGGCCCGGTCCCCTTACACTGGTGATGCCAAAATCGGAAAGAATTCCATCCATTATCACTGCAGGATTAGATACTGTAGGCATCAGAATGCCTTCCCACCCCATCGCACTTGCGCTGATTAATAAAGCAGGGATTCCAATTGCAGCTCCAAGTGCAAACAGTTCCGGCAGGCCTAGTCCAACGCTCTCAAAGCATGTTATTGAAGACCTTTCTGGAAAAGTGGATATTATAATAGATGGCGGCAGTACAAATGTAGGAGTGGAATCAACCGTACTGGACACTACTGTTGAGCCTCCTATTGTTCTCAGGCCTGGCGGTGTTACACTGGAACAGCTCCAGAGGCTTCTTGGAAATATCGATGCAGATCCGACACTTAACATGGCAGATAGCGGCGATATTCACCCGAGATCCCCGGGCATGAAGTATAGGCACTATGCTCCTAATGCGACGTTATTGCTTTTGCAGGGTCCGATTGAACGTGTAGCAGTTGAAATTAGCAAGCGAGCCGAGCTTTATTACAAGGAAGGCGGTTCTGTGGGTATATTGTCAACAGAAGAAACAGCCGCACTATATGAGCCTTATCTTTACAGACATTGCAAAATACTCTCTCTTGGAAGCAGAAAAAGTCCTGAGAGCCTTGCTGCAAACTTATTCAGATGTCTAAGAGATTTTGATGATAATGGTATCAGTATTATTCTGGCAGAGGCACCAGACATCGAGGGCATAGGACAAGCAGTCATGAACCGAATGTTGAAAGCTTCAGGCGGAAATCTAATAAAACTGTAAGAGATGTATAGAAGAAGATATAATTACCGATAGAAGCACATATAGATGCAGCTTTTCAGAATAGATAAAGTAAGACGAAAATGAAGTAATAGAAAGATATAATAAGGAGTTCTCGTGAAAAAAATACTTTTCATATGTACAGGTAATACATGCCGTAGTCCAATGGCAGCCGCACTTTTCAACCGTTTAGCCGCACTGGAGCCCTCCGGATTTGGTTTTGAGGGTATTTCCGCAGGTTTGGCAGTATCATCCCCCTCACCGCCAAGCAAGAATGCCGTACTTGCACTCATGGATTATCCGGGCAGTGATCTGTCCACCCACACCAGCCGAAACGCAACCTGCGCCGACGTGTACGAAGCCTTTCTGGTGCTGACTATGGAACCATGGCATCGGCAGGAACTTCTCGCTCGATGTCCTGAAGCGTATCAAAAGATTTTTGCTTTGAAAGAATATATCTATGGAACCCCCGGCGGAATTAGTGATCCTTATGGAGGCTCTCTGTCGGAATACAGCAAGTGTGCGCGAGAAATCGCACAGGCTATAGACAAGCTTATTGAAAAACTAAGGCTTGGCTAAAAAATATTGATACGGCTTTGACTTTGTCTATACTATATAATAAAATTGATTGGGAGGCTAAAAAATGTTAGCAATAGCAAGTGATCATGCAGGATTTAGTTTAAAATCAGAAATAGTAAAACATCTTGAAGAAAAAGGTATCCCTTACGAAGACCTTGGGACATGCGATTGCACCACTTCTGTTGATTATCCCGATTATGGGCAGTTGGTGGCGGAAGCCGTCAACCGCGGAACACATGAGAAAGGAATTGTTGTCTGCGGTACGGGCATCGGCATTTCAATTGCCGCAAACAAGGTTCCCGGCATAAGAGCAGCCCTTTGTACAGACAGTTATATGGCGAAAATGAGTCGCGAACACAACGACGCAAATGTACTTGCGTTGGGCGCAAGAGTTATCGGTGCCGGCCTGGCTATTGATATTGTTGACACCTGGCTGAGCACTTCATTTTTAGGTGGGCGGCACAAAACAAGAGTGGACAAGTTTGCAAGTATAGAAAGCAAGTATTTAAATAAAAATGTATAAATGGAGGTACGTTAAATGGAAAAAGTTTTTGTATTTGATCACCCGTTGATACAGCACAAAATTTCGTTATTGAGGGACAAAAACACAAGTACGAAGGAATTCAGAGAATTGGTCTCGGAAATAGCCATGTTGATGGGTTATGAAGTAACAAGAAGTATGCCGTTAAAGGAAGTTGAAATAGAAACACCTGTTGCCGTTGCAAAGACAAAAGTAATTTCTGGTAAGAAACTCGGCATTGTACCAATATTACGGGCAGGCCTCGGTATGGTCGACGGAATGCTGAACCTGGTACCAATGGCAAAGGTAGGACATATAGGGCTTTACCGCGACCCCGAAACACTGGAGCCTGTAGAATACTACTGCAAGCTGCCGGTAGATGCAGCCGAGAGAGAAATTGTCGTGCTGGATCCTATGCTGGCAACAGGTGGTTCCGCCTCCGCAGCTATTCAGTTTATCAAGGACAGAGGTGTTAAGAGCATCAAGCTGATGTGCCTGATTGCAGCAAAAGCAGGAATTGCAAGGATCAACAAGGATCACCCGGATGTAGAAGTTTACTGCGCAGCAGTAGATGAGAAACTCAACGACCATGGTTATATCGTACCTGGCCTTGGAGATGCAGGTGACAGACTGTTTGGAACAAAATAAATATTCATGGGTCTAATAAATGTAATTCAGGAGGTGCGCCATGAGACCATCATGGGACGAGTATTTCATGGAAATTGTTGAACTGGTTAAGACAAGATCAACTTGTATCAGACGCCAGGTAGGCGCGCTGATCGTGAAAGACAAGCGTATTCTCTCAACAGGCTATAATGGTGCTCCAGTGGGATGTAAGCATTGTACAGAGCTTGGATGTATCCGTGATAAAATGGAGATACCGTCCGGCCAGCGCCATGAACTGTGCAGGGGAATCCATGCCGAACAGAATGCGTTGGTACAGGCCGCCTACTCGGGAACAAGTGTTAAAGACGGCACCCTGTATGTAACGCACCAGCCCTGCGTGTTGTGCGCTAAAATGGCAATTAACGCAGGTATTAAAAAAATTGTTTTTAACGGCGAGTATCCGGATGATTTAGCAATGGAATTACTTCAGGAATCCGGTATAAGAGTGGTTAAACTGTAGGAAGGTGTAACTCATTGTCATATATTTATGAATACATCATCACCTTTGCACTTGCATTCATCATAGCATTTTCAGCAACACCTATCGTTCGGAAGCTCGCCTTCAAGATTGGCGCTGTCGATATACCTAAGGATGAGCGTAGAATGCATAAAAAGCCAATTGCTCTGATAGGCGGACTTGCCATCGTAGCAGGCTTCATTGTGTCATTGGCATTCGACCTGCTAACCACTTCCAACCTGCTCACAGCAAACAAAGAACTGTTGGGTCTGCTCACAGGTATTGGCATCATTGTATTTGAGGGCGTTATAGATGATACCAGAACACTCAATGCCAAAGCGAAGCTGGCCTTTCAGCTTTTAGCGGCAATTTCTGTTGTATTGATATCGGGAACAAGGATTACTGTTATATCGACTCCATTCGGTTCTGACCCTTATATGATCCTCAGCCCCTATATTTCATACCCTCTTACCATCCTGTGGATTGTAGGGATAACAAATGCCGTCAACTTAATTGACGGTCTTGACGGGCTGGCGGCAGGCGTCTCATCCATCTCCGCTCTCTCGCTTTTCTTTGTTTCTCTGCTGAGAGTAGATCTTGAACCAGCCATTGCCATATATATTGCACTGGTCACAGCGGCGTTGTCCGGTTCGATACTCGGCTTTCTTCCCTTTAATTTTAACCCGGCAAAAATATTTATGGGTGAAACCGGAGCTGCTTTTCTGGGGTTCACGCTTGGGGTGGTGTCCATACAGGGCGCAATGAAATCCTACGCGGCTATTTCCATAGCCATCCCCTTATTGGTACTCGGTTTGCCACTTTTTGATACGTTGTTCGCCATCGTCAGGAGAATTGGCAACCGCAAGCCCATCATGCAAGGCGACCGGAGCCATTTACACCACAGGCTGATTGATATGGGCTTAAGCCAGCGGCAGTCCGTATTGATCATGTATCTTGCCAGCGCCACTTTAGGCCTATGTGCGATAGTACTGGCCGACCGCGGCGCATTGAGTGCAATAATTCTTCTTTTGGCTGTCTCGGTCTTTGTCCTTGGCGGCGCCAAATATATGAATGACCGCGGAATTATGGACGATATTGACATTAACAAAGAACAGTCTCCGGATGCCGGTACAAAGCAGAAGAGTAAACTCAAAGGAAAGCCTTCGGATGGAGCAATAAAATGAAGAAAATAAAGGTAATGCCCATATTTGGAACCAGGCCGGATGCTGTAAAAATGGCACCGCTGGTGAAGGAGCTTGAAAAATCGTCTGAGATCGATACAATTGTCTGCGTAACAGCGCAACACAGACAGATGCTTGACCAGGTTCTGGATATATTTGATATAAAGCCCAAGTATGACCTGAATATCATGCAGGACAGGCAAACGCTGGAACAGATTACAACAAGGTCGTTGGAAGGCCTGTCCGGTGTATTCAACAGCGTACAGCCTGACATCGTGCTGGTACACGGCGATACCTCCACCTGTTTTGTGGCAGCGTTAGCTGCTTTCTATCACAAAATACCTGTTGGCCACGTAGAAGCAGGCCTGAGAACTTACGATAAGTATTCTCCCTTCCCTGAGGAAATGAACCGTAAATTGGCAGGAGCACTGGCGGAATATCATTTCGCACCAACCCTGACAAACAAGTCCAATCTGCTTCGTGAAGGTATATCTCAGGATAAAATCTACGTTACCGGCAATACCGTTATCGATGCCCTGAAGACTACAGTTAAGCAGAATTATATATTTCAGAGCACCTCGCTGAAAAACATTGATTTCAATGGCAAAAGAACCATAACTGTTACCGCCCATCGGCGTGAAAACCTCGGCGAGCCGTTGGAACAGATCTGCTTTGCCCTGAACGACATCGCAGTCCGCTATGAGGACATAAACATTGTATATGCCGTTCATCTGAACCCGGCCGTTCGAGAAACGGTATTCAGAGTACTCGGCACGAACCCTCGCATCCATCTGATTGACCCGCCGGATGTACAGGATATGCACAATCTGATGGCCATATCTTACATGGTAATGACTGATTCAGGCGGACTTCAGGAGGAGTCTCCCTCACTTGGAAAACCAGTGCTTGTACTGCGGAATGAAACAGAGAGGCCTGAAGCTGTTACAGCCGGTACGGTCAAGCTGGCCGGCACGAACCGAGATATCATCAGGACACTGGCATTTGAACTGATTGATTCTCCGGAAGAATACAAAAAAATGTCGAAGGCAGTAAACCCCTATGGTGACGGGTTTGCCTCCGAACGTATCGTCAATGCAATCCTTTATGAATTTAACAAAACAAAAAACAAACCGACTGAGTTCCAGCTCTAAGCTGTCAATAACTTCTACAGACTATTCTGAAGCTTGTTTAACATGCTCATGTGTGTAAAGATGATCCATGCAGTACTCGTGATCTCCTTCACAGTCTGCGCAATACCTGAACTCAAGGTTTTTATCCTCCAGTTCGGTCCTGCCGCATATCTCGCATTTATGAAGGACAATCCATTTAGGTATCTGCTCTTTGAAACTTTTTTGTTTATAATGCACCTTACGCCCCATAGTCAGCCTGAATATGATATCCTTTCCGAAAAACAGCAGAAAGTTCAGCATAGAGCCCCCAACGGTAATGAGGCCGAAAAGCGGTGAGAAGCTGAATTGAAGTACTAGAAACAATGCATAAACAATAGCCAAATACTTAATTTTGACCGGGAAATAGAAAAACAGCATCAATTGAAAGTTTGGAAACAGATATGCAAAAGCAAAAATCAAAGACAGATTCAGGTATGTTGCAAGCTCGCTCCCTCCCAAAAAGGCTGCGCCTATTGTTCCCAACACACCTATAAGATAATATATATTGAATTTGAAGGAACCCCATTCATGCTCAAGTGATGAACCCATCATGTAGTAAAAGTATAAGGTAAAGAGAAACCATATGGGAGAGGAGTTCATTGGGATAAACAAAAATGTCACCAGCCTCCATACCTCACCCTCCATCACCAGAGATGGAGTAAGCGTAAGCTTGCTGATAAAGGTGCCCGTTCTATCCAGGAAGGACAAAATGAAGCCAACCCCGTTAAGTACTGTAATATACAGCATTAGATTCTTTATGCTGTACTTGCCATATTTTCTGTCCAGCCTGTCGATCAAACCCACCTAAACCATCCTCTCCACCATGTAATCCAGCTATTATACATTATACTCCGTTTGATTCGGATCATAAAGGTTCAATTCCCAAAGGTTACACATCCCGCTCTCGATAGCATTGCTCCTCAGGACAAGATATAGCTCAGCATCTGTCGCATACTGATAAGGAGCCACAAACAGCCCGCCTATTAAGAAAACCAGCAAGCCAAGCAAATACCAGCCGATAAATGACAGATCCAGTATAAACATATCAAATCTGTGTCCACGGGTCATGTTGTTACTTAGTTCGATTGCCCTGCTCGCACCGATATTCGGGTTATCAGCCAGTATATACGGAACCATTCTATAAGCATATGACTTCACAATCCCCGGAATAATAAATAACAAAGTCCATAAAAAGGTGAAAATCGATCTCAGAAACATGGTCCCAACAATCCCAAGATAATTCTGCCCATCGAATGCAAATCTGAAACATCTTCTGTTGTCAAAATGTTGCGCAGACTGGATAAAGTACTTTCTTCCTCCAACCTCTAATGGACCCATTAAAAAAATGCTAATCCCTATTGCAGCTATAATAATGATACCAAGGAATACAGCTATAACACCAAGAATCGCTGCAACTTCCGCATTCCAATTGCCAAATCCCGACCCGCTATTGTATGAATTTCTCCAGGAACTGCCACCGCCTCCGGAGCCGCCGCCCCCACCGGTTGCAAGTCCAATTACTAAACTGACCAGGAAAGCTTTCCAGTAGTTCCCTCTTAAAACCTCTTTGGCTCTTGCCTTTAATTCACTTCTATACCACATATCGACTCCTCACTTTACAAAAAATATGCTCTACTAATTAGCATATATGAAATGTGCAATATCATTACATAAAATTATACCTGAAAAATACTGAAATGTCTGTGAAGAGCATACTATTGCAGAATCGGTATCTCAAATTAAATCATATACCAATTTCCATGAAACAAACATCAAATGGTAAGATTCTGCTTCTATTCGCTAATTGTCATATACGCATCATCCCTCTATTCGGCAAGCAAATCTTGTCCCATGATTAGCTTTTGGATCTGCCGCCTTCGATTACTTTGATTTTTATGTCATGCTTTTCTACCTTTTTATCAATAGAATCAACGCAGGTTTTGACATAAGCCACGTCTCCTTTGATGTCTTTAATGTCTCCTTTTATATTCATTACGTCTTCTTTTAATACCGAAACATCTCCCTTGATATCTTTAATGTCATCTTTGACGATTTCCATACTATCATTTATAGCTCCAATTTTATTGTGGAATTCATTTTCCAATCTGATAATATGGTTGTCGGTACTTTGAATATCTGCCTTCAGTTCTCTTCTGCTTTCCTGCATTTCTAACTGCAGCTCCGTCCGCAAATTGTCCGTATCACTCTTTAACTCTGTCCGCAGACCTGTTATATCACTCTTCAGCTCTGTCCGCAGACCTGTAATATCGCTCTTTAACTCTATCTGCAGACCTGTAATATCGCTCTTTAACTCTGTCCGCAGGCTTGTAATATCGTTCATAAACTCTGTCCGCAGACCTGTAATACCGCTCTTAAACTCTGTCCGCAGACCTGTAATATCGCTCTTCAGATCTACATACATTTTCTCCAGCAGATCATATACTTTATCTTCCATATCAATCACCCCGTTACTCACAAATTTATTCTATCATAAGAGCAAGCCTGAAACTACATGATTAATTCGACAAAATTAATCCTTCGGCTGAATATATGTCAGATCGTAGATATTACCTGTTATATCAATATCATTAATTTCGTAGGTGGCTGTAGCATTACCCTTATATGCTGTCACAGTCATGCGGTAATGCGAGCGAAGCCTGGTATCATCCCAGTCCTTAGTTGATGGGGCGAGTGGAAGATAGTACTCCCAGGCTATAGAAT
>JAEYRF010000078.1 GCA_023409615.1 Bacillota bacterium | reverse complement strand
CCGTTACATCATTAACAACCGTTTCAACAATAGGGGCTGTTTCCTGAACGCCTTCTGCGCCTGCAGCCGGTGCTCCGCAACTAAGACAGAATTTTGAATCATCTGGCATTTGGTTTCCGCATTTCTCACAAAACATTTTCTATTCTCCCTTCAAATATTCAATTTTTTGAACTCACTTGAAGCGTTTTTTCACTCCATAAATCATATGTATGCAGTTATTATATAATAACATCAAAAAATTAGCAATTGCCTCCATTCCACAAATATACATATACTTCAAAAATTCTTCAATCCTCGTCACCTTTCACTATATACCTTGACAGTCGAATTATTCCTTGGTACTATATGCCCCACATGGGTATATGAGTTAATAAGTATCAATGAAAGAAGGTGACAGATTGATATCCTATTTCCTGACATTCACAGAAGGCATTTTGACATTTATATCGCCCTGTATTTTACCAATGCTGCCGATTTATTTTATCTATCTGGCAGGTTCTTCGAAAAATCAGAACACAGCGGATACGGTAAATAAAAGCAGACTTTTAATGAATTCGTTCGGCTTCGTTACCGGCTTTACAATTGCTTTTATATTACTCGGAGCAGCTGCCGCAACATTAGGTAACTTCATGGAGAATAACAGGATATTGCTGCAAAAAGTTAGTGGTATTATAATGGTATTTTTGGGGATTAACTATATGGGCATTATTAAGATCGGGTTTCTGAATATTGAAAAAAGATTTCTCATAAACACAGATCGCTTGAGATTTCCAGGTTCAGTACTCTTTGGTTTCGCATTCGGATTCGGTTGGTCGCCTTGCCTGGGACCATTTTTAGGATCAGCTATGATGCTGGCTGGAAATTCGGGAACAATTGCGGAGGGAATGCTTTTACTACTGGTCTATTCAATTGGCCTTGCCATTCCGTTTGTAGTTTCAGCTGTCATATTTGAAAATGCCAGGGGCGTTTTTGACTGGCTCAAGAAAAACAATAAAATCATCAGCATTATTTCAGGAATACTGATGATTGTGGCAGGAATACTGGTATTTACAGGTAATATAAAATATTTGCTTTAAGGTTATATCACAGTATATCCGATTTCATGCGATACTGTATTACAGGAGGGACTAACAATGAAAAAAACAACCAGTTTGATTATATGGATTGCGGTGTTATCCGCATTACTCATTACTGCATATACCTTTTATGAGAAGTATAAGCAGGACCCTGCAACAACTGAGCAGCAGGACCCGGCAACAACTGATGACCCTGATAAAATCATGGCGCCGGACTTTACTCTCAAGGATCTCAGCGGGAATGACATCACGCTTTCCGACTATGAGGGAAAGATTGTAATTCTAAATTTCTGGGCAGTATGGTGTAAATACTGCATTGAAGAAATGCCTGATTTCAATACGCTTGATAAAGAACTGGAAGAGACGGGAGATGCGGTTATATTGGCAGTGAATGTGCAAGAGTCAAAGCAGACTGTTCAGAAATACCTCACAGAAAACGACATTGGCCTGAAAGTTCTCATGGATGAAGACGGATCCATTGCATCAACATATAGTGTCTCAGGGTATCCGACAACATATATTATCAACCCGGACAGATCGCTCTATGCCCATATCCCTGGCAAGACAGATATTGATATTCTGCACAAGCTGCTTGAAAAGGTGCGCAATGGAGAACCGCTAAGGTGATTATTTATTAAATCACATCATCCGCATTTCTATATTTATTCATTAATCCTTTAAATATCTCAGCAGAAGAAGGAGGTGTATATGTGATTGCATTTGCACCGGCCTCAATCGTTCTGAGAATGGATTCGTCAGTCGGGCCTCCGGTTGCAATGATAGGCACTTCAGGGAAACGGTCTCGTATACTCTTGACTAACTCTATTGTTTTGGCCGCTCCCGAAACGTTCAATATCGCTGCTCCCGAAGCGATCCTTTTGGCAATATCTGTTTTTCCCGACACCACTGTGACCACTAGTGGGATGTCGATTTTACTGACCACCTGTTTTACGGTTTCATTGGGCGTCGGTGCATTGACAACCACTCCGATTGCCCCCTGGAACTCCGCGTCCATTGCAAGATTGACTACTCTCTTTCCGGTGGTGGTTCCGCCTCCGACGCCACAGAAAACGGGTACATCAGACGCAGAAATAATCGTGTGCGTGATGACCGGTTGGGGAGTGAACGGATAAACGGCAATTATAGCATTGGCATTACAGTTTTTTATAACAGCAACATCAGTAGAAAACAGAATCGATTTGATAAGCTTGCCAAAGATCCTAATTCCGCTGACCTGTGAGATTACCTCAGGAACTCTTACCATATGTCTTCTTAAGACACCATGTATTTCCGGTAAAAAATCACTCATGGCTATTCCTCCCCATATAATGATGTAAGTATTATATCACAGCATACAATACTATTTCCAATTCATTCTTATCTACAGCTTTGCGATGTAACCTTAATTTACTTAGCAGCACAATATATAGTGCTGCGGAGCTTAAAACACGATACATCGCAAAATGCACTATCTGGCAAATTTTCTCCTGAGCAAGAAAAGCACGAAGAATGCGCAGGCCGCTACAAGCACGATCGTTGCACCCGTAGCAGTGTTAAAGTAATATGACAGTATAAGTCCGGAAATGCCCGAGAATGCAGATACGCCAACTGATACTGCATGGTATTGGCGCACATTCTGCGTCACATTGCGAGATGCAGCAGCAGGCAGAACAATCAGTGAATTAATAATCAGCAATCCCACCCATTGAATTGTAATAGTCACCACAACTGCAATAGCGACGGTAAAGAGCATCTCAACAAGAAGAGTATTGATACCACGACTTGCAGCAAGTGATTGATTGATGCTGATCAACAATATCTTATTAAATATCATGAGCCATAATACAATAACCAGAACAAACGCAATCAAAAGCAGCAGTATTTCAAAAGGTGCAATGCTGAGCAGGTCTCCTACCAGATAGGAGGAATATTTGTTGAAGCTGCCGCCAAAAGACAGAAGTACAAGACCAATCGCTACAGCAGTAGAGGAAAACACACCAATAATCGTATCTGTGGACGTACTGCTCTTGTTTTTTATCAATGTAATAATAATGGCAAAGATGGCCGAAAAGACAATCGCACCCCAAATAGGTTGTATTCCTCCCATCAGGGCCCCAATAGCAACACCTGTAAAAGCACCGTGGCCAATGGAATCAGAGAAAAAAGCCATCCTGTTGCTTACCACCATCGTCCCTAATAGTCCGAAAACAGGTGTCAGCAATAATACAGCCAACAATGCATTTTTCATAAATTGATGAGCTGCCCATTCAAAAGGAAGCAGAAAATCCACAATTGCATACCATATATCCAGCATCAGTTTTCGCCTCCCCTGGCACCCTCGTCTTTATCAATCAGTACATGAGAGACACCAAATGATTTCCGGGTCCGTTCGTCATTAAAGACCTGCTGAGGCGTTCCGCTGCTGATGACTGTCCTATCCAGCATTACAACACGGTCCGCATATTTAGATACCAGCTCCAAATCGTGAGAAACCAATATAATGGATAAATCATAATTACGTCTGAGTTCTGAAACTGTATTATAGAATAACTCTAATCCGCCCTGGTCTATTCCTGACACAGGTTCGTCAAGCAACAGAAGATTCGGCACAGGGTCAAGTGCAAGTGCAAGCATAACCTTTTGAAGTTCTCCGCCTGATAGCGCTCCGAGCCTTCTGTCTATGAGGTACTCTGCCTTAACCTTTGCAAGTCCTTCCAATGCACGTTTTTTTACACTTATAGGTTTGAAAAGCCATGCAGGCATTTTTGATCCTCCGGCGATGAACATATCCAGTACGCTGGTAGGTGTACCTGGGTCAAAGCTTAGCTGTTGCGGCACATAACCGATAAGGGGCTTGCTGCTCCGGTCACCCTTTGAATTGAGGTATTTCAGTTCTCCCGTATGAGGCACTTCGCCGAGCAGTGCCTTCAGAAGTGTGCTCTTACCAGCTCCATTTGGCCCGATAATAGCTGTTAGTTCTCCGCAGTGTATGTGGATATTAACATTCTCAAGAATATGTATAGGTCCTTTTGTAACACTAAAATTTTCTATCTTCGTGCAACATAAGCCGCAACATTCACCTTCACATTTCGGTTGATTCCGGTGTTCCGCCATGTTTCACCTCGTAATCCCTTCAGATCAGAATCGAAAAGATATTAGTTGCAATTTATCGCAACTAATATCTTAACAAATATTCTAACTATTTCCCAATGCTTCAAACAGTGTCTCCACATTCTTTCTCATAGTCACTATATACGCATCTGCCGCATCGGGCACCGCTTCTCCGGTAACTACAGGATCAAGTGTATATACCTTGGCACCCGTTTCACGAGCGATCGTCTCCGCTGCCTTTGATGAATATTGAGGCTCTGCGAACAATGCCTTTATACCTGTTTGCCCAATCATTTCGATAATCTCACCTAATTCTTTGGACAGAGGTTCAGTACCTGGCTCTCTTTCCACAACCGCAGCAATATTCAAATCAAATTCCTGTGCAAAATAAGGAAATGCTTCATGAAATGTGATAATATCTCTGCTTTTCAGGCCGTCCAATGCACTATGCATCTCATCCTTCAAGTCCGTCAGTTTTTGGACATAGGCTGCGGCATTGGATCTGTATTGTTCCTCATTGGCTTGATCAGCCTCGGATAACTGGGCAGCAATATTGTTGGCATAAGTTACGGCATTGGTGACACTGACCCATACATGCGGGTTTTCTTCACCGCTCTCATCCTTAAGCAGTGTAATACCCTTACTTGCTTCTATTACCTTCAAGTCATCCCGCTGTCTGATGACATCATCCAAAAAAGACTCCATTCCCGCACCGTTTATAACAAAAACATCTGCCTTCTCAAGCATTATCATATCTGCCGGTCTTAGAGAATAATCATGCAGACATCCGGTCTGCGGTTCAGTCATATTTGTCACGGTAATACCCGGAATATCTTTTGTTATGTTGATTGTCGCCAAATAGACCGGATAAAAGGACGTGACTACATTCAAATTTGTCTGTCCGCCCTTATCTGTTGTATTTTCCGGCCCACTTTTATCTGTCACACCACATGCTGTCATTAAAAACGCAAATGCAAAAATGATAACAAAACCCATTGCTACCGATTGCAATATCTTTTTGGACATACTATTCCTCCGAAACCCATTGTCACTAGAGTATACTCTAACACAAAAATCCATCTCAGAGCAAGTATTCAATGAGTGCTTGCGAGAATTGCACGCCAAAACGCGGGCGCCTTAGTGCCTTCTTTACGCATTTTGTGTGTATCGTGCCGCGAGCATTTGATAAATCAACGCAAGCGCCATACAAGATCATTAATTTTAAGCTCATTTTTGAACGCATGCAGATTAGTATCTTTGTTAATCGGCAGGTATTCAATATTCATCATTTCAGCCCAATCCTCCATATGTTCGGCAGTCAGATCAAAGGAGAATGAGGTGTGGTGCGCTCCGCCAGCTAATATCCAGGCTTCAGCAGCTACCTTGAGAGATGGCAGCGGTTTCCAGAGTGTACGGGCTACAGGAAGTTTAGGCATATTCTGCTGCTGTTTTACACACTCCACATCGTTGAGAATCAAGCGGAAGCGGTCACCCATATCAATGAGAGATGCAGCTACTGCAGGTCCAACTTTTCCATCAAAGACCATACGTGCAGGATCCGCTTTATTTCCAATCCCCAATGGATGAACCTCGATCTTAGGTTTTCCCGAGGCTATGGACGGACATACTTCAAGCATATGAGCCCCTAAAATCATTTCTTTGCCGGATTCCAGATGGTAGGTATAATCTTCCATAAAGGATGCTCCCTTCGGCAGACCGGCACCCATGACCTTCATGATCCTAACCATTGCGGACGTCTTCCAGTCACCTTCGCCGCCAAATCCGTATCCTGCTTCCATCAAGCGCTGTACTGCAAGACCCGGCAGCTGCTTGAGACCATGAAGGTCTTCAAATGTAGTAGTAAATGCGCCGAATCCACCATCCTTCAAAAACGCCTTCATAGCAAGTTCGATTCTCGCCTGTTCACGGATGGAATCCATGCCAGTTCCTTCGCTGCGGGCTTCCGCGGCTATTTCGTACAACTCTGAATATTCCTTTACAAGTGCATTTGCTTCCTGATCTGAGACTTCATTGACCAGCTTCACAAGATCGCCGATTCCGTAGCCGTTAACCGACCATCCCAGTTTTATTTGAGCTTCGACCTTATCACCTTCTGTAACTGCGACATCACGCATGTTGTCGCCAAAACGTGCCACTTTCAATTTTCTTGATTCGGCACAGCCAACAGCCGCACGCATCCAAGCATTTATTTGACTGTGGACATCCGCATCCTCCCAAAATCCTACGACCACTTTACGCTGTAAACGCATCCTGGCGCCTATGAATCCATGCTCACGGTCTCCATGCGCAGACTGATTCAGATTCATGAAATCCATATCTATGCCATCCCACGGGATATTCCTGTTGAATTGAGTATGTAAATGCAAAAGAGGCTTGTTCAAAATGGATAGACCCGCGATCCACATCTTGGAAGGCGAGAACGTATGCATCCAGGTAATGACCCCCATACAGCTTTCGCTTTGATTGGCTTCGCTGCAAACCCTTGTGATTTCATCCGGCGTTGTGACGATTGGTTTATAAACGACCTTACCGGCAATGTCAGGATAATTGTTCAATGACTCAGCCATAATCCTGGAATGCTCTGCAACCTGCTTAAGTGTTTCTGGGCCATATAGATGCTGGCTTCCTGTAACGAACCAAAACTCAAATTTCTTCAAATCAACCATTTTTTATACCCTCCCACGTAATTAATAATTATTATCAACTTAATTATACCCAATCTGCCTTAAATCAAAAGTATGCTGCCCTCTATAGATAAGCATAACCTAATGAGGATAGTATGAAGATATTGTATCATACTTGTATGCACAAGTTAACATCCAAAAAAATATAAGCTTATCGTCCTATATATTTTAATAATACTACATGATACAATGTAATTGGATTAGTTTCTATTTATAGAATCCGGAAGAAGGAGGTGGCCCCATGGAAATAAATAATCAAATGCAGCAAAGTATTAGCAGCATACGCTCTGCAATTGGCATTGAAACGCTTAAGAAATCTCTCAGCCAGGATGCCCAATCCATGAACGCACTGCTTCAAGGTTTTCAGGAAACAAACAGAGCCATGGAAATCTCCGTCACACCACACAAGGGCGGAAATATAGACATCAGCGTATAATTCAAGACTTCATAAAAAAGTTCGGTGTATAACACCGAACTTTTTTGTGTTTATAATTACTTCTTTAATAGCTTTTGAGCTTTATTCAATACATTCTCTACAGTAAATCCATATTTTTCGAACAGCAGCTCCGCTGGTGCGGATTCGCCAAACTGATCGATGGATATAATGTCTCCCTGCAAGCCGACATATTTGTGCCAACCGAATGAGGATGCAGCTTCCACTGCAAGGCGCTTCGTCACATCAGCCGGCAAAACAGATTCCTTATAATCAGCATCCTGTTCTTCGAAAAGTTCCCATGAAGGCATACTGACCACTCGTACAGCAACTCCGCTCTCAAGCAGCTGCTTTCCAGCTTCATAAACCAGTTTTACTTCTGATCCGGATGCCATCAGCAGAAGCTCAGGTTTTTTCCCGGAATCAAGTACGACATAAGCGCCTTTCAATGCATTAACACCTGTCATTTCAAACTGGGGCAGATTTTGTCTAGTGAGTACCAAAGCAACAGGAGAGTCCTTCCTGGACATTGCGGCATACCAGCCAGCGGCTGTTTCATTTGTGTCACACGGACGGAATACTACAAATCCGGGAATGCTCCTCAGTGAAGCAAGCTGTTCAATAGGCTCGTGTGTCGGCCCATCTTCCCCGACGCCAATACTGTCATGAGTCAAAATGTATGTGACTGGCAGCTTCATAAGCGCAGACAATCTCATAGATGGCTTCATATAGTCAGAAAAAACAAAGAATGTAGAAACATAAGGCTGCAGTCTGCCATGAGCAGCCATACCATTGGCAATTGCCGCCATTGCATGCTCGCGGACACCGAAATGCAGATTTGCACCGCTGCGATTCTCAGCTGAAAAGTCTCCTATCCCCTTCATATTTGATTTATTGGACGGGGCAAGATCAGCTGAACCACCGATCAGGTTTGGCACTATAGGAACCAGCTTGTTCAAAACATCACTGGAAGATGACCTTGTGGCATTTGCCTTACTGTCACGGGCCCAGAAATCTTGATTTTCCAGCAGACCTGAAGAGAAATCCTTATACTTCCATGAGTCCCACTCGTCAGCTAATTCAGGGAATTCCTTCTTATATGCATTTACTAGATCTTCCCAGGCTTTTTCCTGCTTTAGACCATTTTCAATAATTCTTTTGATATGTTCGGAGACTTCTCCCGGAATGTGAAATTCTTCGTTATAATCCCATCCCAGATTTTCCTTTGCGGCCTTAAGATTGTCTGCTCCGAGAGGCTCGCCATGAGCAGATGCCTTTCCCTGTTTAGCAGGACATCCATGCCCGATTTGTGTTCTGATTTCAATCAGTGAAGGTTTTCTAGTCTCCGCCTTTGCCGCTTTTATGGCGGAATCTATATCGGCAACATCTGTTCCGTCCTCCACCCGAAGTGTATGCCAGCCATAAGCTTCAAAACGCTTTGCCACATTCTCACGAAAAGCGATATCAGTACATCCTTCTATAGTAATACTGTTCGAATCATAAAGTACAATGAGTTTTCCAAGTTCAAGAGTTCCTGCCAATGATGCCGCTTCAGCCGCAACACCTTCCATCATGCAGCCGTCACCGGACAATACATAAGTATAATGATCCACGACCGGATAACCGGGACGATTAAATTTTTCTGCCAGATATGCTTCTGCCATTGCCATACCGACTCCGTTGGCAAGTCCCTGCCCCAATGGTCCGGTTGTAATTTCAACTCCCTTAGTGTGACCATATTCCGGATGGCCCGGCGTCAGGCTGCCAAGCTGTCTGAAGCTTTTTAGGTCATCCATGGTCAGACCATAGCCAAATAGATGCAGCAAAGAATAAAGCAGCATGGAACCATGTCCGGCAGACAATATGAACCGGTCACGATCGTCCCAGTCCGGATTGGATGGATTGTGCTTCATATTTTTTGCCCATAGCGTATACGCCATTGGAGCTGCTCCCATTGGCAGACCGGGATGGCCTGAGTTGGCCTTCTGTACCGCCTCAGCTGATAAAACTCGGATTGTGTTAATAGCTAAGTTATCAATTCTGTTCATAATTCCCTCCAAATGAAGTAGTATCTTTCTTTATTACAAACTTGTATGCGCAAGTTCATTTTAATTTTTAATATATCATATATCGCCGTACAATGTCTCTCCCCTATCTTGGGTCGATCTCTATCTGAGCATTGAATCCGGGCTTTCCGTCTGTTTCATTTACCCCCTCAATATAAACCCTGCTTGAAGCCAGAGCGGAAACATCTCTATACATGACCAAAGAATCCCCGGGAAAGGCTTCCTTTATATAATTCACTTCAATAGCCTTCACACTATACTGTCTGTGGCTCTCAACCGGGAAACAGTCCATTATGTAATCGATATATCTGGTGTTGTTGATATGCCCGATAAAATCCACATCACTATAACCAATTGCCTTTCTGTATGCAACGTCCAACTGCCCAAACGGCTTCAGCTTTATGAATTTATGGTCTAGAGAACTCTCCTTGGCTGATTCCGGAAACTGATACAGTTCTCTAATTAATTCACTCTTTTTCAATTCTCTTGTATGTACGTCCATAATTACCCAGCTCGAGGTTGCGAGTATGATAGTAATTCCATCAGCATCTTTAACCCTGTAATCCCTTCTAAATTCGAGTTTTCCGGGTGGATGAGGCCAAGTCTCCACAGTCACTGTTTCACTAAACGCAGGAATCCTGCCGATCTCTACCTTCATCCGTAGCAATACCCACGCTACAGAGTATCTATCAGTCAAAACATCAACCCCTATGCCGAGATGCTCAACTGCTTTGCTGGCAGTATCCTGAAAATAATTGAAAAGTGTACTGAGTTTTAACTCCTTCATGAAATCGACATCACTATATCCAACTACATATGTGTTTTTGTATATCGCTTCTGCCCCCATGCTGTTCCTCCATACCACAATGATTATATCATCCGATGTCAAAGGTGACTATATTTTTAAGATAAATTTGTTTCTATGGCTGATCATAGTAAATGTATTTATCGTACAGTCTATACTCACTCTCCCTGCATTCCAGCGTAATCAGCGTACCATCGCTCTCATAGCTTATTTCCTTAACATTAGCATTTTCATTAAGGTATGCTGCTATTCCGCCTTGATCATAGGGTATGAGCATTTTGCATTCGACATATTCTTTAAATATCTTTTTACTTATTTCCTGAGTCAGCTCTTCTACACCTATTTTCTCCCTGGCGGAAATATATATATCGTCAGCCTTAACATACGGAATACTCATTGCTGTCAGTTCAGCCTTATTATATACATGGATCATTGGAATATCACCTGCTCCGATTTGACGCAGTGTTTCATTTGTAACCTCGATCTGATGAATACTGTTGGGATCCGATGCGTCCACCACATGCAGCAGAAGATCCGCGCTTCTCACTTCTTCCAGCGTTGATCGAAATGCCTTCACCAGCTCATGCGGTAAATTGCTTACAAATCCAACGGTATCAGATAATAAGAATACCTTATTGTCCGGCAGTGTGATCTTTCTTACAGATGTCTCCAATGTCGCAAACAGCATATCCTTTTCAAATACCTTTTTGCTTTCCGGCCTTTGGGACAAATCCATAATGGCATTCATCAGGGTTGACTTGCCTGCATTTGTGTATCCAACCAGAGCAACTGAAGGCAGTCCTGATTTGTTTCTTTTTTTGCGCTGCGTCCTGCGTTCAAGGCTGACCTGTTCAAGTTCCTTGCTAAGCTCGGTAATCTTCTCTTCTATTCTTCTGCGGTCAAGCACCAGCTTCTTTTCACCGCCACCCCGGCTTATAGTCCCGACTCCGCCATACTGACGATCTAGCGCCTCGTTCAAGCCAACCAGTCTTGGCAGCATATACTTGAGGCTTGCCAGTTCTACCTGCAGCTTTGCTTCTCTTGTCTGAGCCCGATGAGCGAATATATCAAGGATCAGAGATGTTCTATCAAAAATTTTATGTTCAAGCTCTCTTTCCAGATTTCGCAGTTGAGATGGGGACAATTCATTATTGAAAACCAATACATCCGCCTGCAATTCATCGAAGATATTCCTTATCTCTGCAACCTTACCTGATCCAATATAGGTTGCTTTGTTGATTGCCTTCAGATTCTGATCCGCACGTCCAACGACCTCCATGTCACATGCAATCACAAGGTTTTCAAGCTCAATCATGGTTTCCTCGAAGTTCTTCTGATTGTTGACATTTACACCAATCAGCACTGCCTTAAGTATCTGCTCCATTCATTTTTCTCCTTCTATAACAATATACTGCCCGATTGATGTCTTTTTTCTCTTAATATATTATAATTAATTTATGAGCAATAAGATATACTTTACATGAAACGAGGAATTACGATGAGTCTATACGCATGTGTAACAGGAGCCGACAGGGGTTTGGGTTATGAGCTTGTAAAAGGCCTTCTGGAAGAAGGATATACGGTTTTCGCCGGGAAATTCAACAAGAAATGGACAATGCTGGAGGATCTTGCTGTATCCTATCCTGACCATCTGATCATTGTTGAACTCGATGTATCTAGTGATGAAAGTGTAAAAGCCGCTGCGGAATTGATCCGCTCCAAAACGTTGAGGCTGGAGGTTCTGGTTAATAATAGTGCCATTACAGGAGATAATGAAAGCACGATTTTTGACCCGCTGGATTTTGATGAAATGATCAAGGTTTTCAATGTTAACTGCCTGGGCGCTACACGAGTGACCAATGCGTTGATACAACTGATCGCGGCCGGTGAGAAAAAGCTGGTCATGAACATATCCTCTGAAGCCGGAAGCATCAGCACCTGTTACAGGAAAGGATGGTTTGCATACTGCGCATCAAAGGCGGCGCTGAATATGCAATCAGCAATCGTACATAATAGTCTCAAAGAGATAGGCGGACAGGTCCTTTTGATCCATCCGGGATGGATCAAGACATGGCTCTCTGAAACATATCATGATGAAGCCCCGCTAACGCCGGATATCCCGGCAAAAAAGCTGATAGAAATGATTCAGGACCCGGAGCAGTATAAAGGTGAGAGGCCGACATATATCGATTATGAGGGCATCAAGTGGGAGTTTTGATACTTTTCCCGTTGTAGGTAACTTATAAAAATTGACAGGAGGATTTATTCATGGGGAAATTAATGAACGCAGTTTTAGTAGGAGATAACACATTGGCGGAATGGCATCCACTCAAAGGGCCTGACAAGGAGATCTCAGAAATATTATCTGATTTTGAAGTCTTTCAGACGGAGGATTATAATCAATTCTCAGAAGAGAATCTGAAATCATATAACCTGTGTATTGCCTTCACAGATCGTTGGACGCATAAATTGTCCGACGAACAGACTACAGGATTACTATCATATGTTGCCCATGGCGGCGGACTGCTGATAGTCCACAACGGTATTGCGATCCAGACCCGCTATGAACTGGCTCAGTTGGCGGGCGGTAAATTTACAAAACATCCCGATCAGAAGGTGCTTACGTACACACCGGTTTCATCAGGCCATGCAATTATGGAAGGAATCGAGAGCTTTTCCGTGAAGGAGGAGCCTTATCAATTTGCATTGGACAACCTGATAGAAACAACAATGCTGTTGGAATACGAATCCGAAGGAAAGCAGTGGCCGGCTGCGTGGGCCCATGGCTATGGATCCGGCAGAGTCGTCTACTTGTCCCCGGGGCATAACATTGAAACATTCATGGAGCCTATGTTCAGGAAGCTGCTGCATGCAAGTGCATTGTGGGCGGTTAAGCACGACTCATTTTCTGCCGCGGAGTGAGTAGTATTTCCTGACAAGCCACAGCGCCGGTTTAATAACCCGTGGTTCCATGTCGGCTGCCACCTCTCTGAGTTTCTCCCTTATGGGCAAATGCTGCGGGCAAACTTTTTCACATTTTCCGCAGCCTATACATAATGAGGCATAGGACGGTTTTCCACCCATCAGACCTCCGGCAAATCCGATATATTGCCACCTGGCATATGATACCTTAAAAAAGTGACGTGCATTATAATAACTGAAGCAGAAAGGAATATTGACACCTGCAGGACATGGCACACAATATCCGCATCCTGTACATCCAACCCGCATCAGCTTGTAATACTGCTGACTGACTCTCTTATATAAGTCCAGCTCTTCACTGCTAAGTGCATTGGGTTGAACTTCGTCCGCCAGTTTTATATTCTCATTGATGTGACTCTCCTCATTCATGCCGGAAAGCACCGTAGTAATCGCAGGTTGGTTCCAGAGCCAGCGTAGCGCCCAATCTACAGGTGTTCTTTTAGCCATTGCTGAGTCCCATATTCCTTGAATCTCTTTAGGCATCTTACCAACGAGCGAACCACCTCTAAGGGGTTCCATGATCACTACCCCGATACCTCTGGAAGCTGCATATTCCAATCCCTCTCTACCGGCTTGGAAGTCCTCATCGATATAGTTGTACTGTATCTGACAGAAATCCCAAGGATAATCATCAATAATTCCATTAAAATCTTCCTTACTTCCATGGAAAGAAAATCCAAAATGACGAATTTTACCTTCTCTTCTAGCTTTCTCCGCGAACTCCTTGACTCCTGCCTGCTTGAGTCTTTCCCAGCCCCCCAATGTGTTAAGGGCATGAAGCAGGTAAAAGTCAATATGATCTGTCCTCAGCTTCCTGAGCTGTTCATTCAAAATATTATCCATGTCTTTGACAGAGTGGATCTTATAAAGGGGCAGCTTAGTAGCTATAAAAACCTTGTCGCGATATCCCTTTGCCAGAATATCACCGAGAATGCTCTCACTTCTGCCGCCATGATATATCCAAGCTGTGTCGAAGTAGTTAACACCTTGTTCAATGGCCTGAATAATCTGCCTTTCTGTACGTTCCACATCTATTTTCCCGTTTTTATGCGGGAAACGCATACAACCGTATCCCAAAATAGATACTTTATCGCCGGTCTTTCCCATCTGCCTATATTGCATTTGAATACTCCTTAAATATTGTATTCTTGAGGGTAAGTACCGCTATTCATCAATCTCAAGCAGTACTTCCCGTATAATCTCCGAAACTGTTGGATGAGGAAATACAACATCCGTGATATCCTCAACGCACATTCCCTTCTCGATCATTAATCCTGCCCCATATATGATTTCCGATGAATAATTGCCTATCATGTGAACACCTATGAGCTTTTTGCTGCTGCTATCTACCAGCACCTTGCATATACCATCGCCGCCTTCATTTTCTGCTGCATATCGTCCGGAGTACATCATAGGCAGCTTAGCCGTCAGTATATCCATCCCCTTATCCTTCGCTGACTCCTCTGTCTCTCCCACACCAGCCACTTCAGGATTTGTATAAATAACCGATGGTATAGCATTATACCTCATAAAGTCTTCTTTTCCAAGTATATGACTGATGCAGACCTCTGCTTCCCTATAGGCTGTATGAGCCAGCATGGATATCCCATTGATATCTCCTGCGGCATATAGTCCGGGAACATTAGTCTGCATATGAGCATCTGTCACGATGCGGCCGTGCTCCATATGAACACCTGTCGCTTCGAGGCCGAGATCATCTGTGGC
>JAEYRF010000041.1 GCA_023409615.1 Bacillota bacterium | reverse complement strand
GCTGCTCGATAAACTCTTTGGAAAGCTCGGAAGTCGCATGTTTGGAAGAAGGATAGATAATCCTAGAGTAAAGCAATCGGGACAGGATCGAATCGAGGTTGAATGTAAATTTGTACTTCCGGGAGATCTCCGCACAAAGCTTATCAAGCCGAAGCTCATGATAGACTTTCTGGAGAAACAGGTATCCGCCGTTGAAGGAACGCTGCTCTCCTTTCGGGATAATCTTGGAGGGAGAACGCTTGAGTAGGACTTCTTGGCTTTCCTCTTTTTCCTTTTGGTTCAGTTCTTCGATGTGTTTCTTCGCCCATTCAATCGGGTCCTGCCCATTGAGCTTTTCCTTAAGCTCTTCATAAGTCCCGAGCTTTTCTACAATTTTTGTATGCTCCTTCCCATTGGTGTATGTTGTTTTAATAACATAAAGTGAAGCAGCATTTTTCGATTTAGATATTTGTAATCTCATACCTGAATCCCTCCAAACACCCTATATTATAACACATAACGCAAAACTACGCAAGCATAAATCATAAATTTTGACAAAAAAATAAGCCTATATCAAGGCTCGCAGGGATTTTTCTCTTATTCAACTGTCAAAGAACCGAGTACAAAAAACCATCTCTCCTTCGCAGCTTAATTCCATAACTATTATAGCACAAATTTTGCAAAACAGAACAGCAACTATATTGTAAAATACCATTTTGGGTTTATAATTTACTTAGGCAGCTCATATAAACCTGTAAATTTCAGATAAATGGAGCGTAGAATAATGGTTATGTCAGAATATATTATCATAATTGTTTTAGCGATTATTAACGCAGTTGGATTCATCCTGGTCGCACTGGACAAGCAAAAAGCCCGCAAAAAGCTTTGGCGCATACCTGAGAAGACCTTCTTTCTAATCGCGCTCATCGGTGGCAGTATCGGCATTTATATGAGCATGCTGCTGTTCAGGCACAAAACAAAACACTGGTATTTTATGATCGGCATACCTGTGATCTTTGTTGCAGAGCTGATTATTCTTTATTTCATAAATGGAAACGTTTGATTAGCTCATCCTTGTACTTCTTATCTGCGAAAATGAACATACCCGCTAACGTAAGGAATGAGTAAAAAGCGGAAAGAATACTTGGCAACATGGAGGTCACAAGGCCCGTCAGGCAGAACACGACAGGCAGAAAGCCCATTATCACCATAATTGTCTGGTATATTGTGTATTCACGCCATTTCAGCCTTTTCAAAAAAATGATAAAGGTGATCATCAATGTGGCTGCTATGAAAATAAACGGCGTCACATAAGTCAGGCCCCACCCCTTTGTATTGGTCGCCAGTTCCAGCGCAAACACATAAATGGAGGTAACTATAGAGTTAAGCACAATTATACGCCCGATCTTCTTCTTGGAAAATAGCGGATAACCAACCGCAATCCAGGCATACAGCAGTGTGCCAACAACATATAGGGACCATAAATTACCTGAGTAGGTCAGCAAGTTGATCAGCAGACTGGTGGAGGCTACTACTACAGAGATGAAGAGAATAAACCTGAAGACGAAATTATACCTGCGTCCATGTCCCTCTTCCGCTTCCGGATATTTAGATATGTCCTCAACAATATGCGGTGGCTGGCAGGTACATACCATCTCATCTGCATCTGCAGCAGAATCTTCTATCAGAAGCATCGAACACAACGGACACTTCTGCATGCTGGTATTTACTTTTACACCACACTTTTCACAATACTTCATCTCATCAACCTCGACTCGTTTCGATTGTGATATCCAGTCCCTGCTCCGAAAGAAAACGGAAGAAGAATTTCTCAATGTCCGTCTCATGCATCACCTTTGTAAAGGTCATGATCATATCATTCTTGAAGGAGCAAGCTGTACAGGTAATCAAATTTGATACAGGTGGCCCCAAAATAAACTCAAACCGTTCGACATACTTCTCCATCTCTTCCGGCAGCTTTATAACACCTAAATTAGAAAATGAGCTGGTAAACAGATTTTCTCCATAAGCGTTGTATGCCGTTCTCAGGACCACATTTTTTAGAACAAGCGGTGCAAGCCTCATAAATAGATTTGTCTCCGCGTTAACATTTGCACTGAGCTTTTCTACAAGTTTATTCGGCTGGACTTCGTTTCTCATGATTTCCGATATACTGCCAAGTACCTGGTCGAAAGTATACTCCTCGCCTGTGAAGCTAACCCCTGCATTCACATAGGAAGAGAAGTTCCTCAATGTCTTTGAAGGAAACCAATTCCTCAGATTCACAGGGATTGATATTTTGACAGGGTAATTCGATTTTATTCTATACAGCTGTGTACGATAAATAGAGTAGATAAGCAGCGCAGCGGTATATTCCGTAACAGTTGCATTCTTTTCCTTTACTACTGCCAGAAAATCCTTCAAAGAAATAATTCCGTGTACGATCCCCAGATACTCAGGTGGCATTCTTGTCCCTGCGATGTGGTATGCCTTCTCCTCTATCCATTTGCTTTTGACCTTGGGATCAAAGTATTTTCTAAAGCTGTCTTCAGTCTCACCAACAGATGGATAATCATCACAATCGAGGAAGCCGGCATCAGTGAATAAACCATGCCCTGATAATGTCAGGTATTGCGAAACCAACGTCTTAAGAAAAATAAGAGCACCGGTGCCGTCTGTAAGTGCATGAAAGATTTCCAGGCTGATCCGTTTTTTGTAGTAGCTGACACGAAATAAATATCCGTTATTTTCATCCGGCTTGATGTCACGGCAAGGGGGAGACTTCTCGGCAGTAACCTGCGGAATTTCCGGGTTAGATTCAAAAAAATACCAGAAAAGTCCGCGCCTCATTCTCACGCCTAATGTTGGAAAACGTGGAGTAACTATAGTAAGAGCTTGCTGTAGTATCTGAGGGTCTACATCAGCCTTCAGCTGTACAGCAAGACGAAATATACTGCCGCTTCCCGGCCCACTGATCGCAGGATAGATCTTTGCTGCATTATCCAACTTGTACCAATTGCTTTCGCTTTTTTCTGCTCTTGCCCTAAAGGCCATCCATTTCACCTCAATATGTTCTTGTGCCTATTCTAACATAAAAAAGTAAATGTATATATACACTTCTATTTTTCCCATTGGGACAGCATGTCAGACATCCACTTATACACATCCATAGAATAAACGGATTTGAGGTGTTCAACAGATAATACATCCGATATTCTGCCTGCGGATATGACCCTTCCTTTATCCAGCAGCACAGCATCCGTCCCATAAGCCTTAGCAAAGCTGAGATCGTGCACAACGGATATTACTGCCCGACCTTCCTGATTGATCCATTCACCGATAAGCTCGAAAATCTGTTTCTGATAAACAAGGTCCAAATGATTCGTCGGCTCATCCAGGATCAGAAGCTTCGGATCCTGTGCAAATATTTGCGCCAGAAATGTCCTTTGCAGCTCTCCACCTGAAAGTGTCAGCACTGACTGCTTACGGAACGGCTGCATTCCAGTGATCACAATAGCATCATTAATCTTTGCCTCATCCTCGTCACGTATTGTGGAAAAGATACCGGGTGAGTAAGCATAACGCCCAAGCTTCACAACATCCTCCACCGTAAACGAATAACCGACAAAATGGTTTTGTGTAAGTACACCGATACTCTTTGCTAATTCAAAAGGTCTGAGTCTTGCGACATCCCTACCGCAAAAATGCACGCTGCCCCTGTATGGAACGCCTTGGGATATGGCATTGACAATCGTTGATTTCCCAGCGCCATTGGGGCCGACGATCATCATCCACTGTTTCTCTTTCAATGAAAAGCTGACGTTATTTACGATATCAAGACTGCCATAGCTGACAGTGAGATCTTTCACTTCAAGCATGCTTATTTGCCCTTTCTCGAAGAGTAAAAAATATATATGAACACGATGGAGCCAACAATTGATGTCACGACACCGATGGGCAGTTCTAGCGGATTGAGCAGGATGCGCCCAACAAGATCGGCAAGCATTAAAAATGTTGCGCCCGAGTACAGCAACGCAGGTAAAAGACGCTTATGGTTCGGGCCTGTCACCATGCGCGTCATGTGCGGCATCACAAGTCCGACAAAACCAATGGTCCCGCCTATGGACACACAGACGCCGATTAGTGCGGATACAGATATCATGACAACCAGTTTGACTTTCTTGACATTTACTCCAATGTGACGCGCATTATCCTCACCAATTGCAAACGCGTTGAGCTCACGGGAGCAGCACATGATGATCGTCCCACAGATGACCAGAGCAATCAGTAACGTGAGTGCGTTGGTATAGTTACTGCCGGCCAGTGAACCCATTGTCCAGAACATGATGGATTTGATCCTCTCTCCTGCAAATGTAATAATCAGGCTCGTGATACTGTGTGCAAACATGGTAAATATAACGCCTGTCAATATTATCGTATTGGTGGAAAGTGAGTAGTCCATTTTATATGTTATGGCAAGAATGATCACCAATGATAAAAACGCAAAAAGCATCGCCATCACCATCGTCCCTGCGATAGCAGAACCAGGTATTACAATACCAAACGCAATGGCCACTACCGCTCCCAACGATGCGCCGGAAGATACACCAAGCGTTGAACCGTCGGCAAGCGGATTACGTAGAAGCCCCTGCATAGCTCCGCCGCACAGTGATAGGGACGCGCCAACAAGAGCTACACATATAACCCTTGGAAGCCGCACAAACACAATGATGGGCTGGGAGATTCCCTCCGGTATTGGAAGGTTGAATATTGTATTCCATATTGCGGTAATTGTATCCTTCGGTACAATACTAACACTTCCTGCACACACGCATAATATGAGCACGGCAAGCATCACCATGACGAAAAATATGTGTTCATAGGGTTTGAAGCTTTCTGTGTTGTCCTTCATCATTGCTCCCTTGTCTATGCGGCAGGTTCTGCGGTTTTATCTACATAAATAAAATTGTACATAGTGGCTAGTGCATCTGCAAGACGCGGGCCGGGCCGTGAAATTTCATCGGAATTAACACTATAAACTCTATTGCCTGAAACTGCCTTCATCTTTTGCCAGCCTTCACGTCCCATGATCTCGTCTACGGGCTTCGGACCTTCGCCAAAGTACATTGCTATAGTCACGATATAGTCGGGATTACGCTCAATTACTTGTTCCTGCGAGATCTCACCCCATCCCTGAACATCTTCAAATGCATTGGTCAGGCCAAGCATGACAGCAAGTTCGTTCATGAAGGTGCCGCTTCCGGCAGTCCAGAGCCCATACTCCAGCGGAGAAACCTCAAAATATATAGTCTGAGTACCATCACCCACGACTTTTCCTGATAGTTCGGCAAAGGCAGCCCTCATATCATTGACTACACTTGCCGCTCCAAGATCTCTGCCTGTGATTGTACCAATGAGACCAATTGCGGTATAGACACCTTCGATATCCTGCGCATTGACAGCAACGACCTTGATGCCGGCAGCCTCAAGTATCCCAACCTGATCCTTGCTCTGCGCCATGATGCTCATGACAACAACCTGTGGCTCAAGTGCTATAATCTGCTCTACATTGGTCTCAGAGCCGGATTGCACGCTTGGCACATCTAAGACCTCTGCCGGATAGTCACAGTATTCTCCGCGCCCGACAAGAGTCTCTCCCGCACCGATAGCGTACAGGATCTCACAGTCTGAGGCCGCCAGTGCAACAATCCTCTCGGCAGGCTTGTCCAATGTAATCTCACGCCCCATCATATCTGTGACATTAATTACAGTAGTCTCAGTCCCGGCTGCTGATTTTCCGGAGTCAGTTTCTCCCGATACAGGTCCTGCTGCTGCGGATACTGTGGCTGAGGATTCAGCTCCTGTGGTTTCAGCTTCGTTGAGCTCATCGTCTGAAGATTCACCTGCTTTGGTATTCCCGGCTGCATCGTCAGCATTACTGCCCACCGACTGTGCACATCCGCTGAAAAGTGTGGCCATTAGTAGCACGACAACCAGTATGGCTATGTACTTGTTGTGTCCTTTGTGTTGTTTAGTGCAGATTCTTAAGTCCGTCCGTTTTGTGTGTTTAGGTAAAATTACATTCATTGTAGGTACCCCTTTCAAAATGTTAATGAATAGTTTGAGAGGAGCACAAAAAAAGTTGCTCCCCCAAGATTGAGGGGCAACTCAGAAAGCAAAATACAGACTTGCTTGCAGATCTCAACCCCAGGAGTATAAACGTGTAAACAGGTCTCCCGACTTAGCTTCACTCTACTCTGGCGTCTTCCCGTTAAAAAACAGTGACATCATACCATTTCGTCAGCTTCACGGTTACTGGGATAGTCCGGAAATTTCATCCGCGTTCCCTTGGCATCCTTACGATGCCAGCACACAATGTGCAAATACACAAGCTATTCATTTGTCCTGATTATAACACTGCAATATTAGCAGGTCAAGTTCTGCCACCCAGGGTATCTGCAATTTTAATTCTTTGAGGACCGCTTCCAATTCCTTCGAAAGGTCCTGGTGTCATCCTTCCTGCAGGGCGTTGATTCCCAAAGAAATCTTTTTCTATACACAAAGGTGTGCTGTCCGGATTCTCAAAAGGCAGTTCCGGCTCAAAGGCAATGCCGAGGAAATCTGTGGTAACAGTAACAGTATTGACTTGCGCCGGTTTATCGTCAAAATTGAAAGTTAAATAAACGCCTCCATCTTCTATTACAACATTAACCTGAGGTTTCATATCCTGATATGCCAGAGAATCTGTCTCTTCTTTATAGGGTAATGCATCGCCAAAGTAAAGATTGGAGCCGCAGTACATAGGAAGGCGCGCATTCGCAAATTCGTCTACGGTCACTAGATTCTTATACCAGTTTTCACTGCCGGTCGGGCATTCATCATAGATCACAAGCCCCTTGGGAATGCTGCCGTCTTCCCGGATCCTTAATCCCGGATGAACCCAGCTGGCTGCATCGATTACCTTTTCTTTCTCCGCATTCTCAGGCTGAGTGCCGGTAAAGATATTGTTATAATACCTGTTGTCACCTCCGAGAATAGTCATCAGGCCATGAACACCGGTTTCATGAGCATAGTGGTAAGGCGTAAAACGATTTGGAACTCTAGCCCACGATATAAAACCACAGAACAGATTATTGATATAAGCGCCTCCCTGCGATAAATCCAGGACATTCTTCATGGAAAGCATGACGTTGTTGTCAACCACATAAGGCCCATGGCTCACTTCCACAAATAGATCTTCAGTGTCGTTATCATATAACAGGTTTCCTGAAAGACGCGTACCCTGCGCTTGCCAGTCCATCCACATACCGCGGTCGCAGTTGTGAATATGGTTGTTATAAATCTGGCAGTCAATAGAAGCATGCAGTTTGATTCCTGCAACTTCGGCGCCATTAAACATTCTCTTATGGTGGATATTGTAAATGTGGTTGTTGTAAATCTGGCTGAATACTTCTCCCAAATGTCCGCAAATACCTGTCTGCTCGCAGTCATGGATTACATTGCCGCGTATAATGTGAGAGCCGATATTCTCTTTACTCCAGCCAATGTGTATCGCATTGAAAATTACATCCCTTTCACGCTGGGCTCCCTGTTTTGTACCAACAAGCGTCCATTCATTATGGCCGGTGGTGATTTCTTTGCCGAGACTTATACCGGAGTTCTTGGCATTGCTGATTTCATTATTCTCAATAATCCAGCCTTTGCTCCAATGGGGGCCGATTAATCCTTCCTGAAGCGCGGTAGGAGGGGCCCAGTTAGGAGCTGCCATAGTCAAATGGAAGCCGCGAACCGTGATATAGTTTATTCCGGTCTTTTCGGGCCAGAAACAGAACTTGCGCGCATTGATCTCGATTGTATTTCCAGAAGGATCAAACTCACCAAAATTTGCATAGATGGTTGTATTTTCATCATCTGTTTCACAGTACCATGAGTGCAAAGACCATTGCGTCTCTCTTGCATCTTTGAATGGTACGGGATTCATTACATCCTCGAGGGTTGCGGCTTCAAACATCGATTTTCCGTTTATATACACTTCTCCAAGGTGAAATAACCTATCACGGCTTCTAAACCAGTCCCCCCAGACAATTTCTGCATAAGGATTAAAGCCGGAAAAGAAGGAGTTGTGAATAACTGTCTTGTAAACGCTTCCCTTTACCTTTTTCCAATCGGTAATTTCCTCTGCGCCTGAGATTACAACCTTTTCTCCGGACGCAGCTTGATATATAATCCGCTCGCTGTCGCTTAATCCCCCATTTTGGGGATTTACATGCTCACGGTAAACACCTTCATGAACAGTAACAGTGTCACCTGCTTTTGCCAAATCCGCAGCCCGTTGAATGGTCCTGAAAGGCCTTTCTAATGATCCTGCCCACGTATCGCATCCACTGACAGAAATATGAAAATTCTTTGCCATAAAAAATCTCCTTATATATAATTTGAAAACTGAACAATGTCACAGTCCCCCAGGATCATTCTACTTCCAATACAACCACTGACATAGGAGGAAGTTCAGCGCTAAATCCGTTTTCTTCTGCCTTTATTGCTTTAAATTCTATGGGGCATACATTGTTAGGCATCTCAAATGTATTGTGCGTATACATAGCTTCCGCCGTCAGAATTCTTCCGGATACCTTGCATCCCTTCATGCCTTCCAGCTCACATTGGATATGAGCACCTTTTTTCGGATCTGCATTGCAAATACTTACATGTACTTTCCCATCCTTATCTTTTGAGGCAGTCGAGCTGATCTGAGGAATAATTTCACCAACATACTCGTATTCACCCTTTTCAATAGTTGAATCCAGCAGCATGGCATCCTGATGAACTTTAAACATCTCGAAAATATGATACGTAGGGGTCAATATCATTCTTTCACCTTCCGTCAGAATAACAGCCTGCAATACGTTTACAGTCTGCGCGATATTGGCCATTCTCACTCTGTCGCTGTGATTATTGAATATATGAAGGCTGATAGCTGCAGAGACTGCATCCCTCATAGTATTTTGCTGGTAGAGGAATCCCGGGTTTGTACCGGGTTCGACATCAAACCATGTACCCCACTCGTCAATGATCAAAGATACTTTCTTATCCGGATCATACTTATCCATAATTGCAGAATGCTTTTCAACCAGCTCCTGTGTGAAATAAGCTGCTTTCATTATTGCAAACCATTCATCTTCATCAAAGTCTACAGCTGAGCCGCGAACGGGGTTTGGCTTGCTTAGATAGATCTTGTTGCCGTCAGGATTCTCTAAAACTATGCTATGATCTCTGACCCTGGTATAGTAATGCAGTGCAAGCCCATCCATAAAATAGCCGGCTTCTCTCATCATCACCTCTGTCCAATGATAGTTGTCACCCCTTGGACCTGCTGCAATTTTATAAATGCGGTTATCCCCGTAATTTCTGACATATAGGCTGTACTGTCTGTAAAGATCGGCGTAAAATTCTGCACGCATCCTGCCGCCGCAGCCCCAGTTCTCATTTCCTACACCGAAATACTTCATATCCCATGGTTTTTCTCTTCCGTTAGCTTTCCTTAAATCAGCCATGGGAGATTCACCATCAAAGGTGAGGTATTCAACCCATTGCTGCATCTCGTGAACTGTACCGCTGCCCACATTACCGCAAATATACGGCTCAGTTTCAAGCAGATCACATAAATCCATAAACTCGTGGGTTCCAAAATGATTGTTCTCGACAACACCGCCCCAATGCGTATTAATCATTCTAGGCCGATTTTCTTTAGGGCCTATGCCGTCTTTCCAGTGATATTCATCAGCGAAACATCCCCCCGGCCACCTTAATAAAGGAATTTTCATTTGTTTTAAAGCTTCAATGACATCATTACGCATGCCCCTGGTATTAGGAATTTTTGAGTCTTCTCCAACCCAAATCCCTTCATAAATACACCGTCCAAGGTGTTCGGCAAAATGGCCATAAATATTCCTGTCAATTTTTGATTTATACACAGCTGTGTTAATTTTAATTGTGCTTTTCATTGTAATCTCCTCCAATCAGAATGCTAATAGTTTAACCTTTAACTGCTCCCATAATCAAACTTTTCTGGACCTGGTCACTGAGTGCGATATACATGATAATGGTTGGCAGTGTCGCAATTACCAGTCCCGCACCGATTGGGCCCCATTCGGTGGAATTTTCGTTGACCATGGAAAAGATCCCTACAGTTAGCGTCTTCAAATGGTCGCTGTTTATGAAGGTGTTTGCAAACATTAGCTCATTCCATGAATTCATATACATAAATATTGAAATAGTTGCAATTGCAGATTGTCTACTGTATCTATAATAAAATTGAAATTATACCCGATTGATTCAACAATTTCGGCTGAGTCTAAAATACTCATTTCTAATAGAGCGTTACAGGATACACTTAATAGCGGGAAAACAGACTTTAATAACCAAATGTTGATTTCAAATTACCTTGCTGAGTTTATCAACTTTAACAGTATGATTTCTTCTATCTACATCTTTGATTTGAACGGGAACAAATACTATATTGAAAATGCAACTCAAAAGGATATAAGCCTGGAAAGCATAAAAAAGCAAAAGTGGTATGATCGTCTGGTAAAATTAAACGGGGGCTACTTCATTTCCGTTAATGGAGGATCCACTTTCGGAAGCGAAAGCGGTGATTATATATCATTAATGAGAGTGGTCAACGGACTCGACAGCCAGAGACCAATTGGTTATCTTATTATTAACGTTTCTGTAGACTATATAAATAAAGCCCTCTATAATGGCAACAGCAAGTATAATACAAAATTTATCTTAAGTGACGATTTGGGCAATGTTTTCATTCGCCCGGAAAATATGGAATTCTACAATATTCCCGATGAAAAGTCAGATAGATCACAGATCATTAAAATTGATAGAAGTGACTATATTTTATCCAATACCCATAACAATTATGGCTGGAAAATTACCAGCATCACTCCATTCAATGAATTGAAGAAGCAATCGTATACATATAATATTGCAATATTTATTGCGCTTGTGATCAGTGGTGTCTTGTTTATTTTGGGGATGGTTTTTGTCTCACTGATGATCACAAAGCCAATTCATAAACTAGCCTCAGCGATGTCCGCGGTCGAAAAAGGCGAGTTCAAGGAAGCCCTGTTCGAAACCGGGAATGACGAGATAGGTAAGCTGAAAGATGTTTACAATATGATAATCCGAGAAATTCAGCGACTATTTGAAAAAATTGTCAAGGAGAATAAAGAAAAGCGAAAAAGGGAGCTTGAAATTCTCCAGTCTCAGATAAAGCCGCATTTTTTATACAATTCCTTTGACGCAATCAGTTCCCTTGCCTTGTCGGGAAACAATAGAGAAGTATACGAGGTTGTTAAGGCGCTTGGAAAGTTCTATAAAGGCTTTTTAAATAAAGGGAATGAAGAAATATCGGTAAAGCATGAACTGGAGATCGTTGAACAGTATTTAAAGATTCAAAAGATCAGGTTCGACGATAAATTTATCTTCCATAAGAATTATGACGAGAGGACATTTAACTATACTATTCCGAGACTCACTCTGCAGCCTCTTGTGGAAAATGCCTTCAACCACGGTATCAGGCCAATGTCCGGTAACGGCACAATAACGATAGAAGCCTGTTTCACAGGAGATGAGATTGTACTTAAGGTCTCGGATGACGGCATTGGTATGGACAAAGAAACCGTCAGAGCTATCAAAGAAGGACGCTCCTTGGGTGTAGGGTTGAAAGCCACAATAGAAAGGCTCCGGATTTACTACAATAATCCAAATGTGTTCGACATAGTGAGCGAAAAAGGTCGGGGCACAACTGTCACAATTAGCATACCCAGGAAAAAGGAGAATGAGGAACATGACTAATACCATTAAAGTTATAATCGTTGATGATGAAAGGTTGGAGCGAAATTTACTAAAAAACTGCATTAACTGGGGAAACTTAAATATGGAAATTGTCGGTGATGCATCAAACTCAGATGAAGCGCTCCAGCTTCTTGAAAAATATACACCGGAGATTGTTTTTACCGATATCAATATGCCGGTGGTCGACGGTATACAATTTATCGGAATTGCTGCAAAAAGGTACCCCCATACTAAATTCGTTGTCCTTACGGGATTCGACAGTTTCGACCATGCTCAAAAAAGTATCAAGCTCGGAGTGGCGGATTTTCTTGTGAAGCCAATAGACGACGAGGATGTATTTAAAACAGCGTCCAACCTTAAGTCAATCATTGAGCGTGAAAAAGAGGATCAGAACGAATATGATCACCTGAGAAAACAGCTCTATGACAATTTACCGTATTTAAAAGAGCGTTTTTTATATGAGCTTCTCAAAGGCGAGATTGATGAAAAAACGTTAGAAGAAAAGCTTTCTTTCCTAGGTATCCAGTTCAAATATAAGTGTTTTCAGGTGGCAGCGCTTGAGATAAACCATATAAATATCGAAAATGAAGAATTGCTGTATATGAAAAGTATAAAAGTCATGAATCTGGTCAGGCATATTTTCGCTGATAACCGTTATACACAGATTTTCTTTGACTCGGCTAACAGGATTATTATACTGAATAATGATGAGAACTTAGACTTGTATGAAAAATGCGAACTTTTAAAAGATCGTATTACACTGGATCTCAATTACTCTGCAGGAATAGGGCTCGGCAACATTAGAAGGAACCCGCATGAAATCTATATTTCATACAAGGAAGCCCTTGACGCTCTGGATTACCGTTTAGCAGTTGGCAATAGTGCGGTAATTATATATAGCCAGGTTCATTTCAACAGTAGTGAAATCAAAACTGATACGGCAAAACTGTATAGCAAACTGAACCTGTTCCTCAAATCCGGGCTAAAGTCTAATGTTAAGGAAACTATCGAAGCTCTTCTTAACAACATTGACCTGAAGTGTTCTTCTGCAGTACATCAGATTCATATGACTGCGCTTGAGATCTTAATGATATGTCTTAGAAACTCTGAGGATACGGGATTTGAAGAAGATGATCTGTATGAATGCGAGATTCTGCCATTTAATGAAATCTTCACAATGAATACCATAGACCGAGTTTCCAAATATAATAGAAAAACTGCGCATAAATGGACAAAATAGACCATTTTCGAGAACATTTTGATGGCCTTTGTCTATTGTGTAGTGGCTCGTGACAGCTTGTACTTTTGTGGTTCCGGTCAAAATTCTGGTCAAAAATCAGAGGTAAATCCATACCACAATTAAAGCAGAAAGGACAAATTGATCATGGAGCTTACATATCATCAAGAGGGAGATTATCTTATTCCGGATTTAATCGTTGGAGATGAAAAACAATACTCTATTGGCAAATACGGTTCTCTGCGTCGGACATTTCTGAAGGAACACAAGCCCATACTTTATAATAGCCTTTGCTTATCGGGCAAACTTCTTCCGTATCTAGCCGAAATTGATAACGAAGCGCGAGAGCATGTCGAGCTTCTGGCAAAGCAGATGGCAAAGGCCGAAAGAGTTACCGAAGAACTGAAATCTTGCGACCAAATGGCATGGGTTGGCGCTATGAATAATATTAAAGTTCGTGCCGAAGAAATCGTTTATCAAGAAATCGTGTACGCATAATAGTTCCGTAATAGCTAGGAAACAATAACGTTTCCTAGCTATTGCTATCAAAAGAAGTGTTTTATAAGAATAGATACTTCGGATGGATTATAAAATTCGAGTCAATTCTAAACCGACCAAGTCTTTGGAGGCACAATTCAAAAGATTATATCAATATCATTTTTGGGCACGCCGGAAAATTTTGTGTAAATTGAAAATCGCATGGTCAAGAACGGAAGCTAATATTTTGTATTTGCCCTTCAAATCAGGGCCTGGGTATTTGGCCTTAACACCTGTTGTCCGCGGCCACGGCGGCGGTATGCGCGCTTTGGCGTGAATGCCGGCGCCGTGTCTGCGGAATGCTATTTCAAGGCCGATCAGGCACCTTCCTGACCTGCAAACATCAGATCCAGCTGAGAAAACACCACATCCCAGTTTCGACATCTGGAAGTCCAGTGTTCGACGATCTTTTTGCTGGCCAGGTAGAGCATTTTACGCAGTGAGTCGTCGCTCGTAAAGCTCGGTTTGTTCTTCGTGATCTGTCGGAACTGGCGGTTCAGCCCTTCGATGATATTCGTCGTGTATATTATCCTCCGCACCTCGGCTGGGTATGCGAAAAACGTACTCAGGATATCCCAGTTTTCTTCCCAGCTTTTCACGCAGGACGGATACAGCCTGCCCCATTTTTCCTTGAATGCCAGTAGCTTTCCCAGCGCTTCATCCTCGGTAACAGCCCGGTACACCAGCTTCAGATCGGCCATGAGCGCCTTGATGTCTTTATAGCTGACATAGCGGGTGGAGCTTCGTATCTGATGAATAATACAGCGCTGGACGTTGGCCTTGGGATAGACGGCCCCAATAGCTTCAACAAACCCCTTAAGCCCGTCCACGCAGAACAGATAGACCTCCGTGATTCCCCTGGATTTTAGATCATTCAGCACAGAAAGCCAGAATTTGCTGCTCTCATGCTCGCCGATCCACACGCCCAGGATATCCTTGTTGCCATCCGTCGTGATGCCGAGCACCACATAGGCGGCCTTGGTGACATACTGGTGATTCTCCTTGACCTTGTATTGGATCGCGTCCATAAAGATAAAGGGATACACTTTTTCCAGCGGCCTGTTCTGCCAGGCCGTAACCTCGGGCATGATCTTTTCGCTGATCTTGCTCACCAATTCGGGAGAAATCTCAACATCATACAGGCCCTTTATCTGCTCAGCGATATCTCGCTGGCTCATTCCGCAGGCGTACAGCCCGATGATCTTTTCTTCCATACCGTCGGCGTTCCGGTCATACTTGCCGATGATCTGCGGTTCAAAGCTCCCATTACGGTCCCGGGGAACTTTGATTTCAACTTCGCCAAGCTGTGTTTTAAGCGTCTTTTTCGAGTATCCGTTCCGGTAATTCCTTCCTTCATTTTCGACAGCGGAATCCGCCGCCCGCTGACTTTTTTCGTAGCCAAGCTCTGTCTCAAGCTCACTTTCCATGACCTGCTGCAGAGCGTCGCGGAACATCTCTTTCATGGCTTGCATGATATCCGCCGTACTCCTGAACTCCTGGCTGTCCACGTATTCCTTCATCAGCTCTGCCGGTACTGCCATCATAAATAACATCCTTTCAGTCTTGTTTGGATTTGCTTCCATTTTTGATCAAAAGGATGCGCCTTATTCATCTTTTACACAAAATTTTTCGCGGTCTCCATTTTTGCGAACGACACCAGCTTACCTGGTTACCTCCGTACGCCATTTTTAATTATTTAAAGAAGTATAGTAATCCCAGTCTTTTAATTCCAACCTAAACGTACTGCTGGACTTAGTATAGTCCAAATAGCTCAGAGACTGCTTATTGGCATCAAGCGTAGATTCACCGAAGGTAACCTCCAGACTGTCATCATTTTCACTGAAGCGGGTGGGGTCTCCTAATTTCTCCGTTAAAAACTCGCCGGTCACCTCCATGACGGGCGTTCCGAAAATCAAGACCGGCATAGAGTCGTCTAAGTATAATTCATAGTCTGAAACGATCTCGGTATCATAAA
>JAEYRF010000038.1 GCA_023409615.1 Bacillota bacterium | reverse complement strand
TTATTGAGGGCTATAACTACATACGACCGCAAGACGGAACTGAAGACAAAATCGGACATGGAACTGCTATTGCCGGTATTCTTGTCGGCTCTGAAGCAGCTGACGCAGAAGGTATCTGCCCAAATGCTGTTTTGGTGCCGCTTGTATATGCTGCAAAGGATGAAATTTGCCGGGACTTTAGGCTTCCGGCAAAGAGAGTATCTGGAGGAGCAGTCAGCCAAGGCTGATATGCAAAGCACGAAATGAGGTGCTCTATGTACAAAAGAGTGCGGTAAATCAGGTGGATACCTATCTTTATTGCGCCTCCTGTTGACGCCATTGAGGAAATCAAAAAATGTAAGGCGCTCATGGAAGATGGAATCATTTCTCAGCAGGATTTCGACGCAAAAAAACGGCAACTGCTTGGAATTTGAAGAAAAACTGTGGAAAAGTCAAAAGTTTTTGCAGAAAAACTCGCAAAATGACGAAATGTGGTATAATTAACCAAGTGACATCTGCATAACTACTGACAGGACTACGGTGGTAATATGAAATCTATTTTTGTATCAAGCACATTTCGAGACATGCAGACAGAGCGGGATCTGCTGCATATGGTAGTAATACCTGAGATAAACGAATTTGTTCGCAAATATGGTCAAAGCATATCCTTTACCGATCTGCGCTGGGGCGTAAATACAGACAGCCTTGATAGTCAGCAGGGTGCACATAAGGTTTTGAGCGTCTGTTTAGATGAAATTGACAATTGCAAGCCGTATATGCTGGTGTTTATCGGAGAGCGTTACGGCTGGATTCCCGAAGAGCAATATCTAAAAGAAGCCGCTTATGAAAAGGACTACACACTGGATGAATATTCCAAAAGCGTTACTGCGCTTGAAATTGAATATGGTGCGTTAAGAAACTCACAATCGGCTAAGCGCTGCCTGTTTTATTTCAGGCAGCCGCTTCCGTCAAATGAAATGACCGAAGAGCAGCGCTCAGTCTTCTGTGCTGAAAGCGAAACCTGCGCGAAGCGGCTGGCTTTGCTCAAACAGAAGATATCTGACATGTTTCCTGACCAGATCCGGCATTATAAGGCTGAATGGGACAACGGCGTGACGGGACTCAATAATCTTGCAGAACTACTGTGCGAAGATATTAAAGAGCTGTTTATTAAAGAATGGGGTAATGCTAAAAAACGTGACTGGCAGCAGGAAGCACTGGATGAGTCACGTTTGGCATTGGAAGAGGAATGCCGCCGATTCGGTGGCCGTGGTGCACTTTTAAGAAAATATAAAGAAACAATTTCAGATAATAAAACAAAGCTGTTCATTTTATCAGGTACATCCGGGAAAACGGCCATATTCAGCCGGATTGCGAAAGACTTTGAAAAAGCCGGACAAAACATCATCTTTATTATTTGTGGAATGCAGCGTTCTGAAGAACCAACAGACATTTTGGCGCAGCTTGTCTACTCTATGGAAACCTTACTGAAACAAGAGCACAATGACTACGGCTCTGACTTTCCGAAATCTATGTATTCAGACTTTAATAGTTGGTGGGATGCTTTTTCCCGGCTAGTTTATGACTACGGCCGGAAGGAGACCGTTCCGCTGACAATATTTATTGACGGACTGGAAAAAGCTAACAATAACTATGTGTGGTCCGAATTGAGGTTTTTACCTGATGAAATCCCGGATGGTGTGACAATAGTGTTATCGGGCGACATATATGATAAAGATGACCTTGAGTACGGCTTTCAATCAGGTAATTGCTACTGCTTGCCTGATATTTTACCCTTTGAGGAACATGCAATACATGAACAGATCAGTAACCCGACGCTGGAGGATGCTGTTGAGATTGTCAAAGGGATTGCACGCGCCAATCGCAAGGAACTCTCAGATGTGGTTATAAAGGCTGTAGTCGCTCCGGATGCAGAAATTGTAGAAGATTTTAGGGATGCAATAACTAACTTCCCAGGCAAAAGTGATACCACTGTAAGCCTGGATGAAATGATTAACCGCCATGCCATGAGAGAACCGCTTTACTATGCTCTTTTGGCACAGCGGTTGATGATGATGGATAGTGATGATTTCGCGCAAATTGATAAATTAGGTGGCGATATGGCTGCTATCAATCAATTTATGCTAAACATTATAGATAATAAGGATACAATACAAGGTGTGGCAATGCGCGTAATGTTTGAAGCATGTGAGCGTATTTCTCCTGATTTGAGATCTCTTTTTCTGCCGATGATTGCGTTATCCAGCGGAGGACTGCGTGAAGAGGATTTAGAGAAAATAGGCCAACGTTATGAAGTATCCTTTTCAAAACTGGATATGAGCCGGCTTATCAAATACATGCGGCCATTTTTCAATATAAAAGCGGACGAACGAATATACATCACTTCTGCCAGAGTAAGACAAGGCTGTATCTACTGGATGCAAAGTCCAAATGAATATCGTAAGCAGCTTTTGGGTTATATAGTTTCCGGGGAATTATCCACCACAGACGCAGTTTTTTTAGCAAATGTTATTCCTCTTGCACGCAGATTAGAATATAATTGTTATCCTGCATGGTATGCTGCTGTTATTGATATGCCTCAAGATAAAAAGGAGTATTTTAAGGTTCTGTACCAAGTAGAGCGGACGCTGCGTGAAAACTGTGCTGCCGGGTCTTGGCTGAAGGAATGCTTTGATACACTAAGAAGTTCAGAGGAATGCTTCAATATGATCCCAACATTTCTTGTGGTCTTATGCAGACTAGATAATCAAATTAATATGATTCGTTGCTCCACTTACATGAATGATGAAACCAAGCTTCTTACCTATAAAGGAGCATATAGCCTTGCCGAGTTTTGCCTCGAGAAATGTGATAGTGAAGAAGATATAAGAAATCTCAAAGAAGTCCTGGACTATATTGAAAGCTTTTTGGAAGATCATGATTATAACAATAATTAAATGTGAGGCTTTTTCGATGATAGGAGATGTAAATTTATGAGGAACAGGAATAAGTGGTTGACATGTATAAAGGGATTACTGACTGCGGTACCTTTTATCATAGGTTTTATCGGGTTCATCAATCTTGAGGGGGTCAGTTGGTCGTGGGCAGCCTACTATGCAGTTCGACTTTATGGGTTGAATACTGATGTAGGTGAAATCAATGGCCTGATTGAATTTGCTAGGTGGACAGCTCCCCTTGTGACAGCGAGCGCTATATTATTGATTTTCAAGAATATCCTGGCAGCAGGGAAAAGCAGAATTCGAGCCATCAGAAAGGATAGCTGTTCGGTATATGGTGAGGGAGAGGACGCAGAGCTTATGCTGAAGAATCTCGGAAGTTCAGGCATACGGGGCAATCTCGAGAAGCCTGTTCCATCAAAGCATCACATACTAATGCTTGATGACTATGAAAAGGTCATGGAGTTTTTTAACCGTGAAAGTAAGTTTTTTATCAAAGAGAGTGCGGCAGGGAAGGGATTTTCCAATGCCCCCTGTATGTTCCATGTCCGTGTAAAGGATATTAGTGGAATGGCCGTACAGAATAGCAATATGACTGCATTTTCCATGGAAGAAAACTGCAGCATGCTTTACTGGGATAAGTTCTGTGCAAAGAATGGTGAAAAAATTGCACTGATCGGTGATGCTGCTTTATGCGACGCTTTGCTGGAACAGGGCTTATTAGTTAATATTCTTTCAATTAACCAACAGATTGAATATCACGTCTGGGAACCTGAGAGACGTTTTGAAAAGCTTCATCTCAGGACAAACGAAATGCTTGATATGACAGGAGATTTCCTTTATACATATACAACTGACTGGAAGGATGAGCTTGATCTTCTTGGAACCATGGACAGGGTCATTTTGTGCGGAGACATCAATAGTAATATGGTTAACGCATCCATATTGCTCGACATGGTTCCCAATGTAAATATCCATATGTATGCAAGACAGGAAGAGAGCACAAAATCCTTTTTGAGTAGTGATAGTGTAATATGCTTTGGCCTGGAAGAAGAGCTTTTGACTCGTGAAGTGATTATTAAAGAGTCTTTGACCCAAACTGCAAAGCTAATCCATAAGCATTATAGCACTAAGTACCCGGGACTGCCTTCATGGGAGGGCTTAAGTACATTCCAAAGACGATCGAATATGGCTGCTGCAGGTTATTTTGACGTCATAAGGAGATTGAAGGAAGAAGGGGCTGAACTGGAAGCCTTGACAGAACTGGAACATATTCGCTGGTGCCGTTTTTATTACATGTATAACTGGAAGTATGGTGCCGTAAAGGATTGGAGCTGCAGAACCCATCCATCACTGGTACCATATAATGAACTCAGCCGGGACGAAAAAGACAAGGATAAGGAAAATGTCCTTTTGGCGTTAAGTGGTAAGTGGAGAGGTTAAAATGTCTTCAGAAAAAACGCAGTGGATGAATGTGAAGATATTACCAATAAAACACAATCCAATCTATGTTGATGTGATGAAATCTTATATAGAATAATAATTGCAATTCTTATGAAGAAATGATTGGAGGACTATATGTTTAAAGTGTTTTTGGTAGACGATGAAGAACTGATATTAAAGGAGATAGCAGCCAGTGTTCCATGGATGGATAATGGCTTTGAAGTTATTGGGACGGAAACTAATTCTAAGAAGGCGGTTGAAAGAGTGCTGGAGCTTAAACCGGATGTGGTATTTTCTGATTTGAGAATGCCTTATTTGGATGGACATGCTTTCATAAAGACAGTCAGAGAAAGCGGGTTGGATACAGAGTTTGTCATGCTCAGTGCCTATGGGACTTTCGAGGATGCAAGAACCTTCTTTCAGCAAGAGGGTTTTGATTATCTGCTAAAGCCATTGCAGGTTCCGGAGGTACAGCTGGTATTGGAAAAATTGGCGATGAAATTATCTAAGAAGTACCCACCGCAGGTAATGGATTCTGAAGAAATAAACAATCCGGCATTTGCATCGTTAGTTGAATATGTTCGCACCCATTTTAACGAAAAGTTTACGTTAGAGCAGTTGGGAAAGAAATTTGGACTTAGTGCAGGATATATATGTACCCTTTTTGCGAAGAATTTGAACACAACATTGACCTGTTTTGTAACACAGGTGCGAATGGATTACGCTGTAAATCTGATAGAGAAGAGTGATTACAGCTTAAAGAAAATAGCGAATGAGTGTGGCTATATGGATTACTTTTATTTTAACAAGGTGTTTAAGGGGCACTACGGAATGGCACCTAGTCAGTATCTGGCGGAGCACATGTGGCCTAGTACCGGTAAATAGAAAATGCTTATTTGACAGGAGATGCCATGAAGCGGTTAATAAAGAACACGTTTATATGTATGCTTGTTGTCTGCGCAGTCATGGCAACCATTTTCTATGTTTTTATTACCCGACAGAGACAGGAGGGGAGAAAAACAGTAGTTACGATAGCGGTATCCCAGGATGATAATGTAAAGAACTTTAGTACAAATTATTATACAAATTGGCTTGAAGAGCAAACCGGATACGATATCCAGTTTGAATACATATTGGAAGGATACAAAAAGGAATACTTGTATGCAATGCTCACATCTGATACAGGAAAGATAGATGCAGTCTTTCTTCCGGAGAAAGAGAGCCTCCTTGCTATGGAAGAATTTCAAACCTATGTAGAGGATGGCTTGATTTATGATATGACAGAATTATTGACAGAGGATAGTAATTTCTCTGCTTTACTTAAGCAGTTTGATTTCATTTCCGGGAGAGACAAGCTTAGCAGTCAGGGCGGAATCTATTATATGCCGAACATGGAAACGACAAGAAAAAGTCAGAATATGCAGGTTATGTGGATTAACATGGGGTGGTTAAAGGCACTGGGACTAAAGGTGCCGGAAACGGTAGAGGAATTGGAAATGGTCTTAACTGCATTTCGTGACGGTGATCCAAATGGGAATGGTCTGGCAGATGAACTGCCATTGATTAGCTGTGAGTCTTCCTATGCAACGCAGAGTTATAATTTCATTCTGAATGCCTATATCTATAATGACCCTTTACATAATCGAATGTATGTGGATGAAAGCGGATACCTTGCAAGTATACTTAACGAACCTGATTTCAAGGAAGGTTTGAAGACCTGTGCAGATATGTATTCACAGGGATTATTGACAGATGAATGTAATTTCTATTCCCAAAGACAGCTTATGGAGCTGGTGAATTCACAGGGGGATTATGTCGGAGCATTCACCAGTCAGAGTATTGCAGACATTATATATCCGAACTGCCCGGACATATTGGCAAGATTTATTCAAATACCACCGCTGCTTGGTATTAATGGAGAACGCAATGCGATTTATTCCGACTATAGTCCAAGCATAGGCGGATACATTCCTGCAAACAGTGCTCATGCCAAAGAAGCCTTTGAAATTATGGATTTGATGTTATCAAGAGAGGCATCCTTTATTGCGTCCTTTGGAGAAGAGGGGATTGACTGGAAGTTTTCTGAAAGCGGAGATTTATCAACCTATGGAAGCAAAGCATTAATTACAACCCTTCAATATTTGAATGACAGGGTACAGAACAAAAATTTCGCAGGTGCAGGGCCTTTGGTACTAGCGGAGAAATATGCAAATGGGGTTACATGGAATGGAGATAATTCACTGGTGGAATATCTGGATGCAAGAGCAGTTCGTTCATATGAAAACTATTATTTTGAAAGAAGAGAAGTATTCCAAAGCTTGGAATGGCTTGATTATGTGTCTGATAGGATGGATGAACAGATGGATGCCGATACAAGAATAAGGCAATTCATTTTTGGAGCAGAAGATATTTTTTCAAATGAGATATGGGAAAATTTTTTAAACGAGGTAAACCGGGTGAAATGAAAGGTTGGGCTATTCAATGAGGAATAAAGAGATATATCATAAGTTAATGTTGATGCTTTTTCTGTGTATATTCTTATCTTTATCAGGCTGTTCCAATCAGGATAGTGCGTCTGTCAGAAAACATGAGATGGAGCAGTGGTTAGAAGCAGCAAATCTTTCGGATGCTTTAACAAAAGAGGAACTTTATGAAGCAGCTCTTTTGGAGGATACGCTTGTAATCTATTCTGTGTCATCAAGAGCTTTTGAAGTAAAGGAAAGCTTTGAAAGGGAATATCCGGGACTTACGGTAGAAATAAAGGACGTAAGGGGAGAAGATATTGTAAATATGCTTCAAGATAATTACGAAAAAGAAAACTATGCCTGTGATTTGGTTATTTGTAGTGATTGTAATGGAAGCCTGAACCGAGAGTTGCTAGAACCGGGCATTTTGTACCCCTATATTCCCTGGGACATCGTACCCATGATGAAAAAAGGCCATGCAGACAAGGAACTGGTTTTTGCCGGAGAAGCACTAATGTTTTTCTATAATGAAAGTGTCTTTGACGATAAGCCCATACAGAATATCTGGGAACTGACAGAGGAGAAATATAAGGGAAAAATCATTATGGCAAATCCGCTAAGCTCCTTTTCCACTTATGGATTTTGTTCCGCAGTGCTTGGAGAACCGGAGAGAATTGCAAAAGCGTATGAAGAGTATGCAGGCAAAGCTCTGGATGTGCCGGAAGGAAAAACTGCAGGAGAGGTATTCTGGGAACAGGCTGCTAAAAATATTGTGTTTACAAATTCAAGTGACGAGGTACTTGAAGGAATTGGAGGAGTGGGCAGCGATGATTATTGGATAGGTATTATGATTTCTTCCAAGATGAGGTATCAGGAATTGGGGTATCATTTTTCACCAATCTATCGACTGAATCCTTTTTCTACGGTCTATACGCCAAACAGCGTTACGATTGCAGCAGGTTCCCCGAATGTCAACACTGCAAAACTGTTTGTGCGTTATCTGCTCGGAGAAACCGATGGAACGGGAGAGGGCATAAAGCCATTCATGACTATGGGTACTTGGTCTGCAAGAGTCGATGTACCGGATGCAAATGAGGTTCCTCTTAGTGAGATAAGTTATCTGGAAATCAATAAAGAATATCTATATAAAAATAAGGACTACATGTCTGATTTTTGGAATGGACTGATAAAGGAGAATGTGACGCCATAATATGAAGATGAGAAAGAAGTCACTGATTAAGGAATTAAAATGGACTGTGTTATCCTTAAGTGCTGCAATGCTTGCAATGTGGTTTCTTTTCTATGTTAATATACTTGGCGTAATCCAGAAAAATGTTATGCAGAATATGGAGCAAGTGTCGGAACAGATTATTTCGGAACTGAACCGTTCTTTTTTGCAACTGGAGGAGGTATCGTTTGCCTTATCGCAGGATATTAGTGTGCATAGCTTTCTTCTTGAGGAAAATAGTATTGAGTTTGTGAATAAGGCAGCTTATGTTGAAAAGACCATAGACAAGCTATCAGATAACAACTCATTCATGGATAATATCATTTTCTATAATGAACAAGGGAGGTTTTATCGTTTTTCTGGAATTATCGGCAATACCGGAGTTCGCAGAATGATGAATCTTGTTGAGAAGGACAAGCTGATCAGTCATATTCAAATAAAGCTGGATTCAGTCAATTACATTGGTTATGTGACAGCAATCCATCAGGAGGGCGAAAGGATTGGAACCATTGTCATGTTGACAGATGAAAATGATATTTATCGCCTGTTTGAGCAGATGGCAGAGAATAAAGACATGAAGATTGCTATTGCTGCAGACGGAAAGGTGATTCTATCAAATGAGGAGAATTATATCGGAGCACAAACAGAGGATATCCGTCGTGATACCACATATATGGTGTATAAACAAGTGGGTTTTACACCCTTTGAACTCTTGATTTCATACGAGGATTCTAATCATGGAATGAGTATACTGTTTATGGTAGCCATGCTGATTATGGCAGTATTGTTGTTATTGCTGCTGGAGGTATTTCTGCAATTCTGGAAAAAGAAATTCTTTGTGCCGATACAGTCTGTTATCTCTGAGGTGGAAGGCTTTGAAGGCGGAAAAGGAGCAGTGATACCGGCTACGGGGATAGAACATTTTGATGGCCTGGTTCATGGTATCAATGAAATGGTGGAGAGAATTGAGCAGAAGGAAAAGGAGGCATATAGAGCTGAAAACTCATTGCAGAAAGCTGAGATAAAGAAACAAAAAGCAATGATTATATCCCTGAAAAAGCAAATCAGCGCACATTTCACTGTCAATGTACTTAATATTATCAAGTCACTTTCTTCGATGGGAGAGAACGAAAAAGCGGGACGTTTATGTGATGGATTGTCGTTTCTTCTTCGATATGCCAATGCGGGGGACAGTTATATCAGTGGTATGGAAGAGTTCTTCGTACTGGAGAAGTATACAGATATCATGGAGATACGATATCCGGATAAGTTTACCGCTGAGATTGAGTTTGAGGATGTGCTGGAAGAAGTAGAGCTTCCACGAATGCTGCTGCAGCCGATTGTGGAAAACAGTATCCTTCATGGAATTGTGGGTGACGAGAGGGGGGAAAAGGGAATTGTTCGAGTATATAGTCAAATTGAAGCTGACTTGCTGTATATCACCATCGAGGATAACGGAATAGGAATGAATGCAGAGCAGCTTGCGAAGCTTCGTGAAGATATACAGGACGTAAATCAGGATAATGTTGAGGTGGAAGGTTTATCTCATGTTGCCCTAATCAATATCCAAAGACGAATCCAATCCTACTTCGGAGAAGGGTACGGAATGTTTGTAGAATCGTCAAAGGGAATCGGAACAATGGTAACCGTACGGCTGCCGGTTCTTCGGAGAGGTTTGTAAAGAGGATTAATGATGAGAGTAAGTGTTGCCGGTATGGTAATTCTCACTCTTTTTTTATGCTTATAGATATATATTAAAATACTAGATGTGAAGATTTTACCAACGAATCTTAATCCAGTCCATGTACTTTGCATTTGCAATTTCATAGAATTAGTGAATGTTAGTAAATGCTTGAAAGGGAGAATGATCATGAAAAAGACAATTGTGTATGTTCTATCAGTGCTAATACTTGCATTCGCCTTAACCGGCTGTGGGAGAGGCGATCAAAAGGAAAACAACGCAGATAAGCCGGTAGCTGAAAGCACAGTCAAATCGGCATCTGAAAGCACCGTCAAATCGTCAAATAGTGACAATCCGGCTCTCAAAGCCGATAACAGCGGCAAGGATGACAACCCGATTAAAACCAAGGACAAGGTCAGCGGCGCTTTTGCAGGCGATACAATTACAGTTACATACAGTGGGTGGCCGGCTTCAAATATATATGACTATCTTGATATGGGCATAAGCTCATATATGAAGCTGATTTTCACAATGGAAGATGAAGCACAGGGAAACGCTGGAGCAATCGTCTTTGAATGCGCGGGTGACGGCAATGTGAGCTCGCTGATTCAGTTTGGCGGTCACACGCACGAGCTTACGAATGGAACGGTAACCTTTGGTGAGAAAGGAAGACCACTGACCTGTGTTTTCAGCGGCACACAGGAGCAGGTTTCCGGAATACTTGCCGGTGTGGACATGAACGGTATGATAAGAGTAAATGACTCGATATCGAATAATTATCTTGTTGCATACGTTAAGGATGCAGTGACGGAGGAATAGCAATGTCAAGTATTAAAGGAACGAGAACAGTAAAAAGAATCCTTTCATTTGTGCTTGCTCTAGGCATAGTGCTAACGCTGCTGCCAGCGTCGGCATCGGCGGCGGACACCGGAAACACGATTTGTTTAAAAGGAATGGATAGATTTAGTAATTATCATGCTTCTTTCAGTACTGAGATTTCGATTTCTTTAGATCTGTCCAACATGACTGCGACTGTGGAATTTGAAAGAACTAATTTAGAATTTGGGGTCAGTGAAAAGGAATTGGCTGAATCCGAGCATTTGAAAAGTCTTAAAAGTGATACCTCAGGCAAGCTTACGGGGAAAATTGATGCTGCAAAAAACGACAGCAACAGTATTCACGACTACAAATCCTATAAGATCCCCGGTTCTGAATATTCGACCAAGTTAATCCCGGGTGTTGAGTATGTTATTTACGATTTTCAGTGGTCTGGTAACCCATACTGGATTGGCATGAATGATTATGTGTCAGGCTGTATTCAAATATCAGGAGATTACAAAACAGCTTGGATCGGGAATGGAAACAAAATTATATACTATGAGTTTGTGAACATGGAACCGACTACTGAGCTGCCTGAAGTTAAGAAATTCATCTTCGGTGAGGACAGCTTTTCCTTTGCAAACAGCGCTTCAAATTTCTTTATTGAAGCATCCAATGATACTGCAGGACCCGGACTGACTTATAATGCCTCCAATGGTTTTCAATTATCTCCCAAATACTATAAAATGCTTATCGATGGGCTTTCTACCAGTGAAATTGCCGCTATAAATTCGATGATGAGCCGTAAATTTTTCGGTAACTGCTTTGGCATGTCGGCTGTATCAGCATTGTTATACGCAGGTGACTTAAAGCTTTCACAGATTGAAACAGGCGCTGCCAATACATATGCATTGAAAGCTCCGATAAAAAACCCTGCATTGCGGGACGCAATTCTATACTACCAGCTCATGCAAAAGACGTATTCAGTTAATACTTTCTTAGGAAATATAAGCGGCACCAGTGCTGAAAATGCACAGGGATTGGTGTTTTCCCTGAGAGGCCATCTGCCCGAACCGGTCCTGTTTTTTGTCCGTGGCAGTGACTGGGCACATGCTATGCTTGCCTATGACATGGAAGTAAAAGACACGGGCTACAAGATTATGGTTTATGATCCAAACAACCCCAAAAAGCCGGTTACCATGACCATAAGCTCCGACTATTCAAAAATTACCTATGATAGCAGCATGTTCAACGGCTGTTATTTGGGATTCAATTTGCCCCTTAGTACCGGGATACTAAACGATAATAAATTCCAAGAGGCACTTGAGCCGTTTGTTATGCCCGAAATGCCTGAAAATAGCGCAACTTTAAAATCCAGCACGGATACGCTGACGATAAAAAGCGGAGGCGAAAGCGCTGTGTTTGAGAAGGGGAAGAAGACCTCTGGTACACTGGATGTGAAGTATCTGGGCCCGGTAAATGAAATCGGCGAAGAGAAAGAGGTCATATTCTTCATCAATCCGCCCAAGACGAGAACAGAGCCGTGGTATACCACTATTTACTCCGGTCCGGGCAGCCGTATCAGCTACAGTAAAAGCAGCAAAAAAGGGACGGACGGTGTGTTTATAAAAGTGGATAGCGACGAGCAGTCTGAGATCCGTATAGAACCCGGAACCAATACCACAAAAGTAAACAGCAAAGGCGGCCGTTTCAAGGTCAGCCTTGCAAGCGACAAGACGAAGGGTGCGTTGTTTAATACCACCGTTGAAGGAAGCGGCACTGAGGTCACAATTACTCCCGCTGCCAACGGTGCTGCCGTTACTACAGCAGATAACAAGCCTGTTGACATTACTGTCTCAGGTTCAAACGACTATGTGACATTTGAAGATATTGACTGTAAGGACGGCATAAATGTCAACAATAGCGGCTCAACCAGCACCATAGAAGATACAGACGGAAATAAAGTCGCAACAGGCGATGCTACGGACAGCGGGGGTAAAGAAGTCGTGACCGGAGATGCCTTAGACGACAGCGATAAGACAGCCGGAGGAGATAAAACCGGCATGACTCCTGTGAGCTTCGACGACATACCGGGTAACTCCTGGTATGCTGCAAATGTACGTGCTGTTGCCGAAGCTGGCATTATCAACGGCAAAGGCAATGGAGTTTTCGCGCCCAATGCTAATGTGACACTTGCGGAGGCGGTAAAGCTTGCCGCCGCTGTCCATGCAAAGCTTACCGGCAGCAGTTACGACTTTTCAGGAGGAAGCCCATGGTATCAGCCGTACATTGACTATCTCAACCAAACCGGAGAATTCCCTGATTTGTCCGGTTATAATTTCAATGCTCCCGCCAACAGAGAGCTGTTTGCCAAGGTAATGTCCGGTGTGCTCAGTGCCATGAAGCAAAGTGAGCGAGACCGTAACAAGGTAGAGGATGGCTCTATTCCTGATGTACCGAACACTTTGGCAAACAAGGAAATCTATGACCTTTACCGTGCTGGAATTGTCACAGGAAGTGACGCACAGGGAACATATAACCCGCACAGTAACATAAAAAGAAGCGAGGTTGCCGCAATAATCCATCGCTTTATCGACGCGGGGCAGAGAAAAAGCATTACGCTTACGTCGGGGCAAGCAAAGGACATTTCTCCCGTATCCACAAACGACGGCGACATGACCGGATACGTCCCGAAGGGCTGGAACTGGAAGGCTGACAGCACCCAGGGCTATGGGCTCAACACCTTCACCTTCGGCAAGTATGTCCGTTCCGATGGCAGTGCGGTGCTATACATAGACAGCGCCGACAGCCCCTACTATTTTAAATACTATATCTACGCCATGCCGGACGGCTCAAAATCCAGTGCGTATACCGGTGCTTCATCCGGAACATTGTCCTCGTCTACAAAGGCAAGTGACGATACGGAAGGGATAGTGTTTGTATCTGATGGTAAAAGCATCAAAATAACCTCTGACTGGTCTGCATCGCAATATATGCAAAGCGGTGCGCCGGATGGTGAATATAAGCTTGTCAGGGGCCTGAACTGATAATGAAAGCAAATAGCATGAAAAAACTAAAAAATTTGGAGGCCTGAAAATGAAAAAACGAATTATCGCTATAGCTATTATGATCATCATGTGTATGTCCATTTTGCCCACAGCATCGCTGGCGGCGAACCTTGAGGGCGTAATTTACACGGACACCCGCGGCAATAAGATCACCCTTCCCGGCGGCGAAAAGTCCTGTGCGACAAAGGTAATTGAGTTCAAGCAGGGCAAACCATGGACGAGCGATAAAAAGGCGATGGATCCGAGTGGCATCTTAGGTGTTCCTAATTACGATAAGACTCCGGATGGAAACTATATCTGTATGGGTTCCGGTGGCTCTATCACACTGGAATTTGATATTTTTATTGTGGATGGCGAAGGCAACGATATTTATGTTTTTGAAGTTGGCGATAATGTCGAAGCCACGAAGGTGGAAGTCAGCTCTGACCTTGAGACATGGTATGATGTCGGGAACGCCGACGGCTCACTGTCCGGAGTTGATTTGAAGGGTAAGGTTCCGGAAGGTGGCAAGTTCAAGTATGTGCGTATTACTGATAGAACCGAAACACTCGGTCCATGGCCGGGAGCCGATATTGATGCTGTTGCGGGGCTGAACGCCAAAGTTCCCGCAAGTGGAAGTGCCTGGGCTAATGAGGAATTGGCGCTGGCCGATGAAATGAATCTCATTCCAGATTGCCTCGATGGCGCAGACTTAGCGATGGACATCTCACGCGCGGAATTTGCCGCATTGTCCGTAAAGGTTTACGAAGCGCTGACCAACATTTCTGCCAAAGCCGGTGCAAACCCCTTTAAGGATACCAGCGATGCTGAGGTGCTAAAGGCATATACTATCGGTATCACCAACGGTACTTCGGCTACAACCTTCTCACCGAATGTTACACTTAACCGAGAGCAGGCGGCGACCATGCTGACCCGTGTACTGAAAAAAGCAGCGAGTACGAGTTGGACATTAGAAACAGACAGTCAGTATTCGCTTGTCTATACAAGGAGAGCTCTTTTCTCAGACAACGCGCAAATTTCTAAATTTGCATGGGACAGTGTTTATTTTATGGCGGCAAATAACATCATTAACGGTACCGGCAACAACAAGTTTTCTCCAAGGGCGACTACGGATGCGGAGACTGCCAGGGGTTATGCCTCTGCCACAAGGGAGCAAGCGATATTGATAGCCCTGCGCATGGTCAAGTTCTCAGACAGAGCCGATATTAAAGGAATTGTTTCAAATAACTCTTCTGCCGCCATCGGGGCTACCTCCGGCGGAATCGACAGCTACCTTCCTACCGGCTTTGACTGGGACGGAGGCGCCAACGGTGACGATACCTTTATAGACGGTAAGTGGATCAGCCCTGACGGACAGAGCGTCCTGTACATTGCCCACGACGAAGGTCCTGACAGCTTCACCATCTGGTATTACAGCTGTAAGGACGGCTATGAGGTAAACGACGTATATAAGTTGAGGCAGGCTGATATAATAAGCGAGGGAAAGGCCGAGTGCACTTATGCCGGTTTGACCTTTACCGGGGTACAGAGCGGCTTGCTTGTAGAATCCGAATGGCTTGACGAGATGTACGATATGTACGGCAGCCCAGATGGGATTTACTATCTGGCACGGGCTCGATAATCTATATTGCTTCTATGTGTTAGAATCCCATGTTAAAGGTCTGAATTGAAAAAGAAGAATGACTTTTAGGAGGTCTGAAAATGATAAAACGCATTATCTCAATTACTATTGTACTGATCATGTGCTTGTCCCTTCTTCCGGTTACCGTAATGGCAGCGGATACTGTTAATTTTAATGGCCACAGCTATCAGCGAATTGACACCGGAATGACATGGAAAGAAGCTGTGGAACACTGCGAAAGCATTGGAGGCCATCTTGCGACCATCACTTCCGGTGAGGAGCAGGAATTCGTTAAAAAGCTTGTCAAGGACGGAATAATGGCACAGTACTGGCTCGGAGGGACAGACGAGGCAAAGGAAGGCGAATGGGTCTGGATAACCGGCGAAAACTGGACTTATTGGGGTGATACTGTCACCTTTAATAATTATCATGACAATGAGCATTACCTGCAAATGGAGCGCCATCATTGGGGAAACAATTCTCAGCTTGGCGTCTGGAATGATATAAACAACGAAAACTACATTGAGGGTGAGGAGGATTTCTTCTCAACCAAAATGGTTGGTTTAATATGTGAGTGGGATTTCGTAGCTTCGAACTGGGCAAAAAAAGAGCTTGCTGAAGCTCAAGAACGTGGATTGATCCCCGAAAGCCTTGAAGCTCAGGACCTCTCAAAACCGATAAATCGCGCAGAGTTTGCCGCAGTGTCCGTGAAGGTTTACGAGGAACTGACCAACGTTTCTGCCAAAGCTGGTGCAAACCCCTTTAAAGATACCCGCGATACTGAGGTACTAAAGGCATATACTCTCGGTATCACCAACGGCACCTCTGCTGCAACCTTCTCCCCCAATGTTATTCTCAACCGCGAGCAAGCGGCGACCATGCTCACCCGTGTACTGAAGAAGGCTGCGGATTCAAGCTGGATGCTGGAAACAGACAGTCAGTATTCGCTTGTTTATACAAGGGGAGCTCTGTTCGCAGACAATGCACAGATTTCAAAATTTGCATGGGATAGTGTCTATTTTATGGCGGCAAATGGTATCATTAGCGGCATCGGCAACAACAAGTTTTCTCCCAGAGCAACTACGGACGCAGAGACTGCCAAGGGTTATGCCTCTGCCACCCGCGAGCAGGCACTGCTTATTGCCCTGCGAATGGTCAAGTATGCTGATGGTGCGAGTATTAATGACATGATAAAGCATGATTAATCAGATTCATGTAACAGAAGAAACTTGTATGAGAAAAATTTGCGGCGGATAAACGCTAATGCAGATTATTTTCGCCGCAAAGAAAACAAGGTAACACAAATCTGTTTGAGCGAAGCTTAATTAGATTTTTAATAATTTTCCGAATAAGTAAAGGAGGTGTGTATTATATGAGCGATGATTTTTCGATTACCGACAATATCGTTCTACAAAATGCCGCCATTGATGCAAGCTTGCGCAAAATGTCAATGCGCCATCGACCTTCTGAGACATACAGGGAACAGAAGCAGTCACGTGTAGTTTTTTACACAGTAATGGAAAAGGCGCCAATACCTCTGGTCTTGAATGGCAATGTTATAGAAAGTGCCTTCCTTAAACACAAATACCCTCAAAGAGACTGCTCGCTATCAAGAGGTGTGGAGGTTTTTAGGTTTGATGACGAGGCTGAAGTAAAAGCATTTTATACTTATTATTATCAGGAATACCCGAATTCAGACATATACCGTTGTCCTGAATGCTATCCCGAGTACTATAAAAGCTTGAGTTGCTCCGATGAATCTAAATCCAGGCGGCTGCAAGCAATTAAAAACGGTTTGCGGCTGGCTGCGATCTTACCTACAAAGCCCGGATACTATTTCTTCCAGGACAAAAAGGTCTATCCTCTATGTTTTGATAACAGTAAAATTTTAAATGTTCGCTTTTTCCATCCCGCAGGGTGCCAATGCCGGATAATGAATGACAGAAGCCTTTACGGACCTTACAAGGATGTCTCCTCCGCACTTAATAGCCTTGATATTGGAACTGAGAAAAACGGAGTGAGGAATCTTCCCTGCCCGTATTGCTATGCTGACTCAGTCTATAAGCATCATAAATATATCAAGGTACTGCATAAGCCCGTAATAGATGCCCTTATGCGGTATACGAATTGCTAAAAAAGAGAAGACTACATTTATGAATTTTATTCGATGAAAAACTGATGTAATATTCTATTATTATTTATTGCTTTATGTAAAGATATTTATGTATAATGATAAAGCTGATTTATTTCACATGAAATCAAAGCAAAAGGATTGCATCATTTTATTAATAGCCATTTGCGAAGCAAATCCGGCTAAAATCTTAGGGGCTCGATGCCACTGAGATTTTATTATTGTATTAGAAATAGGACTGATTGGAGCCATATGGGGAAAGAATCGATTGAGAGGAATCTCACAGAGGGCAATGTTGTAAAGCTTCTTTTACAGTTTGCATTGCCTTTTATGTTATCAAATATGATACAAAGTCTTTACAGCGTAGCGGATATGCTGATAGTCGGCAATTATTCGGGGACTGCAGCCATTTCAGGAGTAAATATAGGTGGACAGATTTCTTTTATCCTGACGTTTTTTATTGTTGGCATGACAGTTGGCGGAACCGTTATTATTGGTCAGTATCTGGGATCTGGAGATAGAAAGAGCGTGAAAGATACAATTAGTACACTGCTTATCTCCCTTCTTATTGCCGGTATCGCCATAACTATAATCATATTAATTTTTTCAGATGAAATACTCCGGTTGCTGCAAACACCGGTAGAGTCCTATCAGCAGGCCAGGGATTACCTTGATATTACACTGCTCGGTACAGTATTTATATTTGGATATAATGCGTTTTCTGCTATTCTGAGAGGCTTCGGCGATAGCAAGAGACCATTGATTTTCGTATCCATAGCATGTTCAATTAATGTCGTTCTTGATCTATTGCTTGTCGGCGTATTTGACATGGCTGCAAAGGGCGCAGCAATCGCAACTGTTGCTTCTCAAGCTATTAGCTTGATTTTATGTATTATTACCTTAATAAAAAATGATTTCGTATTTGATTTTAAACTTAGTTCATTCAAATTCATAAAAGAACATTTTATTACAATTATGCGGGTAGGCATGCCGATTTCAATCCAGAACGTGATTGTGAACTTTTCTTTTCTCGTGCTTACCTCTGTTGCAAATAGTATGGGTGTAAATGCATCTGCCGCTGTCGGCATTGTAGGTAAATATAACGGTTTTGCAATAATGCCGGCAATTGCTGTCGGTTCTTCAGTTTCGGCAATGGTTGCGCAGAATATGGGCGCAGAAGCAATTGAACGCGCCAAAAAGACATTCTATACCGGTCTTGCACTTGCTTTTTCAATTACATTTACAGTATTTATTATTACACAACTTTTCCCTGAACAGATCTTATCTGTTTTTGATGATGATCCGAATACGATCTCTGCCGGGGTAGAGTACATCAGGACTTTTTCTTTTGATTATCTGTTTGTACCTTTGACATTCTGTTTGAATGGCCTTGTAACTGGTTCAGGACATACTATTATCTCATCTATATGTGGAATTCTGTCATCAGTTGGTTTCCGTGTCCCGATAGCGATACTTTTTGGATTAGTTATGCGAAAAGGACTTTGGGGATTGGGGCTTTCAGCGCCTATCGCCAGCTTAGCTTCAGGATTGATTCTATTGATTTATTGTGCTACAGGAAGATGGAAAAAGAATATGGTTATCAAAACCAGTATGTGACGATGAACGGAATTGTATGGAACATGTTTCACAAAATACGGAAAATGGTATAATGGATAAAAGCATCTTTTGAGGTAATCTTTATGAAAAAAGGGAAAGTACTGATTATACAACTCTCCTTAGCTTTCCTGTTACTGATAGGAACGTTTATATTTGCTTTCATTTATCCTGTCGCAGACAGCTCGGACGTATTTGTGGAAGAAAGTGTCCCGGCTGATACTATCGAGTCTTCTTCACAAGAACAGGCAGCTATACCTCCCGTTGTTGTACCAAATGAAGAAACAGCGGAGGAAGCAGAGGTAGAAACAGAAGAAATAGAGGAAGCCTTTCAAGACTATGATATTACCCTTATGTCCGTAGGAGATAACCTTCTTCATTTGGGTGTGATACAAACCGGGAAAAAAACTGATGGTACATATGATTACTCTTTTTTGTTTGATGGGATCTCGGACTTTTTAGATAATGCAGATATTAAGATGATCAATCAGGAAACCATTTTAGGCGGCAACCATTTAGGATTCTCGGGTTTTCCCTCCTTCAACTCTCCAACAGAAGTCGGAGATGCAATAGCTTTAGCCGGATTCAATGTAGTTCTGCATGCATCCAATCATTCTGCTGATAAAAAACTAGAGGGGCTTAAAAACTGTGCTGCTTTCTGGAAGACCTATCCAGAAATACTTCTCACCGGCATATATGAGAGCACAGAAGGATCTGAAGCGATTCCTGTGCTTACCATAGATGACGTGACGTTTGCTGTTTTAAATTACACATATGGACCCAATAAGGCAACCCTTCCAGCTTCCATAGAAGGACATTTAAATATTCTTTGTAATTACGACAAAAACAATCTTATGGATTTTACTACGATTAATCCTACTGTACTAGAGGACATTGCATATGCGGAAACCATAGCTGATGTGGTGATTGTCTGTCCCCACTGGGGCAATGAATATATGAGTAAACCTTCTTCCTATCAGGAAAAATTTGCAGAACAGATGACAGAAGCCGGGGCAGACTTAATTATTGGTACCCATCCACATGTTGTACAACCTGTTAAATGGGTTTCATCTGAAAACGGGAACCGGGCATTGTGTTTTTACTCTTTGGGGAATTATGTATCAACTCAAAAGAAAGGTCTGACCATGCTGGAAGCCATGGCTTGGGTTACATTTCACGTAACAGAAGACGGTGTTACTATCTCAGATAAAAACACAGGAGTGATTCCTATGGTCTGCCAGTATACCAGTGGTCCTGTTCGTTTTGAGAATGTTTATACCCTGGAAGATTATACCGAAGAACTGGCAGCTTCTCATGGCATTCATTCCTATGGAGGAGTCAATTTGAAACTCTCTGATTTGCAAAAGTGGAGCAGGGAAATATTAGGTGATTGGGTGCTTTCCAAGTCGCAGGTGCTGTGCCTGATATAATAAATATATGAAAAACACGATAAATCAAGCGGTTTCAGCCGATACATGTCAAAACAAATTTGGAGATTTAATTTTATGAGGAACAGGAACAAATGGATCATATGTGTAAAAGGATTGCTGACGGCTCTGCCTTTTATCATAGGTTTTATCGGGTTCATTAATCTTGAGGGGATCAGTTGGTCGTGGGCAGCCTATTACGCCATTCGCCTTTATGGGTTGAATACAGACGTAGGCGAAATAAACAGTCTAATTGAATTTGCAAGGTGGACAGCACCCATTGTGACTGCAACCGCACTATTATTAATTTTTAAGAATCTCCTGGTGGCCGGCAAAAACAGAATTCGGGCTTTCAGAAAGGACAGCTGTTCGGTATACGGTGAGGGAGAGGACGCAGAGCTTATGTTGAAGAATCTCGGAAGCTCAGGTATATGCGGCAATCTTGAAAAGCCGGTGCCGTCAAAGCATCACATTCTGATGATTGATGATTTTGAAAAAGTCATGGATTTTTTTAATCGGGAAAGGAAACTGTTTGTTAAGGAGAGTGCAGACGGGGATAGCTTTTCCAAGGGGCCCTGTATGCTCCATGTACGTGTAAAGGACATTAGCGGAATGGCCGTACAGCATAATCATATGACTGCTTTTTCCATGGAGGAAAATTGCAGTATGCTTTACTGGGAGAAATACAGCGCAAAGCAGGGCGAAAAAATTGCATTAATTGGTGATGCAGCTTTATGCGATGCGCTGCTGGAACAAGGCTTTATAGTTAATATCTTTTCACCGAACCAGCAGATTGCTTATCATGTCTGGGAACCGGAGAGACGGTTTGAAAAGCTGCATCTTAGAACAAAAGAAATGATTGGTATGACAGGAGATTTCCTTTACATGCATATATCTGACTGGAGAGAAGAGCTAGAGCTTCTTGGAACCATGGACAGGTTGATTCTATGCGGTGATATGAACGGTAACCTGGTTAATGCATCCATATTGATTGATATGGTTCCTAATGTCGAAATCCATTTGTATGCCAGGCAGGCAGAGAGCATAAAATCCTTTTTAAATAGTAACCGGGTGGTATGCTTTGGTCGGGGAGAAGAGCTTCTGACACGTGAAGTAATTATTAAAGAGTCTTTGACCCATGCCGCAAAACAAATCCATAAACATTACAGGGCTAAGTACCAGGGGCTGCCTTCCTGGGAGGGACTCAGCACATTCCAGAGACGTTCAAATCTGGCGGCAGCAAGCTATTTCCCTGTCATTAGGAGATTGAATGAAGAAGGGGCTGGCCTGGAGACTTTGACGGAGTTAGAACATATCCGCTGGTGCCGTTTCTACTATATGTATAATTGGCAGTATGGAACCGTGAAGGATTGGAGCTGCAGGACCCATCCCTCACTGGTGCCTTTTGAAGAACTCAGTCGGGAGGAAAAGGACAAGGACAAGGAAAATGTACTTTTGGCGTTAAGTGATGATTTCGTATTGTGAGATGGAGAAAGCACAAGCTTGGAATGAGGGCTTTGAGAATGCATTTCCTTGCTTGCCATTAAAGCCGGTATTTTGACGAAAAAATGGGGTGCCGATACAATCAAAAGAGTCATTGAAACTATATTATTGTACGAGAAAGTGTTGCGATACCATATAGTATATTGGAGGTGTAGCATATGACCATCCCATTTCCACTAAAAAGTACGATTGATTCAAGGCGATCGGCACGCAGTTACAAAATGATTTCCGTTGATAAGGAGGTCATTGAATTAACAAAACACTTTGCACAGTCAATGTCAATCCCCTTTAATCACAATGTTGAGATTAAGTTCTTTCATGCTGACCCGACGAAGGTTCTTTATCCGCTCATGGCATCTCCACCAGACAACATTGCTTTTGTGGCAGAAACTGATATTATCTCAATCTCAAAGGTTGGTTTTATCGGGGAGCTTCTTATTCTCTTCGCACAGAATATAGGCATTTCAACGTGCTGGTATGGGCACTATAGACTATCGGAACTTGAGCGTTTAATGCCTCATCTGCAATTTGCTGATCATTTGAAAGAATCGAACATGGGGTACGGATATTCAATAGGTATAACCACCGGTAGACGAGCAATATGTATCACGCCGTTCGGTTATTATGAAGATAACGGACTGCGTCTTATGGACAGAATAATGAAAAGGACTGTAAGCTTTAAACGCAAAAAAATTGAAGATTTGCTTGAGAACCCAAATGATTATCACAAGCTTCCAGATGATGTTTTGTATGCGCTTGACTTAGGAAGAAAAGCACCATCTGCTGCAAACTCACAAATGTGGAGATTTGCCTTTGAGGATAATTTCAAAACAATTACTATTGCGATGCCAGTGGGTTATAAGCATTTCAAATGGGAACACCCAAATGTCGACATAGGCATTTGTGCATGTCACATTTGGCTTGGATTAATTGACAAAGGATATAATCCGAATGTAACTGTAAACGAAGATTCAGGTAGAGCAGTTTGGAGACTTTCAATATAAAAAGGATTTGGGTTACATTTTATCAAGTTCAGCATATAGAAATGAACGTGTATTTCAGCTACCTGCAATAAGATTTCTCATTCTTCTTCCGCCAAATGCCAAGAATCGTTTTGTTTAAAAATTCGGTATGCTTTTGACAAGTTATCCTCTGCCTCTTGATGCCGTTCTAGTCTTAACTGTGTTGCAGCCAAAGCTTTATATACAACTGCAGTATCTACATTATCCACGCCTAAGACTCTCTCCCGTATAGTAACGGCTCGCTCCAAATATTCTCTGGATTTTTCATATTCTTCCTGTATAAAGTATGCTCTGCCAATAAAATAATATGAATCAGACACATCAACGCAAACCAATCCATACTCTCTCTTTGCAATCTCCAATGCTTTTCGTATGATCTCAATTCCTTTGTCAACCTGTCCTTGAAGAATAAGTGACTCACCATAGTAATTATATGATATGGCGAAATCCCCTTCGTTATCATTACCTATCAGCCTAATGTCAACCTGTATTGACTTTTCAAAATAATTGGCAGCGTCTTCATAAAGCTTTAGCTTTAGCAAGGCTAATCCAATCTGGAAATATTGCACAGAAACCCTTGTATGCTTTTCTCCATAGAGATCAAGGAATATTGCCAGGGCACTCCGATTATCCTCTAGTGCACCTTGATAATCACCGGCTCGGTATTTTCCCAATGCTATTAATTTGTAAGACATTCCTGTCAATGAGTGCTTTGTCCCAAAATATTGATTTGAAAGCTTAAATGCATTTCCGGCATATTTAATCACCTCTCTGTAATTGCAGAGCCAGTCGTATACCCATGCCAGTGCATGATAGCAGTAGATTATTTCAGGATGGTTCTTACCATATATCATTTCAAATATTTTCTCTGCTTTATGCAGATAAGACAACGCCTGCTGATAATCGCCGAGAAACTCATATGCCCAGCCTATTTCCCTACAGGTGATTGCCGTCAGTCTATGTTCTTCTCCAACCAGCCTGTTACAACAATCCAACGCAAGCATGTTATTTTTCAATGCTTTTTTATGTTCTCCTCTTACAGTATAGATTTCGGCTATTTCATTATAGGTATTGATTATGTGGAGAGAGCTATTTGCACAGTTAGCTTTCTGATCTTCCAGAGAATCCTGCAAAAACTGCAATGCTTTCTTATATCTACTCATTTTTCTATAAGCAGTACCAATCAAACTGTTTAATTCTGACGTGCTGGCATGATCCCCTCTTGAAGCCAGGAGCAATTGATAAAAATACAGGGCGCCTGCATGTGAATCATTAAGGCATAAAAATGATGCTGCCTGCATAAGATAATTTACTCGATCGGCATCACAAGAAAAGATAGTGCTCTTATATGCTTTTTTAAACACACTATTTATATTATAAACGTTTTTTAGTGTACGCCAATAGGTTAAAAGCTCATACATGTTACTTTGATACAGGCTTGAAAAAACAATTGTGTCTGATAGATAACTCTTCAGTTTTTTCAATAAGCCAAGCTCTCGGTACTGATAGGGAAGTTCTCTAAGGCTTGTCACACTGTGAGGAGCCTTCTCACAGAATGAAATGATTATCCTGCGCAGATGAACAACCTCAGCTTGGTCTGATAAGTAACGTTGCCTTACGGCATTCCCAATATACCGGTTATGAAAGTATAAGTTCCCCCCATATTGCTCTAATTGTAAGCTTAACGCATTCAGCAGCGGCGTAAACTCCAAGCGTGAAACCATGTTCAGTTCCAACAATTCATTTTCCTTAAGTCCTTCTTTGGATAAGGAGATCAGACTGCATACTTTTTTCACAAGCCGGTATCCATAATCTAGTTCAAATCTGAATAACACCGATAAATAAAACGCTTCCGGACTTCCGCAGGACGTATAGTAATGAACCTGTTCCTCAATTCCTTCGTGTAAACCAAAAACACGAAGTTCATCCAGTAAGGATCGAAGAAGCTGTGGCTTACACAGCCAGTTAACCGCAATAATCTGTCGTTCCAGTCCTTCATCGAGCTTTTTGCAGTAAACGTCCAAATATTCTTGTATATATTGGGACGCTTCCTCTTTTGTCATAGAAGAAAGAGTATATGTCTGGAAATCTCTTTTTATACACTCTTCTGCTACTTCGCGGTCATGTGAGGCAAATACAATCCGTATATTCGGCGGGAAAACATGTGGCAGCCAAGACAGTGCGCTTTTACCTTCTTCGCAGGTTATCTTGTCAACATCATCTATAATGATCAGGCATTTTTCTGCTCCAATTCCGGCCAATAGCTCAGGTAAAGCCTCTATCAGTTCTTCCTCTGTACCTGGAATCTCGCTGCTTAATGCAAACCGTTCATGTAGCTCGCGATAGAGCCTGCCTAAGATGCTAAAAATACTGCAATGATCACTGCCGATTGCAGGAAAGTGGAAAAAGATATATTCGTCAGGGAAGAGCTCATTATATTTGATAAGAAAATGAGAAAGGGATGCTGACAATCCTTCTCCAATATAACCCATTAGTAGTAACGGGTTGCCCCCATCCCTTATATAAGACATGAGAATACTTTGAATCTCCTGTTTTTCAATGAAAAAACTATTTTTCATTCTGGCGTATGCAATGTGTGGTAAGCGTTCTTTTTCCAGCTTTGTAGGAGTATCCTCGAGCGGAAACTCTCTGTCAATAAGCGCTTTTAGGTCTGCAAAAACAACAGCCTGCAGTCCCTGCATATCTTCATATGTTTTAACTTCAAATTCCTTGTTATCTAAAATTTCGCCACGCAAACGGTTAAGACTTCTTTCATCCTCATCCGGTTCTGTTGTGGTATTCTCCCAGCGTTTCAGATAGAATAAAGCATTATTCCTGCCGGCAATTTTTCTAAGAGCGCCATAAAGCACTTCCATATTGGTAATAGACAGATTATTTTCAATATCTTTAGCTACCCAGGGATATCGTTCAATAATTGCTGCATTCTTATCGATCTCTTCTTTTGAAGGCCTCCAACCATATCGGTTTCCAATTATGCATAGAAAATACGGCCTCGATTTATCTATTTCACTCATGCAATATTCGATTACTTTGCCTTGCATAGCTTCTTCTGTGGTAATTCCCCACCGTAAATCCACTTCAGTCAGGCTGATCTGCCTGCCTATACAATAATAACGAAGCTCTGGGAAAACCCTTTTCATCAGGGTTTCTCTTTCCGACATCATATCTTGGAATGTTGACGAAATAAAAAACCTGATTTCTCTATTCTTAGCTGAGAATAGGTACGACATTGCAATACCTCCAATTATCTTTTACAAAATAAAAAATGTCTTATCCCCATTGATATATTATTTCTACTGCTGCTACTCGCCTGCAAAGGACGGGAAAAACTTCATAATCAGCAGAATTGGAAGACAGACAAAGAATGCCCCGAAAAGGGTGTTAAAAAGTCCGCTTCCCCAATAGACCACAAGTGCAACTCCTCCGTAGCCAACTAAAGCTAGCCATTTACCATAACCAATCAAGATTTCACCGGCCCAGCTTGCAGCGACATCAAATGGAAGGGAACTCTCTCCCCAATAGTAGAACAGCCATGTGGGCAGAAAAGGAACAATCCCGACAAGTACAAAACGAAGCAGCCAAGCCCACCAAACATTTGCCGGTATTAGAATTGCTAGCCCCCACTGTGCAAAAACATTAAAAGCACTCCATATAATAAACGTCAGCAAATAGGATAATACAGTACCTATCCCCGAGTTCCAGAAGCTAAAGCGAGTATGTTTTTTGGCAGGCATATAGTGAGTTGCTTTTGTTGCATGGATTACAGTAGAAGCAGGCCTGTGGACAGAATTTACAGCATGAGAAGATGTAAGGGGTTTTGTAGCAAAAACGCAGTTCATTGACCTTTCAATTTCACACCACGGACAGCTGTTTTCCTTTTGCATATACTGATGTCTGCTGTTCACTGAACAGGTGACAAGCTGCTGCTCAAGTTCTTCCAGAGCTTCATACCACTCGGAGCAGTCAGGCCTAACCGAAGGGTTCGTACAACCGGAGGTAAATACCCGGATTATCAGCTCCTTAAGATGTTGCGGCAAGATGGTAAGATAAGGTGCATATTTCGGAATTCCGACCTTGTCAGCGCTTTTTACAAAGGGGAAATAGCCATTTGCCATATTCTTGACAAGTGAAAACTGTGATGCAGATACGATGCCCGGAACAGTACACGCATATGGATGGCAGCCGTTCATTAAAAGTGCAAAAATATGGATTGCCAAAGCAAATAGATCTGTTTGTTGTGAAAAGGTAGGGAAAGCAGTATTGCGCAGATCAAAGCCCTTGATGTTCATCAGCTTGTGGAGCTCAGCCGGAACATAGGCCGGCATGCATACCACACAAGGAAATATATCTCCTCCGGGAGCACAAATATGATAAGAATCGGTGTCAACCAGAGTAACAAGCCCTGTGGATTCTTCCACGCAGATATTTGCGGGGTTCAGATCTCCTATACAATGACCGCTTTTATGTACCGAATAAACAGCGGCACAAAGATTTTGAGCCACATGAATATACCATTTCCATGGGTGGTTGCCACGGTTATCATAAGAATACAGGATATCAATTTTTGTAGTTTTTTTTATACGGGGCATCAAAAATCCAATAAAGCCTCCTGATCTGTCATAAAGAAAATCAACGGGCCAGGCTGTTTGACTTTTTGCAGCATCTTTAGGAGGATATTTAAGCATTGCCGAAATTTTTTTATGTCTGCTTTGTGTTCTGCCTGCCGAATGATAAATTTTCGCTACCAGATCAGGATTTCCAATCACATCATAAATGGAACCCTCTCCGCCTCTTGCAAAAGGCTTATCGCTAAGCTGTACTTCATATCTGCTGCTTTTTACAATCATCAGAGACCTTCTCCTTGTTTGGTATACTCTGGGGATACAGAAGGTTGTATCGCATACGCCGAAGCATTGCCCAGTCAGGCTCCGTAAAATAATCCGGGCTTGGAATAGAGCAGTTTGCTTCGGTGTTCCAAATAGATAGTACCGTCATATCATCGGTGATTGCACTGCAAAATGAGCTTTCCAAAAAAGCCGCGCAGCCTTCTGACAGCCTTTCTTTTTCCTCAGGCTTACTGCATAGCGTTTCTTTAGATAAAAATCTACGAATGAAATTTATATAGAGAGGCTCAGGCTGGCCGGATAACAACGTAGGGACTGTTACATCCAGCACACCATCGGTTAAAAGGAGCAGACCTGAATACTCCTTTTCCATTTGGGAAAAAGTCCATTTTGACTGCCCGCAGCGCAGCGGACAAACTTCGTTAAAAGCTTCTCCCTTTTGCACCTGAGTGAGAAGCTCATAGTGCCCGTCACAGTCCATTCCAATAACTCCGCCGTCTCCACTTTGGCCATATGCGACTTGGGTACCGTCATAAATAACAGCAGTTAGGGTCGTATCATACTCACAAAGTGCTGTCTGCTCCTCTTGCGATTTGGTCGTTACCGCATCTAGTGCATTGCAGAATCCATCTTTTAGCAGTTCTATCCAATCCGGGCATGTTTGAACTGTGGTAGAACAAAAATCCGCCAAGGCTGTAACCGCAAGCGTAGAGCCCTGCTCGGATCTGGAGGCGCTGCCCACGCCATCCGCTACTGCCGCAAGCCATATTGTATCGGTAAGCTGCACCGCTATATGAGCATCCTGACAAGGCAATGACTGCTCATTGTGACTGCGCCCTTTTAGGGATAAACCATAATAATAAATCAAGGAATTACTTCCCCCAATCACTGGGTATAACCCGACTGCCTTCGGGCAGCATTTCATACTTTACGCTATCGCCGGGATTTGAACGCGATTTTGTGGATAAGCTGCTGCTAAGCCATTCAAAAAGCGAAGCAAAATTAAGTCCGTCATCGAGTTCAATGACACGCATAGTCAGCATCGTAAGTATTTCCTTTTCGTATCCGGGTACGCCGACTGCCCATAGCTCAAGCTTTTTGTTCTGCTGCATCTCGCATACTTTCTTGAAAACAGGTGCATAATCATCATTAGGCGCACCGTCAGAAATCATAAAAATCCAGGGGCGGTGATAAGGAATGCCAATCTCCTTATACTGTGCTTTACGGCGTTCCAGCATATCCATAGCTACGGTGAGTCCAGCACCCATAGAGGTCTGACCGTTTGCCTCGAGTACCGGGGTAATCATTTCGGTAACCGGCGTAAACTCCTGAAGTATTTTTACTTCTGAAGCAAATTCTACAACGGCAATATCCAATCCACGCTGCAAAGCATCATCCTTCAGGCATTGCTCCTTAAAAGCAGCAATAGCACTGTTAAGTTTGCCAATTGCGTTATTATTCTGCATAGAGGATGAGACATCCAGCAGCAGCACACAGGCAAGATGCTGGTCGTTGACTGAGGCCGGAGCAGCTCCGTTATCAGCGGTATAAACTTGTTGTTCGATCATTGTCTTCGCACCTTCTTATTAATATTTTATATAGAAGTTAATCCTGATCAATATATTCCTTAATCTGTGTAAGGCCTATTATTCTTACCTTGACTGTAATACGTTTCCATTTATTTAATTATAAGTGTAGCATGGTAAAAAAACAAGATAAAACACCTTCACAACTATTTGTAATATCTTGTGAAAAGTAATTAACGGCTTGTGCATAAAATGCTGCAATGTTATGATAAATTGTAATGGGGATGCGCTACGCGAGGCAAGGTTTAAGTGTAAAGCTGTCTGCATCCATAAAATGACATCATGAAATGGAGGCATTCCACCATGAGCAGGCAGTTCAAGGTCTTCCTTTCTTCATCGTTTCAGGATATGCATGAGGAAAGGGATTATTTAAAATATCATGCTTTCGCAGCACTTCAAGCCGAGCTGTACCAAAAGGGCTGTGACTTGCAGATTCTTGACCTGCGCGGGACAACAACGCAGCCAGACCTTTCCCAGGAGGAGGCCGTGCTGCGTCTGTGCCTTGATGGTGTTGAGGAATGCGTTCCGCGTATGGTAGTGCTTTTGGGGGATCGCTATGGATGGATTCCCTTCGGAGAAGGGGCGCAATATCCGGATGAGGAAGCCAGATACAGAGCAGAAATCTCTGTACAGAACATTAATGACGCGCCGAACCTGGATATTACTTCGGATGAAATCTCAGGGCGCAGCGTCACTCATCTGGAAATCTATTACGGCTTGAAGCATATGTCTCATGACGATATTTTCGTCTATCAGCGCACAGGCCTTCCCTATAATGACATGACAGATGCTCAGCGCTCTGTATTCTGTGCCGGGTATGATGCGCAGCAGGCGCTGAAGGCTGAAATTTTCGAAAAAATGAGCGACCATATACATAACATTAAGGATTATACAGTGGGCTGGAGCAGTGATGTCGGTAAAGTTAACGGTCTTGAGGCACTTGATGCCATGATTTATTCCGATTTAAAAGCAAGCTTTGAAAGGGAGGTTGCGGCGGCAAATTCAGAAAAGTCTGGCTGGATGGATGATTCGAAGGGAATCCTGACCTCGCTGGCGAGATCCACTATTCGGCGGAATGCGGCAGGTGATCCTGACCCATCCCCGGAATTCTGGGATAACCTGCAGGAAATCATGGAAAATCCGGGTTTTTACTGGGTGACGGGAGAGAGCGGCAGTGGCGTAACCACGTATACGGCCCAGCTATGCTACAGTTTGATGTTATACGCACAGTGGCGTGAAAAACACGAAGAACGCCCCATTCTTGTCATCAAGTATATTGCTGAAAGCCATTTGGACGATCTCACAACTAATGTTATGCTGCTGCAGCTGGTGGAACAGATGGAGGAGCCCGCTGTCGATATTTGCCCGGAAGAGGAGCAGGAGAGCTTGGATAACGCTATTAACGCTTCCATCGCCCTCTGCCGGGATTATTCGGACAACCGGGATGATCTTTCGAAAAAAGAAACAGTTATCGAGTCATTGTCCGGGATGATTCACCGCTTTCTCTCACTGCTTCATAAGACATACGATATATTTTTCATTCTGTGCGATGCCGATATGGTTATTGAGGATGATTACTATTTTAGAACACTCTACTGGCTGGATGATATTCCGTCCAACGTAACGGTTGTTCTTTCAGCCGCGGAGGGCAGCCTGACTCCCTGCATGGAGCACAAAATCATCCATGTGCCGCCGCTTTCTGCAGAGCTGATCGGTGATATCATGACGAATACGGCCCGCGATTACGGTAAGCGCTTCTCTAGGGAAATTGTCGAGCTGGCCATCCAAAAGCTTCTATCAACCAAACATGCCACGGCGCTTCATGCCAGTGTACTCTCGGAATGCCTGATGAATATGACCGGGGCCGATTACCTGGCCTTTACCGGGCCGGATGCGCATCTATCCTTCATGAAGCAGCTCATCAGTGAAATTCCGGGCTATGTCGACAGCGTTTTTGATGTAGTTATTAACCGTGCCAAGGCGGCATACGGAGAACTTGCCATAGCCGCGCTGCGACTTTTATGGGTATCGCGTGCGGCGATTCCACATTGGATTTTTCGCGATGCGCTGTCTCTGAATCTGGGACGTGAGGTAACGGAATTGGAGCTTTTCTCCTTAAAGGGTTACCTGCGCGGTACTCTGAAGGATGCGCGCGGCTTAACCTGGCAGCTTGCCCATGATTCCTTCAGAAGCGCGTTGATTATGCATATCGGTGATGATGTGCGTGAGAGCGCAGCCGCCATATTGCAAATACTACGGGACAATCTGTCGGAGCATTCCTTTACTTTGTCCGAATTTATTTGGTATGGTTATTGGGCGGGAGATCTGACGGCTGTCGAGGAATATGTTGCTTCGTTTTGCGACAATGGCGCTGCCTTGCGTGAAATGATACTTCTTTTTAATAGCAAGCTTCGCCGAAACGAAGGCGAATGGATCAGCTACATGAAAAAGGCTCTTGATCAATTATGTAAGAATCCCGATACCTTGGACGTTATTTTCCCCATACTCTGTATTCCTGTTCCTGAAACGCAGGAGAACTTTAATGTGTATGATGAGCTGCTGAACACCTATCTTTCAGCTTCAGCTGATATTGTGTCTCAAAAGGCCATTGCTGAGTACCGCCAGCAGTATGACGCCTGGCGTCTGAAATCGAATACCATCCGGACAGATATTGCCAAGTCCCGGGAGGTATTGTGCTCTTTGGAAACAAAGTCTCTTCATGCCGCTGCACAGTTCAATCCCGGGAAAGATAGCGAAGCTGCCAATTGGTATTCGTATATGTCTGATGCCCTGTATGCTCAGACATCATTGTGCAGTTATTGGCTTCTGAAAGAGCCGGAGTACGCAAGAGAATGCTTTGAACGAGCCGCTGCGACATTTGATCGGCTTGGTGACGATGGCGTTCAGCACCTGATAGAAAAGCGAAACAAATCTCTTTTAGATATCCTTGGCACCTATTTTTACTTGAACTTTATGATCAATGGAGTTCGTATCAGTGAGCTTTCTGAAAAACTGGACAGGTATGTGGAGCTGCTTGAAAAACAAAGCGGGGACTGGATAATTCAGGTGGACTTGTTCCGTTTGTATGCTGCTGTACTGGAAGCCCTTAATGGGGACAATGAGCCAACGGAGTTGAGTGGTGCTGGTTTTTCAGCGACGAAAGAAAAAGAAGATGCGATTTACAAGTACCTGAATAAACTTGTTCAGCAGGGGCATGAGCTTTATCCGAAAAAGCTCCGGGATGGCGAGTTCATCCGCAAATATCTTAAAGCTCTGCTGAAACTGGCACAAGAACAGCTTATACGCGGATACCATGATGAAGCTTCTCTAACAAATCAGATGTATATTCAAACAATCCTCAATCTTCATGAAAATAAACGATTGAGTGAAGAGGAGGTCGCAGATTCATCCGTATATATAGCGGCGGAGGATTATATCAAGTATAGCTTAAATGAGGATCCGGAAAGTTGGCGTCAAATGACCGATTATCTCATGGAGATGGCTGATTGGGTTGACAGCTGCCGTCCCGACCCGCTGCGCCTGTCCATATGTCATGCTTCTATTTTGCTGCTTAGAGCTGACTATGCTTCGACAGCCGAAAACAGTAATGAGCAGGAGGTTGATCAATTCTTCCGGGAAGCCCTGGAGTTGGTTTTGCATATTCCGGATCAGTTCTCCGAGCGTGTGTCAAATGGACTCGATGGGGAGAAAAGGCGAGATTTGGTTACTGATATTATTTCACTGCTGCCACGTATGTTTGCAGAACTGACAACAAGGGATATGATCACCGATGCGGAAAGCATTCTGGCGGTATTCAGCCGTTTTTATCCGGAACTGCTGGATCGGTCTGCACTCTTGGAGGGAATCGAAGACATGCCTGTACAGATATCCGATGGATTCAAACAGTCTTTAAAGGCGCAGGAGCAACAAGGCAGTTCAGTGTCAGCAGAGATTGCCTTCACGGTGGTAGAAATCATGGAAGGGTATCTGGAGCCGCACCAGAAAAGGCTGAAGAAGAAGCTTTCTGCTATCAGGAAAGCCCTGCTAAAGCGATAAAGCAAGAGTTATAGATGCTTCGATCCTTGGATATGGTGACAATGAAAAAAGGAGGATAAAGAAGTGAAAAGAGGATTTTTAATACTTATCGTGATTTGTCTGATTTCATGCCTTCTGTGCAGCTGCGAAGAACAGAAAGAATCAGTAAGAGACCAAACGGCTTTCTGGACCTTTAAGCCGGAATCGTAAAAGCTGAATCGCGGGTCGGATATGGAGTAGTAAACAAATGCAGAATATTTAAGTACTGCGACCAGAGCGTAAAATTGCCGTAAGAAAGGTGTGAGCAGGAGATGAGTACAATTGTTGTTGTAGGTTCCGGAATGATGGGTTCGGCTCTTGCTGTTCCGCTATGCGAGAACGGACATTTGGTTAGGCTGGTAGGTACTCCTCTGGATGCAGACATCATTGAACACGGAAGGAAAACAGGTGAGCATCTGACCATGAAGCGAAAAATGCCTGAACATGTAGAATGGTATACCATTGATCAGGCACAGAAAGCTATGGAGGGGGCAGACCTTTACGTTAATGGTGTTAGCAGCTTCGGATTGAATTGGTTTATAGAGGAAATGATTCCGCGTATTCCTGAAAAACTTCCGGTATTATCTGTAACAAAGGGAATGCTCAATTATCCGGATGGCAGTTTAAAATCTTATCCCGAAATTTTCGAAGAGAGTACAGAAAAGAAAATTTCATTTAATGCAATCGGTGGCCCCTGTACCAGCTACGAGCTTGCAGATAAGGATTTTACCGAAGTTACATTTTGCGGCCGCGATATAAAAATGTTACGTTGGATAAGATCGTTATTTGAAACTGAATACTATAATATCAGTGTTTCAACAGATGTTCGCGGCGTGGAATGTGCTGTGGCAATGAAGAATGCTTATGCATTGGGAGTGAGCCTCGCAATTGGTATGTCCATTAAGAGAGAAGGAAGAGAATTTGAACACTATAATTCTCAAGCGGCATTATTTGGACAAAGCGTTGCAGAAATGATCCATTTGCTTGAATTGTGTGGAGGTGATGCTTCCAATATTCGCTTGCTTTCCGGAGACTTATATGTAACTGTATTTGGCGGAAGAACCAGAAAAATTGGTACTTTGCTAGGGACAGGAATGAGTTTTGATGAAGCAATGAAGGTGCTGGAAGGCGTAACATTAGAGTCGATTGTAATTTCAACGAGAACTGCACAAGCGGTTCGTGCGCTGATTACACAAGGGAGAGTAAAAGAGAAGGATTTTCCTTTGCTGCTTCATGTGGATGAATTAATTAACCAGGGAAAAGAGCTTAACATTCCTTGGAAAGCATTTGAAACTGAATTTATTAGATAACTCCGAAAGTAGAGGTGCGATATCATACAAGCAATCAGAAAAAAATATTCACAAATCTTATGATATGATATACTATTTTATCTAGTGAGTACATTGAATATCGGAAACAATAGTTTAACTTGCAGGGAGAAATTATGGAATCATCTGCGATTTTATTAGTAGCTTCGCTTGGATCTATTGTAGTTTTACTTATGTTGTATATATATATATTTACTTTTGAACGCAGACAATTTCTGATGCTGTGGTTCATTGGCTGGTTTGTCATTGCATTAAATTACTCACTTGATGCGTTTTTCCCGAACTTACTGCGACAGAATCAACTGATTTTCTTACTAAGTCTATGTTCCTATTTCTTTGCGAATCTTATGATATCATGGGGTACTCTGCTATTCCTGAAAATCAAGGTCAAAACAGCTCAATTTTTTGGAATAGGAATGATATGGCTTATTTTATTTGTTGTTTTTTCAATGCAAAATCTGCCGGATCTGTATATGATTCAATATACATCTTTAACAGTATTTGTATTATTCTCCCTGGTTGGAATTGTTATGATCAGATCGGCCAAACATTACGGAGGACTCATTCTTGTATTAGGTTTGTTGAATATTGCCTGGGTTGCAAACAACTTGATTTTTACATATATCATAAAAATGCCCTACATGACTCCCTATGTTATTTCCCAGATTATCCTGCTGCTTAATGCTATCGGCTTGATACAGCTGTATTTTAAAGAACAGAAGGACGCGATTCGGGAAGGACTGGATCACATAACCTATCTCACGTACCATGACGGATTGACCGGATTGTATAATAAGACATATTTCGATAATAAACTTATAGAGATGGAAGACGATAAAGAATATCTGCCCATTTCATTGATAATTGGGGATATGAATGGTTTAAAATTTGTTAACGATGTTTTCGGGCATCATGAGGGAGATCGTTTGCTTGAAAAAATGGCGCTCATTATCCGGCAATCCTGCCGGCAAAATGATATAATCGCCAGATGGGGCGGGGATGAGTTTGCTATTATACTCGCAAATACCGACAAAGAAACTGCCTGTACTATTCGGGATAAAATCAGCGCAGCCCGTAATAGCTGTCAGGATACAGACCTTCTTCTAAGTCTGTCTTTGGGAGTGGCAACGAAGACAGATGGAGATGCCAGCTTGTCTATAGTATTAAAGGAAGCGGAAGATCTAATGTATCAGGCTAAGCTGATCGAAGGCAGGAAAGCCAAGGGGACAATCGCAGAAGCCCTGGGAAAGATTTTGCAGGCAAATAATTATGAAATGAAAGGGCACACCGAAAGACTCCAAATACTTGCGGAGGAGTTTGCAAGGGTTCTTGGTTTTTCAACTGAAGACCTCAATATCCTTATACGAGCTGTAACGCTTCATGATATCGGTAAAATAGGCATATCAAAAGATATTATTCAGCAAAAGTCTTTTCTTGATGATACACAATGGCATATCATGAAAAAGCATGTGGAAATTGGTTATCGAATTGCCCAGGCTACCGGAGAATCTACCCAGCTCGCCGATATCATTTTATATCATCATGAATGGTGGAACGGCGAGGGATACCCGCAGGGTATCAAGGGAGAAGAGATTCCTCTTATGTCGCGTATCATATCCATCCTGGACGCCTTTGATGTCATGACCCACCAACGGCAGCATAAACCCGCCATAACTACTGAAGAAGCATTGCTGGAACTTAATATTAAAGCAGGAGGCCAGTTTGATCCCTCTCTTGTACAGCAATTCACTCAGATGATAACTAGTCATGAAAAGACGTCCTCCTCCGGCATTTAGCCAGACTAATATGCCGAAAGAGGACGTCTTTATTGATTACATAAAAAGTCTATATTTGTGATTATAGTTTAATACTATCAGCAGGCGATGCGAACGGACCCGGAATAACATGAATACCGCGATGATTTCCAAAGTAGTCCGTATCAAAGCGTATCGGTGTTCCATCCGCGTTTTCAAAGTATGCTTCCGGTTCGAAGGCTTTGCCGAGAATTTCGGTGTGGATCATCCGATCGCTGAAATCCTTGAGGTAATCATATACATTTGTGTTCAGATAACAATGACCGTCTTTTTCCACCAGTTCTACTTTAAGATCATTGCCATTGTTTTCAATGAACAGACCGTTAACTTCATTTTTCCATGGTTTGGCACCGTTCAGATATACATTCCCCTCACTCCAGACCGGAAGATGACCCGAATGTGCAGGTTCTAAAGCACCCATGTTTGGACGCTTGGAAAAATCGAACTGCGATATCCATTCATCATAGGTTGGGTATTCATCAAAGACGTTCGTGCCGACTTGCCGGTTTTCGTGTCTGGGCTCATGGGTTTGATCATGGTAGGTTACATAGTCATCCGAAGGCCATTTCTGGACAAATATATTGTTATAGAAACGATCGTCACCATGAAGGAAGGTCATGAAGCCCATCACTTCCGTACGGTGTGGCATATGATAGGGTGTATAGCGCCAGGTTGTTCCTCCTCCGACGTCGGTTAACGCACCACAGATGAGGTTGTGAACCATAGCTACGCCCTGTGTCGCAAAACGAAGGCTGGCGTCTGAGAGCAGAATATTGTTATCGATCAGTGTCGGGCCATGGCTGACTTCTACAAATATATCCTGAGACATCATTCCTCCCGGAAGAACTTTAGCAAATGATGGCTTCTGGTTATCATGCAGCAGGTTCTGGGTAATACGTGTGCCCTGTGCTTCCCAGTCACACCAGATTCCCATTGTACAATGGTGGATATGGTTGCGGCGGAAGACCACATCAATGGCCGCATGCATTTTGATCCCGGCAATTTCTGCTCCGCCAAGCTCCATCATATTATTAATATGGTGAATATGGTTGTCCTCAATGATGCTGAACACACCGCCCATACGGCCGATAATGCCGCCCTGTTCACAGTGGTGGATGTTGCAGCGGCGGACAATATGACTGCCGACTTTTTCCTTCAGCCATCCGTGATACTGGCCGCGGCAAACCGCATCCCGTTCCATCTGAGTAGGACTCTTTACCTGCTTATAGGTAAAATAATGATCGTTGTCGGGGTCAAGATATTTGCC
>JAEYRF010000235.1 GCA_023409615.1 Bacillota bacterium | reverse complement strand
ATGGTATACGAACCGCTACAGGATGTTCTTGATGAAAAGCAAAAATGGGAGGACGTTATTCTTTTTCACATAAGCGAGTCGGAGCTGGGGCGCGGAATCCGCACCCAAAAATGGAAGTACAGCGTTTATGCGCCCCATGAACAGCCGGGCATACGCATGGACGCCCATGCCACCGCCGCAGAATTTTATGACTTGCTGGCAAATTTCAAGGCCGGAAGTGATAGTTACATAGAGCAGTATTTGTTTGATTTGGAAGCAGACGCCTATGAAAAAAATAATCTGGTTGACGACACGGAGTATAAAGAAGTCAGGGAAAATCTTGCCGCCCTGCTCCGCCGGTGTATGGTCCGGGCAGGTGAAGATGCGCCCGTGATCTATCCTTCAAGCAAGTCTCCCCTGCAAAAGTGTTGAAACAGTAAAAATTCTGCATATGCCAAAAATAACGCAATGTTAATCCGGCATATAACAGAAGAATCACAAGTTGCACTGAAAGAACATTTCCAATACAATGCCAATATCGAATCTGACAATAAAGCTGCGGATAAGCAGAAGGAGAACGAGCATGAGAAAGACGGAGTATTCTTTTATGATCCAGCTTAAAAAAGATTTAATATATAATAAATATCTTTATATTATGGCGCTGCCGGTGGTACTCTACTACATCATATTCCATTATATTCCCATGTCCGGTCTGGTTATAGCGTTTCAGGATTTCAAGCCCGCAAAGGGGATTTTTGAAAGCAGTTGGGTTGGCTTAAAGCATTTTGTAGATTTTTTGACCAGCCACTACTCGGGAAGAGTCATCAAAAATACCGTGCTGATGAACTTCTATCAGATACTATTTGGATTTCCCGCACCAATTATTTTGGCACTTTTATTGAATGAGATCAGAAGTAAAATCTATAAGAAAGCAATTCAAACTATCAGCTATATGCCGCATTTTATTTCGCTGGTGGTAATATGCGGAATGCTTGTGGATTTCACAGCATCTGATGGTGCTATCAATGATATACTGGCCCTCTTTGGTATAGAGCGCAATAATTTGTTAATGGACCAAGGTTTGTTCAGAACAATTTTTGTTTCCAGCGGAATATGGCAGCATGTGGGATGGGGAAGCATTATCTATTTAGCCCGGTTATCAACAATCGATCCAAGCTATTATGAAGCAGCCGTCATTGACGGGGCGGGAAGATTCAAACAAATGCTTTATATCACGCTTCCGTCATTAATGCCTACGATTATGATACTTTTTATTCTTCGCATCGGGAATATCATGAACGTGGGTTCTGAAAAGGTGATTCTGCTTTATAATCCGTTGACTTATGAGACTGCGGATGTCATCTCGTCCTTTGTGTACCGCAGGGGCTTACAGGAAAGCAATTATAGTTTTGGAACAGCAGTAGGCCTTTTTAATTCATTAATCAATTACGCTATTTTAGTGGGAGTTAATGCTTTCAGTAGAAAATATGCCAAAGAAAGCTTATGGTGAGGGGGAATAAATAATGGTTATAAAAAGAACGTTGGGTGATAAACTTTTTGATTCGGCAAATGCAATCTTTTTGTTTCTCATAGCTGTTTTATGTCTGTACCCCATGCTGTATGTCATCTTTGCTGCTTTTAGTGACCCGGTACAATTTGCGACGCATAGCGGCGTCTTATTGTATCCCAAAGGTTTTTCTTTGGAAGCCTTTAAAATTGTATTCAATAATCCTAATATTATTACGGGCTATGGGAACACGATATTTTATGTGGTTGTGGGAACATTTCTAAACGTTTTGGCTACTATACTCGGAGCTTATGTTTTGTCCAGAAAAACTTTTCTGCTGCAGAAACCAATGATGAAGGCTATCATTTTCACCATGTATTTCCAAGGCGGGCTGATTCCTCTATTTTTACTTGTAAATAATCTTGGGCTATACAATTCTCGTCTTGCACTCATCCTTCCGGTTCTAATAACTACCTATAACCTGATTGTCATGCGGTCATCATTTAGTGCTATTCCTGTGGAATTGGAGGAATCAGCCAAAATTGACGGAGCTAATGATTTTGTTATCCTCTTCCGAATCATCCTTCCGGTATCCAAAGCCACTACTGCAGTTATAGCCTTGTTCTATGCGGTAGACCATTGGAATTCCTGGTTTAATTCAATGATCTTTTTAAGAGATCGCGATAAATTCCCTATTCAATTATTGTTAAGAGAAATCTTAATTGCCAATTCATCGGGCGGTAATACCTTTGAGGGAATGGAAGATGATAAAGCATTGGTTTACGTATTGATTAAATACGCAACGATTGTCATTGCAACAGTACCGATACTGTTTATATACCCCTTCTGTCAGAGGTATTTTATGCAGGGTGTTATGGTCGGGTCAGTCAAAGGATAACCGAACAATGAAATGGATATTAAATATTAAACCCATAAAAGAAAGGAAGGAATAACCATGATCAAGAAAAAGTTACAAAGAGGATTGGCAATGGGGCTGGCTGCCTTTATGCTTACGTCGCTGTTTGCAGGGTGTCAAAAGTCCGGCAATCCGGGCAGTCAAAGCGCGGCGACGGCAACACAGGTTCAAACGCCGGGAGAGGCCGCTCCAACTGGGTACCCTATTACCACATCGCCCATTAAACTCCAATACTGGGTATCGCTGCCCGCAGTAGCAGCACAGTACATTCGCAGTTTTGACGAGAATGAAGCTTTTGTGGAATTGCAAAAACGCACTGGGATTGAAATTGAATTTATTCACCCTGCAGCCGGACAAGAAATGGAATCTCTCCAGATGGCAGTGGCCGCTAAGAACATACCGGATATCATTGAGGGATCAAGACGTTATACCGGAGGAGAGTTCAAAGGCCTGGAAGACGGTGTATTCGCCAATCTTACGGACTTGATTCCCCAATATGCGCCGGACTATTATCAATACTTAACCGCGGATGAAGCAGCCATGAGGGTAGTCACCAACGACGATGGCAAGATGGTTGCGATTTATCGTATTGCCGTCGAGGATAATTCACCGGCCAGAAGAGCTATAATCCGCAAAGATTGGCTAGATGAGCTGGGGTTGGAAATACCAAAGACCATCGAAGATTATGAAAATGTCTTTAGAACGATTAAAGAAGCAAAAGGTATTGCACCCTATAATTTAAATTTTGATGGTGTTGAAGAGCAATTTGTAGGCGCCTTTGGAATCTTTGCCGGATTTACGGCCGCTGCCGGCAATGCCACAGAAAATGGATTTTTCATGAGAGACGGAAAAACCATATCCTTTGGAAAAATCCAGCCAGAATTCAAGGAATATCTGGAGCTCATGAACAGATGGTATAAAGCTGGTTATATTTCCAAGGACTTTGTCGGCTTAAAAAGACAGCAGGTGCAGAATCAGTTTGACAGCGGCAAAATAGCTCTTTTCTTTGATCCTATCGTAGCCAATTACAACAGGGCAAAACAATTAGGGATAAAAGTTTCTTCGGCACCCTATCCCAGAAAGAACCTGGGTGATAAGCTTCACTGGGACGACATGAATATCGTGAAAACAAGCAATCCAGTATCAATTTCTGCAGACAGCAATTTTATACCTGAAGCCATCCGTCTTTTAAATTACGGCTACACCGATGAGGGAGCTTTACTTTTCAACTACGGGTTGGAAGGAAAAGCATACAAGCTGGAAAATGGAAAGCCCCAATTTACAGATTACATCCTCAAAAATGAAAAATTCGGTACTGAGCCTGCAAACTATATCTTAAAGATTCATTTGGGGGCGACCTTAGGTTATTCTGACGAAAAAGTCAATCCGAATTTAATTGTAAGCCCAGACTCTTTAGCTATTCGTTCGGAATATGCAAATGATCCGGATGTGGATGATAGTATCAGAGTGCCGACATTGAATAATCTTACCGCAGATGAATTGTCCAAAACGACAACGATCATGACTCAAGTCAATACCTATTGTGATGAGATGATTTTAAAATTTATCATGGGTGTGGAACCTCTTTCAAATTATGACACCTATGTGCAGGCGGTCCAAAAGCTCGGCATAGATGACGCCATTGCAACCATGCAGGCGGCATATGACCGTTATATGAGCAAATAGCGGCTGAATGGAGTAATCCCATCCGGGTGTCTGTGTACACCCGGATGGGTTATCAGGAACGGTAAGCAACCCCAGCGCATAAAGAGGATTGGATATTGTATCATGCTCTCAACGAAGTCCCGGACGGCGAAAAATATGTGCGGTGTTCAAGAGTACAAAAAGTACATTGGAACTGAGGAGCTTGTAGCATGGAAGCTCAATATAATATTTTAATCATTATGAGTGACGAGCAACGGAAGGATACTTTGGGCTGCTACGGGAATAAAA
>JAEYRF010000148.1 GCA_023409615.1 Bacillota bacterium | reverse complement strand
GTGGTAAGGAGTGAGGAATAAAAGGATGGAGCTTCGAAGGACAGGTTTTGAAGATATTGATACAGTTCTGTTAATCATTGGTCAGGCAAAGAATTATTTAAGGGAGCATGGGATCAATCAGTGGCAGAATGAATATCCGAACAAAGATACTATTGTGGATGATGTCCAAAAAGGCCATGGATATGTCCTGTTGAAAGATGATATTATCACAGGCACTGTTGCGGTTACGTTTGATGGTGAAAAAACCTACAACAGGATATATGAGGGTGAGTGGGTCAGTGACAAGGAATATGCGACTATCCACAGGATCGCCGTTGATGAACAATGTAAGGGCTCCGGTCTGGCATCCGTGATAATCGGGTATGTTGTTAAAATGTGCCATTCCAGAGATGTTCGCAGTATCAGGGTAGATACCCACAGAAAGAACAGATCGATGCAGAGGATGTTGATGAAAAACGGGTTTCAATACTGCGGTATTATATACTTGGAGGATCACAGCGAAAGGATAGCTTTTGAGAAAATTTTGGCTGACTGAAACTGCTTATTTAAATGGAGCATTCTCTAAATCACAACCGTCTATTATATGATACGTTAATTATATTAGTTAACATAATGCAGAAGATATGATTTTCTAAACATATCTTTAATTCTCTTGTCAAACATTATAGGTTTTATATTTACCATCATTATGGTAAACTTAAAAACGTGCTAAACCTTCAGCCATGAAGGGCGAGGTGCATGCTATTTTGGGTGAAGCTATAGATATGGCAGGGTATACTCTTTTACCTAACCCGTCAATAATATAAGCTATACAGATTATTATTTGCAGCTTTGAAACATAGGTCTGTGCAGCTTATAAATGTATGTAAAAAGATGAACAAACTCCATCTTTTTCACTCGCAGGCATCAAAAAAAGAGGAGGATATTGTTATGTTACAAAAGAGTAAATTTATTGCTTCATTTGCTGTACTTCTCCTGTTATTGATTGTTTCCATCCAAACGGTTTCCGCGAGTTCAAGCATAACGCTAAAGTATAACATGCGAGGAGATTCGGTATCACAGCTTCAGAAGGATCTGAAGGCGCTGGGGTTTATGGACATTGCTCCAACAGGGTATTTCGGTGAGATTACGAAAGAGGCAGTCATCAAGTTTCAGGCAAAAACCGGTTTGGAGCAAGATGGTATTGCCGGTAAGCTAACACTTGGAAAAATTGAAAGCCTCTTGAACAGAGAAACAACAGCATACAAAACGTCATCACGATCAGCACCAAGCATTATCGACTACGCGCGTAAGTTTATCGGTACGAAGTACAGGTGGGGTGGCACGACTACGAAAGGATTTGATTGTTCCGGCTATGTAAAATATGTTTTCAATAAGTTTAACATTGCTCTAAGCAGGACTTCAAGAAGCCAGGCCAAGAATGGTACATATGTAAAAAAAGAAAATTTAAAGCCCGGGGATCTTGTGTTTTTTGATACCAATGGAGGGAAAAACCGTATTAACCATGTTGGTATCTATACAGGCAGTGGGAAATTCATCCACTCATCATCCAGTCATCATGGTGTGGTAACTTCCAGCTTAAGCTCCGGTTTCTACTCCAAGTCTTATATGACAGCCAGAAGAGTCCTTAAATAAATCAAAACACCTAATGTGTCAAACAAGTATCAAGCAGGGCAGACGAATGAATTTTTCCACGTTCATTCATCTGCCTTGTCAATTCATATGATAAATTACGCATGATTACTTTTTTTCTGCTAATGTGATAAAATGTCAATGTCTATTTATAGTTCATTTTACCGCAGGAGTAAATTAGAATGAGCAAATCTCGTCTTTATACGAAAATTAATAATATGAGAATAGGGAATAAGCTATTGTTCTCTTATATGCTTGTTGTATTTATTCCGGTACTTCTAGTTGGTTTTATTTTCAATTACTCTATGAGGTCAACTATTGTGGAAAGTGCAATGCGTGAGGCCACGGTTAACGTTGACCGGACATATTCCAGACTTAACGAGGTCATGAAGCTCCTGATGGATATTTCATATAAAATGCAGATGGATCAGGAACTGGAGGATCTGCTGCTTGCAGATTACAGAAGTACTCAGGAGGTTTTTGACACCTATTTCCAATATAATGAATTTAAAAACATCATCAATCTGTACAGCAGTGAAATAAGGGACATCAGAATATATTCCGACAATCCATCCCTGCTTGAAAGCGGACAGATTATGAAATTGACCCCGGATGTGGTGAAAACCGATTGGTACAACAAAATCAGCAGAGCGGACGGACGTATATGCTGGCAGTATTTACCGAACGCAACCGGAAAAAGTTTCAACATGTGCTTGACTAGAGTCGTAAGGTCACTTGCCAGCTACAAGAAGTTAGGGGTACTAATCATTAGTATCAATGAGGATTATCTGAATTCACTTGTGAGATCTGAACCCTATGATACCTTTTTTGTAGATGATCTCGGACATATTTTTTCTGCTGCGGACAGAAGACTGCTAGGCAAGAATCTTGTGGACACCGGGCTGTCTGTAATATACGGGGTAGATGAAGGTACTGTTGATATTGATTATATGAATAAACCCGCAAAGGCTATTATAAAGAGATTCGATCCCAGTGTGTATAATGGATCCTACAAAATCATTTCCATTGTACCCGTTAGTGTGATCGAAGAACAGGCAAACAGTTCAGCTTTATTGGTCGCAGGCATTATGACTATTAGCCTGCTTCTTGCCTTTGTATTGATATTGATTTTTTCAAATGCCATCAGTAAAAGGATCAGAATACTTAGCAGGGATATGCATAAGGTTGCACTTGGCAACTTCGATATTACTCCTGTCATTACAGGAGAGGACGAGATAGGCCAACTTTTCACTGATATGAACTTAATGGCCAACAGCATCAGAGATCTTGTTCAGGAGGTATATGTCACAAAAGCTCAAAAGGATAAACTGGCGATCAGACAGAAGGAAATTAAGCTGGAGCTGCTGGCAAATCAGATTAATCCCCATTTTCTTTTCAATACCCTTGAAACAATTAGAATGAAGGCACATGTAAATGGTCAGAAGGAATTGGCGGAGATCGTAAAGCTGCTTGGAAGGATTATGCGCAGGAATCTTGAAATAGGCAGTGAGATGATTACAGTAGAATCGGAAGTTGAATTGGTTCAGTGTTATCTTGAAATTCAGAGATTCCGATATGGAAATAGAATTAATTACGATATCTTTTTTGAAGATGAAGAGATTAAGAAAGTCAAGATTCTTCCGCTTACGATCCAGCCTCTTGTTGAGAACGCCATTGTGCATGGTTTGGAGTTTAAGGAAGGCGAAGGCCATGTATCCGTTCGTATGTATAGAAAGAATCTCTACCTTTTCATTTCTGTTCAAGACGATGGAGAAGGAATGACGAATGAAAAATTACAGGAAGTGCTTGATTCACTTGACGATATGGAGGACAATCCGGGTAAAAGAGTCGGTCTGAGGAATATCCATCAAAGACTGAAACTATTCTACGGAGAAGAATATGGACTGCGGATATATAGCCAAAAGAACGGTGGTACAAAAATAGATATAATGCTGCCGGGAGAAGGATGAGATTATGCTGAAGGTGCTAATTGTAGACGATGAGTCAATCATACGCGAAGGCTTGAAAACAATAATTAACTGGGCAGAATACGGGTTTGAGGTCTGTGATACGGCTGCCAATGGCAAAGAAGGGCTGCAAAAGGTTCGGGAACATAGCCCCGATCTGGCAATTGTAGATATTAAAATGCCTGTAATGAACGGCATTAATATGGTTGAGCAATTAAAGGCGCAGAAAGATAAATGCAGAGTGATTGTCTTAACGGCTTACTCCGACTTTACATATGCACAGAAATTCGTTGAGCTTGGAGCTGATTCCTACATTCTAAAACCCGTAGAGCAGGATGATCTTATCGAGGTATTGGAAAAAATTAAAAGAAGGATAGATAGTGAAAATGAGGCAAGGCTCGGGATTAATGCCAGTATTCTTCTTTCAAGGGATAAGATCCTTGAAGGTTTCGTCACCCGGACAATTAATGATTCAATGGTTGAAAAGTACATAATGCAATATCAGCTGGACTTCCCATGGCAGCGTTACAGGGTGGGGTTGATAGGCGCAGGAAAAGAATACACGCTGGATATGAAGCTAAAAAAGTGCATCAGGGAGAGTGTCGAGGAAATTGTCTCGAAGAACTCATATGGTTTTGTTTTTGATATTGACGGATATATCGGCATTTTGTTCAGAGAATTATGTGATATATCACTGCCGCATGTGCTTAAAACCTTGCAGCATTCAGTGAAGGAACATTGTCAGATCATGGTAACTGTTTCTGTGGGTAAACCGGTGACTTCACTTGATATGCTGCTCGAATCATATAGTGAAGCCTACAGACTATTTGAAAAGAAGTTTCTGTACGGCCAAAACCAGATCATTATCGGCAACGGTGATGATAACATCTGCTATAAGGCTGATTCTGAGGTCGTTAACCAAATCTACCTGGAAAAGTTGGCAAAAGACTTGCAAGATGCCATATTTGTCAACAATTCAGGGTTGATCAATAATCTGCTGGAGGATATGAGAGATTGCTTTCTAAATGCGAGATTAGAGGAAGAGACAATCAAAATTAACTATACAGGTCTCTATCTTATGATAATTAACCATCTTGAGGGAGCAGATGAGATAGTAAAAAAACATACTAGCAACAGCAGGGAAGTATTAGATGAAATTGGAAAAAAGACAAGTCTTCAGGAGCTGCACGGCTATTTGAAATACAAGATTCTGATCTTGTCGGAGGAGCTTGGCAGTCTAGGCGCGAAGAACACGATGATAAAGATATTGGACTATATTGATAAAAATTACTCTGGTGAGATCAAACTGGAGAATTTGGCTGCCATGTTTAATTACAACTGCAATTATCTCGGGAAATTGTTTAAATCTAAAACAGGGATGTATTTCAATACTTATCTGGATCATGTCAGAATCGAAAAAGCAAAGCAGTTATTATCTCAGGGATTAAAAGTATACCAGGTGGTCGAAAAAGTCGGGATTTGCGATATTGATTACTTCTATAGAAAATTCAAAAAATATACCGGAGCATCTCCATCTGCTTTTAAAGCTCGGCTTGAAAAATAGTGACTGCATATATGTCTGATTTATACAGTAAAATCGATAGGATATTTACAGTGTGAATAAAGAATTTCTCTTGATATACTGATTGTGGCGGATGTCTATTTATTGGGGGTATATCAATGCAGCAGCCGGTTCGCAGCAGTATTAAGGAAAATGTATTGCAGCCGCAACTTGGAAGAGACGGGCTCAGTTGGAAAAAGATAAAAAATCAGAAATATCTGGTGTTTATGTCATTTCCTTTTTTAGTCTGGTTATTCATTTTTAAATACCTGCCGCTTTGGGGCTGGACGATGGCCTTTCAGCAGTATATGCCGGGTAAAGGCTTCTTTGAGCAGAAATGGGTCGGCTTGAAGTTTTTTATTTCGATGTTCAAGGACGATTTATTTTACAATGCCATGAGGAATACACTAGCAATGAGCTTTTTATCACTGGCCTTCGGCTTTACACTTCCGATTATACTGGCCATTCTGATTAATGAGATCAAGGGTGAGAAATTTAAGAAGTCAGTTCAGACCATATCATATTTGCCGCATTTTGTGTCATGGGTCATAGTGGCAAGTATATTTAATAAAATTCTGTCTACGGACAATGGCATTGTCAATAACATCCTTGTCAGCCTGAACATCATTGAAGAACCTATTCAGTTCATGGCCAAACCTGAACTTTTCTGGTGGGTTGTGACACTTGCTGATATATGGAAGGAGTTGGGCTGGAACTCCATTATATTCCTTGCGGCGATTGCCGGAATTTCTCCGGATCTGTATGAATCAGCCATGGTAGATGGTGCATCCCGTTTTAAAAAAATCTGGCATATCACCATTCCCGGAATCATGCCTACTGTGATGGTCATCCTGATTATGAGCATAGGCAATCTTATCAATACAGGCTTTGAAAGGCAATTTCTTATGAGAAATTCACTGGTGCGTGATTTTTCAGACGTACTTGATCTATATATCCTTGATTACGGCGTTTCAGCCGGACGGTATGCATTTGGTACTGCCGCCGGAATATTTAAGT
>JAEYRF010000127.1 GCA_023409615.1 Bacillota bacterium | reverse complement strand
CCTTAACAACAACTTAAGATATCGTCTAGAAAATGAATGTGGCCTTGCCGAAGATACTGCAGCCGTAAGTTTCCTTATGGGCAATTCTTTACAAAATGATGTAACAGCGGACCATTATCGCAGTTTTACGTGTCCAGAAGGTCAACAATATTTATACAATGCGCTAAGTAGAGATACCCGTTTCGATAACGTTGATATAGATGAAGATAATATATTTATTCGGGAAGATCCAGATGGTTACACTGAATATACGATTACACCTAAATCACCTCAAAAGATTATGTCCTTTAAGATGAAGTTCAAAGCAAAGCCGGGAGAAGTCATATATGCATCCGCAAGACAAGGCATCAATTGCTCTATAAGTGCTAAAAAAGCAAAAACGTGACATCACTTATTTTCAGACACAAATTCTACAATGTCCTCGATACGGCAATCTAATACTTCACATAATCTCTCAAGTGAATCCATCGAGATAGCTTGGTTTTTTCCCATCTTGGCAAGTGTCTGAGGATGTAGTTGTGCTAATGCTAACAGGTCAGTTCGTTTCATTTTTTTATCTATTAATAATTTCCATAACGGACTATATGACCAAGCCATAACGCACCTTCTCTCTTTCATTGCCTATAGAATATCATGTTGCTGGAAGAGTGTCAATAATAATATTCACTATTGCGTATTTTATTTTCATTATTTCGTATTATTTATATTGACAAATGAATAATTCTGTGTTATCATATTCATAGAACTCAATTGAAAGACGAGACGCCACTTTGTAAAGCGAAATGCAAGTTTGTAACTTGACAATTAAATATTTGTAAACGAGACGCAAGTTTTGTATCCGAGACGCCAATTTTGAAAACGAAAAGCCACTTTTGTAATCCAAATGCGGTTTGATTTTTTCATTTATCTGACGTATAATAAGGAAAAACGGGCATGCCAAATGAAGGTGAACTCCCTCTCGATATTTTTGTAATCGGAGAATCCACCCCTGTTTTATGTATAAGCATGCATGAGTTGGCGGCACTTTTTTAGGATCTATCTTTTAAGAAGAGAAGGCTTTAGCAGGATATCATCGGCTGCTACCGGTGAACATCCAAGTTTTTGCAAAACCTCTTCTCCGTGGCAGAAGCTGAACGTTTCGTAAGGGTTGCGATTGTTTAGCTTTTTTCTTTTGTAGGAATTGATGTGGTTCATCATTAGTGTAATGTCTTCCTGTGTCAGATGATTGAAGCTTGAGCCTTTGGGGAGCACCCTGCGAATTAGTCCGTGATTGACTTCAATTGCTCCTTTTTGGTGAGGGCAGCCGGCATCACAGTAATAAATCTGTGTACGCGAATTATCGTACTTCTCAGGTCCATACTCAATGGCTTTGGGATTGGAGAACTCGCTGCCGTTGTCTGTCAGTATGATAGGGAACAGCTTCCGGAACAGCCTGCGCCCTAGCCTTTGGTCGAGGTTGTTGTATACGTCGATTACTGATTGTGATGTATTGGATTCCCTCAGAAAAGCAAGCATCAGGCTGGTTTCTACGAAATGCACTGTCAGCAGGCACTTGCCGCCTTTGGTTCCAATCACAGAATCCATTTGGACAATCGCCGTATCGGGGTTGTTTTCCATGAAGCTTTGAAATGCCTCATAATTGCGGCCAATCCTGCAGCCCTTGTCCACTTTGAATTCCGGCTTTTTGTAGCGTTCACGGAACCTCACTTTCTTGGGCAGGTCGATGTTGCGTACATCCAGAAGGCAGGCGTCTATGTAGTTGTAGATGGTCTTCTCGCTGCACATGAGCTCGTCTTCATGGGACACATAAATCTGGTGGATGGATTGCCCTTGCTTAACCAATGGACTGATAATTGTGTTGAGCCTGGCGATCTCTTCTTCACATATGCAAAGACCACTGCGAGACTGTGAAATGACTTCATGAGCTTTGACATGAGCGTGCTCAGCATCATATAAGTTTTTCATCAGACTGCATTTATTGATTTGCTCACAGCCGTTGCAGACATATGGAACCCGAGATCTTGCGATACAGATTTCTTCAATGAAGTCCTGACAGTTATTGTTGCACCGTTGGCAGAGCTTGCAGTATGCCGCCGAAGTCCTCGTACAATCCTTACCGCACAACTGTTTCTTTCTGCAGTTGAAACGGTTTTTGCAGGCGTTGTAGGGGAATCCGGGGTATCCGGTGGCAACCTCCGAAAGATACTTGCGGACTTCTCTTGAAATAGTACTCGGGTTCTTGCTTAAATTGCGGGCTATTTCTTTGAAGGATCGGCTTTCCTTCAGGTGTTTCTGGAGGGTTAGTCGCTCCTCGTAAGTGAAAAATGTTGACATGATTACTCTCCTTTCAGCCGCCAACATACTGTATACTCGGCAGCAAAAAGGATTGTAAATAGAAGAATTATATAAAACCTTGGGGCTCTGCCCCAAACTCCGTCCTCGCCGGAAGGCAGTCGGTCTGTCATGACAGACCGAGGACAAAAGGATATAGTACTAGGGATATCAAGGGTCTGCGCTGCGCTCCGATAAACGGGCGGAACCGCCCGCCCTTGACATCCCGCCAAATTTGTACACCGAGATGCAACCTCTCGGGCCGTATGGATTTTCAAATTTTAGAAAGGTCGGTGCAGGTTGAAAGGGTTGCATTTCGATTTGCAATTAAGGAGAAAACAAAATAACACGGCAGCATAAGGGAGTTACAGCTCCCTCATACCTGCGCAGGTGGTATCATCACCTACACAACGGACTAGGTCCGCACCGTACAATCAATATACCCTTTTCCTTAAGTTGATGCAAGAGGGATTCTTAATTTTTACGTTGCGCTCTGTTCGTATCCCAAATGTACTCCGGCACCGTGTAGGATTTAAAACCTGTATGGTGTTTTCGTTTTCTAATACGATAAACGGAGGATATTTATAATGAATTCAAAAAGCAATCTACAGCAATTTCTCACCATCAGCGATGTGCAGGAACATCTGAACATCAGCCAATCCGCAGCCTATGAGCTGACACACAGAAAAGATTTCCCTGTTTGCCGAGTCGGCGGTAGTGTTCGTATTCCACGCGAGGCATTTCTCGCATGGGTCGACATGAAGACACAAATCACACCTCAACTCCGCGCCTATATGGCAGCGGCAATGTGAGGTGGCCGATATGCTAGGTAAACGAGCACACGGCGAAGGAAGCATTAAGCAGCTTAAAAGCGGGAAATGGCACGCTCAGCTCATGGACGGCTACAAAGAAGATGGCAGGCGTAAAACCGTCTCATTCACTGCCGGAACAAAATCTGAAGTACTCCAGCTTATCCGCGAGTACAAGTATAGTAAAGCGCAGAAGGCAACAGAACCAGATATACCAACCTTCTCATCGTGGGCAGACCAGTGGTATGTTGATTATGAAACCCAAGTCGCAGATTCCACATATTCGGGTTATCAATTCACACTAAAGTTACTCAAACAGCAGTTCGGCGATTGCTTAGTGACCGACATTCTACCAATGGAAATTAACAGTTATCTCAACCGTCTGCTAAATGAGGGCTGGTCACGCTCCAAGATCAACAAATGCCGCGTGATGCTTATCCAAATCTTTGATTGGGCTGAACAGAATAAATTTGTCACTAGTAACCCCGCACGAAGCTCAAAAATAATTCGCAGGAGTTTTTCCAGTTGCTTGGAAGAAAGAAATGAAAGAGATGCCTTTAGTGAAGAAGAGGTTCAAATCTTGTTTCTTGAGCTTCCGAATGATTTTCTTGGTAACAGTATTCGTCTACTCCTAGTAACCGGCATGCGTCTGCAAGAACTACTAGCGCTGACTGCAAAAGATATTGAACCTGATGGCTCTGTCATACATATTACCAAGGCTGTTGAGATGGTTGACGGAAAACCTCAGCTTGGACCACCAAAAAGCCGCAGAAGCAGGCGTGACATACCAATTGCCGAGAGTTATCGATATCTGGCTGTTTATCTGCGTGAACACGGTGGCAAGATGCTGTTGTGGCAATCCCACCGAATTGGAGAGCCCTGCACTATTGAGCATTTTCGTAAAAAATATTTACGCGCAATTAAAGATTTGCCCGTTCGCAGACTGACACCTCATTGCTGCCGACATACATACATCACATGGCTGCAAAAGCGTGGCGTCCCCATGGAAACAATCGCCCGTCTGGCTGGACATTCCAGTATTGGCACGACCGACATATATCTGCACACATCGATGGATACGCTTGCCCAGGCAGTTCAAACACTGGAAATGGAGGGGATAAAGCATGATACATAAAACCTCTGAGCAGCTTGCTCAGTTTATCAATTTTTTGCGTGCCTGCACACAGGAGCATAAATATTATTCCGCTCTTCTGCTTGAGGTGGAAAAAGCCGAGACCGACCTGATGCATTTCATTGAACTGGGGAATGGCGGATATCGTGAGCGCTGTAAAATTAGTACAAAACTTCGACAGTGCCTCCTTGAACGCCGGGCAATTAAAGACCGTATTGAGGAATTAGCGCCGCTTGCTGACTTTATAGCTGAGCCGCAGAACAAGACCTTGATGGATAAACTGTCTCAAGTTCTGGGTGAGACTCGAAAAACTGAACGTTACCACGCAAACCGTTCATACAAACCTCGTGTTCTGCCCACGCCGATGCCAGACAGTATCGGTGAACGGGCAGTAATAATAGCTAAATCTAAATAAGAAGAGGAGAATATAGAAAAATGAAAGATACCAGCAATATAATGCGATTTATGCGTAACCGTATACAACTCACACAGAAAGAGGTTTCAAAGGCAACAAATCTCACCATAAATGATATTTCCCGCATGGAGAACGGCTTTTTTGACCATCGGATGGAAACATTTATTATACTATCAAAATATCTCAAAGTTCCCTTGGCCGCTCTTATGTACAACGATTTAGAAGCTGCTTTACCGACATTTAAAGCCCCATCAAAAGCAAGCCGTAAAATGTTGGCGCATTTCAAAAAGCTACGCGAAACACGAGATAACATCGGCTGTAAAGGCGAAGACTGGGTTCTAGAGCTTGAGCTAAAAAAACTTAAAGGAACGATTTATGCGAACGGGCTAACTAGTTTTGCAGACGACCCAGATGCCCATTTTGACTTGTTTAGTTTTTCTCCAACTGGATCTCACCTCATTATCGAAGTTAAAACCACAACTGGAAAGGCGGAAGACGCATTTTTCATTACCTCTGATGAACTTGATAAAGCCAGAGAATGCCTTAATAGCGGTGAACAATATGAGATACACCGTGTTTACCACATCAACAACCCCTCCAAACGAGGCCTGAATATAATACCTGCGCAGAAACTCTTTTCTGAATACAAATTTATCCCCGAAACTTTTAAAGTAGTAAGAAAGGATAGAAAATCATGAATGGAATGAAATACTATAGGCTTATAAGCGGCATGTCGCGTGACAGGCTCTCAGATATAACCGGCGTAAGCAGACCAACACTTAGGAAAATGGAAAAGGCAGCAACTCCTGGCAGTATTAGCGCCTCCAAGTACCGCAAGGTGTCTGATGTTCTAAATGTGCTCCCAGATGAACTGATTAAAACTGACTTTCCTAACGCAAAGGATGGAGGCCCAGATAGAGCATTCCGTCTCTCCAGCGTAGATAATAAAAACAACCCAATATCTGTGTACCGCGCCCAATCAGCAATGACGTACCAAAGGCTCGCTAATTGTCTGGGGTTTGCCTCCAGACAGCGCGCACATCAGCTCTGTTGTGAGGAGAAGCCTTTAATGAAGCATATTGAAATCCTTGCAAAGCTTGAAAACATTAGCGTCGATAGTTTTATAAACAAATACTCAATGTGAAGGGAGAACATTATGAGAAAGGTAATTGATGGTGTAGGTTATGATACAAAAAAAGCTATATTCTTAGGACAGGTCTGCAGTGGATTTTCAAAAGAGGATATCAGGTGGTCAGTCACAGAACTGTACCGGACAAGACCTGGCAAGTACTTTCTCCATGGCTCTGGTGGACCGGGTTCCCCTTATGCTGTATGGGATAATGAATCCAACGCTCATATTGATGGAGAAGCTATTCTTCCGATGTCTCAATACGATGTAATAACCTGGGCAGAGGAATACCTGCAAGATGAGAAATTGAAATCTGTTATCAAAGATATTCGTCAGGAAGCGAAACGACAAAACATAGAAATTCCCACAAACCTAAAAACGGCTTCGCAGAAATTGACTCAACGGGAAATAAAAGCCAGGCGAGCTGCGGTTCAAGCTGAAGAAGCCACCCAGAGAACTAGTCGACTGTATATTGATTGGTAACTAAATACATCATGGATTTCACTTAGGCGTTACCCTAAGCCAGAGGTCAGGGCACCTTGGTATTGTATACATCAACGTGTAAAACCGCTTTTCCATTAAAAGATTGGCGGTTTTACATGATAAATAACATCTTCATTGGATCTATTTGCTTGGTGCTAGTAGTGGTTAATCCCTTCTACAAAATATTCATTTCGTATAGGCATCCTTCCGAGTTCACAAATAGATATGCCGCTAAGTCACCCGGACCTGCTTTCAGTTGCTTCTTCATTTCATCCAGCGTTATAATTTCATCCAGCAAAGTAGAGAACTCGACAATTTGTTTCGGCTCAAGTAACACTAATGCTTCTTCTATAACGTCTACCCTATCTATTTGACTGTCTCCTATTTCCCAGTTCTCCCCGTTGTCCTTGCCCCACAGCATCAGTTGTATCAGATATGAACCATCCGTAGCAAGTATCTCCCCTTGATTCGATAGCACTTGCGCTGCCAATTGTGCTTCCCGTGTCTTGTTAATTTTCTCTATTTCCTTCAGTTCTTGTCCTGTCATTTCTAATTCCTCCGATAAACTTATTAAATCCGGTTAATGTTGCATTTTCAAGACGCCGATGATCTGAACCAGCGGAGCCCTTCCTTTTAGCGTCGCTTGCCGTCCGGTGAGACGGTAGATGTGCAAGAATAAGATTGAAAACGATTAAATCACTCTAAAAAAATTAACGTAGGGTACATTGTCATTATACAACCTCGCTAATTATAAATTTCCCTGCAGTGTCAATTTTCATCAGCTACTGTTATCAAATATTTTGCACAGTGCTAATTAAATATTACCACTATAATCCAATTAATTCAACGCTCGCTAACTACACACTCAGCTATGACATATAAATCGCTCTGCCACCCTCAAAATTGTCAGCTTTGGGTTGTTCTCATGAATTGACATTGTCGCGGTTTTTACGCATCGGATTTTTACTGTGATGACGGCAAACCAGATATCCTCCAATATCGTAGATCTATGTATACTGCAGCATATGCAGGTATTATATGGGCTTGACCATTGATTAGAGATTTTCATTAACATGAATGTCTATTAGCTGATGTGGATTATATGGAAGCAGCTAAATATTACGATAAAAGGATTTAGCAAATTGGTACCTGAGCAGAAAGGTATATGCATAATCCTTGAAGCGCACAATGGTCTGAGAAAGAATCGGCCCAACAATGTTCGTTCATTTTTACAACATACAAATTTCAAGAGCAGGAGAATCTAACTTAGAAAACTGAAAATATTGTCTTGACAACGGGGGGCATTATATTCACATCTGCACCCCTTGAATCAGCCTCTCCGCCATCACTTCCCGCATAGACTTTTTAGAATCCAGTTGTTTGTCGCTCAGCTCTATGGGCCATTCTATTTGAGCTTTCGAAGCCCGCTCCAGAACCTCTGACACCGTCGACTTTCCGCAGTTGCATGCTTTCCCGATTTCCCTAAAGGATAGCCCCAGCTCGTGTTTTAACCTTAAAATTTCTCTTGCTTTTAGCATGTCCAGCCTCCTCATCGATTGGCCCCCTTTAATCATTCAGATTAAAAGAGTACCAGTTTTTTTATTATATCGACAAGGTGTCCGGATGTGCCGTTATGCTGTCCGGATGTTGCCGGAATCAGTGTCCGGATGTGTCCGAAATACGCAATCTTTCTCAAACGGAATATATCCCCATTCGTCACAGATTAGCAAAATCAGTTTTTCTCAACTGTTTCATAAACCGCTGTAATTCCCCCTTGGCCTTTGCCTCGCTCAAAAGGTTAACCAACGCTGTTGTACGATAGAATCTTCAAGCTTCCGAAGGCATACTTTGAAGTATACCTACACGAATTCGCTAAAGCCGACAACTATGGGAAAGTTAAGTTTGATGGCATAACCTATTCGACCACTCCAAGTATGGTTGGACGACAGGTCATAGTTAAAGCCTGCGCTCATGATATTGTGATGCTTGATACGGATTACAATTGCATCATCGAGCATAGACGGCTTTATGGAGAGGAAAAGGAGTCGATGAACTGGATCCCATACCTAGAACTTATGAGTAAAAGGCCAGCTGCATTAAAGTACACGGGGCTATACAATCAACTACCGCAAATCCTTAAGGAATACCTGGACAAAAGTGACTATGAAGGAAAAAGAAGGCTTTAAAGCTGTTTACAAAGATGACAGCAGCTACAGGCTTTGACACAGCAATAGAAGCATTTGAAGAAGGACTAAAATTAGGTGTCAGTGATCCAGAGTATTTGGGCAACATATTGCCGCTTAGTGATCGGAACTTTGCCGGAACCAGAAGTACCTTTGCTTGATACAGTACTCAAGAATTCCTGACATCCTACCTGCCATAGTCGCCTGAATTGCGTTTCTGATGCCGCAACAATTTATGCAATGCACCCCAAGATTAAGCGCTTACTTTTATTTCTTGTAGTAGTAAATTATTATTGGTGTGTCTTTATCAAAGTAATCTTCAGTTGTGAATTCCATTTTACCCCCAACGAGTATATGTTCAACTGTATCTTTTTTATCAAACCATCCTGCTGACTCTGATGCTTCTTTCGTAGTAATATTTGTGAATCCCAAATCTAATAACTGCTCTTTTACATCAGCATAACTCTTTCCCTTAAAAGATGATGGGCTAGCAGGCATAAAAATATTATTCGGGTTTTTTATGTCCTTTTCTCTCTTCTTTTCCTGAATAGTTTTGATATACGATTCTCGTTTAGCATCCCACGTTGCAGTCTCTTCTCTTGACCAATTATCACAGGAAAGTTTGTTTGCTTTGATCAGAGCCATGTCATAGTCTTCATCCTTTATAGCATCTTCAACTTCAATCTCAATCTGCTGTAGGTATATAACCTTTTCATCATGTTTCTTTTCACTTGGGTTGGGCATTAAATCAAAGAAAAAAAAGTATACGACAAAGAGCAAGGCAAGGAAACAGCCAACAAATATGGGGACTTTATCTATTACTTTCATTCTCCAAACCTTATCTTTTTCATTGGACTTAAGCTTATACAACATTTGAGTACGATTAGTTTGCTCTTGCTCGCGTGTAACTGTGCGTTTTGTCTTTTCCTTTTCCGATAAAACACGTCCTAACTGGTCAAAATTCATCATCAGTTTTTGGCCGCAATAGGGGCAGAAGGCTTGTAAATGATCCAAGTCTATTTGCAATTGTGCATTACAATTATTACATGTCATTTTAATAAAGTTCATAGAAAACCCTCCATTTATAATCTTTTACCGCAATATGAGCAAAACTTAACATTATCACCAACAATTCTTTCTCCACAAAATGGGCAAAATCTAAAAGCACCTCTTGGAAAACTATAGTGGTCTTCATATTCAGTTTCATAATCATCATTTTCTTCGGTATCACTATACTCATATGATGTTGAAGAGCGATTAGCTATTTCTGAACAAATGTTTTTGGCCACATGGTCAGGAATAGTAGAATCATCGTTATCAGACGAAATCCAATATTTCCCATTTATGTGTCCATAATCATTGAAGTCAATTTTGAAGTTCCACTCAGATATACCACTTTGTGATCTAACTGTGCCATAAATAACAGGGCCATTAGTATAAAGATTTGACAACCTCTTAATATCTTTGCTAGCTCGCTTAACGATAGTTTTAAATTCTTCTTCCGAAAAGCCATCATTAAAGTAACATGGCTTATTCTTTCTTCTTTGTTCTTCTGCTAAAGCCTCTTTTTCTTTTCTATTTGCCTTTTTCAGCAGACCGGCAACAACACCGGCACCTATTATCCAGCCTAATGCACCCATATCTAATCCCCTCACAACCGTTTATTTTTTAGGGTTAATTTTCCTTTTGTTGCGACAACTACAGCAATACTATAAGCTGTACCTGCTGCTCAACCCCTGTTAATAAAGTTATCGTCTCAATGTGGTCGGATCCGTTCATATCAATATCTGAAAGTACGCTTTCCGTATAACGTGTATCATTTGTAATAATAACCAACATGCTGTACATAGCGGCAATGATTACGAATACTGCAATCGTAAGAATTTTTCTTTATCATAGTCGGACTCCTATATACTATTTAATATTTCTTGCATTTTCGCGTCATACTGTTCATCCGGGATTTTACCTTTAAGCATTTCTAACTTTTTCAAACGTTGCTCAAAATCGTCCATACCGTCTGACGAAGCAGTCTGAGTTTCTCCCGCTGTCTTTGGCTTGATTGTATTCGGTGCGTTACCAAACGGCGATTGAGATTTCTGTGTTGAGATACCACTAAATTCTTTTGGTTCTCCTGAAAATCCTTGATCCATTAAAGGTTGAACCGTATTTCTCAGCATATTACCGAAAGCAAATGCCATTGGTGCCTGGGCAATCATACCAGCAGGATTATTTTGCGCTCCCGGATTGGCAGCGTATTTTTTTGCAACATCCGCGAGTTGCTCATCTACCCAGCTATAGCCTTCAATATTACGGCTGGAAACCCGTGCCAACGCTTGTTGAACTTGACTGTAATCGCTCTCATTCAATTGAATGGATGATACAAAGAAGTTGATTAGCTTGACTCCGAATTCTTGCATATCTTCGGTCAATTTTTCTTTTAGTACCGCCGAGATTTCTTCAAGGTGCGAATTGACCAATACAAAAGTCGTTTCGCTCATAATGCGGCTTAAATAGGTCTTGGTTCTTGTAGAAATGATTTCTCGGAAGTAGTCCACCAAAGTGGCTTTATCGAAAACGCTCCTCGTTCCTACCAACTTGGTGATAAATTTTCTTGAATCTTCAATTTGAGCGCCAAAACCACCATGCGCTCCGGCATGGAGTAAAATTTGGAATTTTGGATCAATCACCTGGATTTGGCTGGGTGTACCCCATTTGACGTCCAGTGGCATGGTCTTGTTGATAAAAAAGACCTGACAATGGAACGGGGATGTTCCCCCCATCGGTAGATTCACGAGTTTGCGAATCAAAGGAATATTTTGCGTCTTCAATGTATGGCGACCAGGCCCGAATAAATCTAGTGCTTCACCATTCTTAAAAAACAACGCCTCCTGTGATTCGTTTACAATGAGTTGGCTAAGGGTATTAAAATCCTCCGCCGGATGTTTCCAAACGAAAACATCATTATCTCCCTCGTACTTGATTACTTCGAACATTGCCATGTTTTTCTCCTCCTTGAATTTATTCTGAGATTGCTTTCAATGGTTGTTAGAAGCAATATATTATGTTCAGATTCAACTATCTTCTTAGGCATTACTATTGCAACTAAAATGTAATGAGTGCTATTACCACTTGATTCAAAGTGAGTCCCGAAATTTCAGTACTCATCAACATAAGCAACAGCACTATTATCATGAGTATACATAATATTACCTCACAAAAAAAATCCTTAGCCATGGTATTATTCGATATTTTCTATTTAGATACCTGCACGAAGTATGGAGCCCTTTATAAAAAATGTAAATTAATTATGTATTTCGTTCTTTTGTTCTCTTTTTATTATACTTTTCTTGACATTTTATTTAAATGAAACATAGTCATTAAGCACTAAATTATACATTTTGATTAAGGTATCTTCATTTATTCCGTTTTTTTATCGCGCCAGGACGGCGCGCCCCCTGCGTCCAATTTCAGCTAACGGCCCAGCAGTCGCGAGCCGATGAGCTGGACCCACGAAGCCCTTCTCCCTGGCGGTGCTTGCACTCTGCGAATCGGTGTGGTGCCTGCTCGCGCTCCTGCTGTCAATGGTATAAGGTCGGATGACTTTCCTCCGGCACCCTTGCGCTTACTGCTTTGTTCTCTGATGTATGGCACACGACCCTTGATTAAGAGAAGCCATGGACGGCTTCTCTTTCATGAAATATTTTTTCATCCAACCCTATAGGTTTAATGTCATCTTCTATTATACAACTTGCCTGTTTTTTTGCTTCAATAAATTGTCTATAAAGCTCTTTTTGCTTTATTTCCAGCGATTCTTTTACTAATTTCTTTTTCCAGATATCATATAAAGCGATTGTATTTGAATATACATTATTATCACGATTCCTCACTAGACAAATCATAGGACTAAGGGTTTCAACAATTTCAACATATGTTTTTGCAATTGGTGAATACGCCATATTAACATCACAAATTTTATGTATAAAATAAATTGAAAATGCTTCAATATCATTCATCGCTATTGTTATTAATGTATACAATTCTCCATTATTATCCGAAATTTTTATAAAGTTTTCTTTAAGCCATTCTCCATATTCGCAATCAAGTATGGAATCTTTATTACTTGGCAGTTTGTATAATTTAACATTTTTTTCTTTGAATCTATTCATAACATCTGAATATTTTGGAATAATACTATGTGCAAACATATCACACTGCTTTGCTGTAAATACTGCCGCTTCTCTTTTTGAACTCAGTTCAAAAGTAGTTTTAGCGACAGATAGTTGTTGTTTAGCAATTTTTATTTGTTTTAATGCTAGGTATGCTATTACAGCCATAGCTGGTCCAGATAGTAACGATAAAATACCTAGTATTTCTTTAAAAATACTCATATGTGCTCCTCCTTTTTTGCGCACCATGGAAGGCGGGTATTTCGTGTGCCATATTTCAGAGAACGGCCCGGCAGTCGCGACGCCGATGAGCAGTAAAGCCTCTAGCTGAGCCGTGCCAAGTCTGTCAAGGGCAAGCCTGCCCGGCGAAGGTAGAGGTGGGCGGTGCTCCGCCACCGCTCTGCGAATCGGTGTGGTGCCTGCTCGCGCTACTACTGTTAATGGTATAAGGCCGGATGTCTTTCCCCTGGCACCCTTGCGCGACTGCTTTGTTATGTGACGTATACGCCCCGTTACTCACTTACTGCCCTAGGCTGACATGGATGTCAGCCGCCTTAAACAATAAACTCCATCGTCTCTCTACCTTTGTCCCCAGCCCATGGACGGGCGGAGAGTCTTTGCTTCTAGCTCTAGGCTGTCACGACGACAGCCGCCTCAATGAAGTATGAAATTTGTACTGTATTATCTTCGGCCACGATACCACGCCATTTCCACGAGTCCTACTCGTCCAAGCTCCTTTGCTCATCCATAGGCCACGGATGGCCGGGGATAAACTTACAAGTCTACTTGCTCACTTATTACTCACTTACTTACAAAGACTGACACGATGTCAGTCGGCAGTATGTAATAGCTCCTTGTGCAGGAATGTATCTTGACCCAGGCCACGGATGGCCGTAGACAAAACATTGCCACTCCCATGCGTACATTTTCTACCATTATACCATATATTAGGTTTATGGGAGTGGTAAAAATACCCCTGCGCATATGTCATATAACTACTTCTTTCGCGACGGGTGTCGTGTAATAGTCATCTAGCTAAAGTCAATGGTATTCAAATCTCGCTGTATACCAGTTTGATACATTACTTATTTAGTTGCATAAATTTCTAGATTACACCCATAAACATTTTAACACAATATGACATATTTCTCTACTATTATCAAATACAGTTATATAGATACTATTATTCAGACAAACATAATTTCAATGATAGAACTTAAGACTATTGCAAACTTTTTCGTGTTTGATTCTATTCAAATCAACCACGCCTAATCGGACTTAATTATTCGTTCAGATTAGGTTCAGAGATATAAAAGTTTTCCCCATTCAACTCATATTCAACTTTTCTTGATAACTTATCTTCATCCCTAAAAAAAAAGCCCCTGAAATCCAGTGTTTTCAAGGACTTACTTTGGTGAGCCATTGCGGATTCGAACCGCAGACACCTTGATTAAAAGTCAAGTGCTCTGCCAACTGAGCTAATGGCCCATGTTTGAAAGCTTAGAAACGTCAAGTCCCTTCGCTTTCATCAAATCCCACATCTCGACAATTTCGCAAAAAAATTGTCCAGTGTGCGAAATGATATAAATGGCTGGGATGGCTGGACTCGAACCAGCGGAATGC
>JAEYRF010000123.1 GCA_023409615.1 Bacillota bacterium | reverse complement strand
ATGTAGTAGGGGAGATTTGCTACGATTTTCAGCCGTATGGTAGAGCCGTCCCCTTGTACTTGTTCGCCCAGAACCTTCTCAGGGTCGATTTGAAGAATATCCGCATTAATGATCCACACATTCTCATAGGCCTTCAGATTCTCTTTCAGAACAGGTATAAGCCTCCTGTCTATTTCTACCGCCACAACCATTCCGGCATTTTCAGCAAGTTCTGCTGTCAGGTTTCCAAGACCCGGACCAATTTCCAGTACGGTATCCTCTTTTGACAGTTCCGCTGCCTGAACAATGGACTTTAATATCTCCTGATCAACCAAAAAATTCTGACCGAGAGATTTCGTCGGACGGATATTGAATTTTTTCAGATTCATGTTTATGTCTATACTCATAGTCTGTTTCCCCTTAAAAAAATTTGCCGGGACAGTTTGCCCCGGCTTTAGTTTTAGTCCCTATTAATATATTTACTTAATCTACCAAGGCTTCCGTATACCATTATTCTATGATGTAGACCTTGACCTTTTTGACGCCGAAGCGATCTACAAAATCCTGACTATCGTAGTACAAATCGATCTTGTTTCCCTTGATTGCACCACCGACATCAGCGGCTACTGCATAACCGTAATCCTCAATCTTACCGTCTATCTCCACATAAACCCTGGTATAGAGTGGGATCACCTTCGGGTCAACTGCTATGACACCCTTCTTGACCTTTATTCCTGTGGCCGTTATGCCAAATAAGGGGTGCCCCGGCGCCTTGCCTGTGTCCTTGAGCGATGCCGTATACGCAGTTGCCTTCATATTCATCACCTTGCTGTAACGGACGTTATCGCCTCTAGACGTTTTATAACTTAATACCGTTCCAAACTCCATAATCATGTTGATTGGTTTTGTCAGTATCGTTTCTGTCAGTAACTGCTTTGAAACCTCTGCGCCATCCTCCTTGACGACCGCGTACTGTTTCTCTGCCAAGCCCTCCTGACCAACCTGGATTACTCTTTCAAGCCCTTCATCCAGTTTTTTGTTCGCCTTCTTTTGCACCGTGTAAGGAATGCTTTCTGTTTCTTTAACAATGTGCTCACTGACTCGTACAATCTTTAGTTTCATGTCAGCACTGACATTGTCAGTCAGTTCAGCCCCTTCAAGCTTGTCGATTCCCTCAGGCTTGACCTGAGTGTCTTCCAGCACCTCTGCCACAGTATTCCTGTAAGTCATAACTTTTGTCTGCTGTCCATCCGCAGTGATGTAGACCGGAACAGCTCTCTTAATGTATATTTCGTTCAGTTTTTTCCTCTGTAAGTTGCTTTCCAGTGGAGTGCTGACATAATCATATGTATTTACAACAATATCATTCTGCTCCAAGGTTTCTTTAAAGGTACTTTTCATTGTCTTACAGTTTAATAGCTTTCCGTTATCATTGATGACAACGTCTTTTTCCAACCAGGCAAATACGCCACATCCCGCACCTGCCGATACTGCCACTGCAATTACTGCAATGATCAGTTGCTTTCTGTATGAAAATAACCTTTTAATATTTTTAGCAAGTGGTAACAAATACACACCCTCCTGTTAAAATACTAATAAGGGACTGTGAAGTATTTTATTCCAATCCCCTGTATTTGTCAAATTTGTTGCCATAAAATGGCTCCATCTATGATTATATACACGTTTTAAGGTGTTTATACATTTCCACTGTACAGGATTTATCCAGGATATGTTACGTATATGAATGTACAAAAAGGACCGCCCTGTGGGCAGTCCATATAAATGGGTTTGAGAGTATGTTGGACAATCAATATTGATAGTAGTAACGGTTTCTGGGGTTCGTATTCTCCGGCAAATAGCCCATGTCTCCTAAGCCGGCTCCTACTGCCGGGTACATCATATTATTTGCAATATTCATTCCCATGACATTCTGGCCATTTGTCATAGGGCACTGCATGTTCATCAGGTAGGGGCAGCACATAATGGGCAGTTGATTCATCATAGGCATCTGACCCATCATTGGCATCTGGTTCATCATGGGCATCTGACCCATTGCAAACGGCATGACAGCAGCAGGGTTAGGCTGGATTGGTAAAGTTTCAGGTAATGTCTGCACCGGTGATACATTTGGCGCGGTTTGAACCGGTGATGCTTTAGGCTCAGTCTGCACCGGTGACGCTTTGGGTGTAGACTGTACCGGTGATATATTTGGATTCGCCTGCATATGCTGCATTGCGCCAACCTGCGGCATCGTTCCCGTCGGTTCGGCGAATATATTATCTTTCATTTTGACAACCTCTTTCATATAATGATTCCTCCAGCTTACGTACACTTTAATATCATTATATGAGGGGTTTGGATATTATGTGAAATGTATTTATGTAATCCGAACTCACAAATTATTAATGTTTATTTCTCTACTACAACCTTCATTTCAACATTGACAAATTCATCTTTTAAATCTCTTTCAGCAGATAAATTCAAGACCGGAACACCGTTTCTGTCAAAATGTACTCTGCGGATGCCGGTACATCTGGGAGTATTCCCTAAAGTTTGTTGAGCGTGATAGGCAATCATGACATTACCTTCTTCATTTGTAAAAAATGTATTATGTCCAGGTCCATACTCTCCTTCTACTGAGTAGTGAGAAAGCGCCGGTGTACAAGTTTTAACCCATTCTTCAGGATTCAGAAGATTCCCGCTCCGGCTGATACTCAAAAATCCAATTGTATATGTATAGCCTCCGGCCGCCCCACCGGAGTATGCAAGATATACAGTATCATCTGTCATTAGGGCAAATGGTCCTTCATTATTAATTGTTCTCTCGGTATTTTCCCACCCCATCAATGGCCGGGACAATAATACAGGGTCACTGGTAAGAATCCACGGTATTTGACTATCAACAGTGGCAATATAGAGCATCGATCCAGTATCATCCGGCGTTCCAAATCCGATTCTGAAAGACCAGACCATATATGACACTCCGTTTACATTCAGATGTGTCATGTCAAGCGTAATGCCTTCTTCCGCAAGATATGTGCCGTCTGCCTTCTTTACGCGGACAGGATCTTCCCAGTCAGCCGGATTAAGTATACACCCGCCATTTTTCAATTTCATCAGATGGGACTGCGGCCCGCTGGTCTCTCCACCAACTGTAAACAATATGTATAAATCACCGCCTATCACATGAAATTCAGGCGCCCAGAATGTTTTTACCAACTGTCTTTCCATGTCGTAGTCTAAAATAATATGCTCCCGGATGCCTTTTTTAAACAGTTCGGCAACAGTATCAGCCTCCCTGACAAACAGCCCAACAGCGTTCGTATTATCATTTGTGGCGATGAAATAATACTTGTCCTTCCATTTGAGAATTTGCGGATCGGCATATCCAACAGCCAGCGGGAAGTCATAATGCTCTTGCATCACTATTCCATGCACATCATAGGAACCCTCTCTAGAAAAATCTACATTTGAGGTGTCCCATAGAACCCTTTTTTCCGACGTGGAGCCATCAGAATAAGCGGCTGTTGCCCTTATGGATACAATATCATCGACCGAAGCCGCCTTGATATGATCAGGAGTTTCTACGGCGACATTCTGCAGCGGAGACCAAAAAGCAAGAAGCTCTTCTCCAAATCCTTTTTCTACAGTCAATATATTTCCGGGAACTATGCCTGATAAATCTGTTTTCACTTTACAACAGTCGAATGGACTGCATTTTTCCGGCATAGAAATCTCATCCGGGTTTTCCAGATCCTTCAGCAGATTTACATAATAATTCATATCTGAGTCCATCCAGCAGATTTCATAAATGCCATCAGCTTTCCGGTATTTACAAGTAACCGCTTTTACATAGGCATCCTTTTTCAAATGAATAAGCCCGCATTCCTTGAAATGAATCAGATCTTTCGAGGTCCACAGCAGTATACTCCCTTTACTCTCTTCATCTTCGTTTCCCCCCGCGTCGACACGGACAGCAATAATTGCAAATGTATCATCTGAAGTATAAAACAGATACGGATTTTTCAAACCCTTCTCAATTATTGTATTGCGTTGGCTGATCGTTGCAGTCGCAAATAACATTCCGTAGTTACTATTAAAGGGGCGGTAATCGGTCCCGTCATCACTGTATGCCATATGTACACTGTTTCCCAAAGACCTGGGATAACTACCTTCAACCGGTTCCCTGGTGTAGACCAGCAATAATCCTTTTTGCTCACTTTTTTCCATCAGTTCCTGCTCCCTTCATATATCTGGAAATGTCATTTCGTAACTCTATTACAATACGCTGCAAAATTTGGACATGTCATTAATAAAATTTCACGGTACTGGTATCAGGGTATATAATTCCAATCATGTGAAACAGCCGCCTGACGTCCAGGGTTCATTTTCAGGCAGGCACTGTTAAATACTGTCGCACCATGGATTGGATTGAGGTAATAATCGGACATGATGCTGTAGTAGACTTCTCTGAGCGGTTCTCCGCCGAAATCCTGAAGGATTTCCGGAAGGCGTTCTGCAAAGTCTGGAATAATCTCACACATACACTTCACTGCATGGGGGATCTCAGCGATTTCATCTATTATTGTATGTGCCCCAATACCGTAGGGAGACGTTCCGGTCACCTTCACAGGCAATTCGATTGCGAAATCGCGGCTGGAACGTCCGATATACAGTATATAATCTCCGGGTTCCAGGCACCATCCACCATGAGAACTGTCATAATACCTGAAGGATTTACGGTCGAGGATGATTTCTACTGTCTTTTCCTCGCCGGGCTCAAGATAAACCTTGGCAAAGCCCTGCAATTCCCGGATAGGTTTCAGAACATAGGGACGCTTGTGGCTTATATATAGCTGTACTACTTCTGAACCGGAGCGGCAGCCGGTGTTTTTAACGGTAACCGGGACCTTGACGGGATAGCCGTTATCCGCATCGAAGGTGAATTGTTTTGCGGATGAGCTTATTTCAAATGTAGTATATGTAAGGCCGTAACCGAAGGGAAACAACGGGGCGATGCCCTTAAAGTCATAGTAGCGGTATCCGGTAAATATGTCTTCTCCATAATTAACGACACCGTTGTAGCCAGGGAAGTTGATGCAGGTAGGCGTATCCTCATACTTAACAGGGAAAGTCTGTGCAAGTCTTCCACCAGGTGACGCAGCGCCGTAAATTATGTCAGCAGCGGCTTTGCCGCCTTCACATCCGGGTATATAAACGCAAAGTATCGCGTCAGCGTTGTCTACCCAATCGCGCATATCGACGGGCCCTGCAGTGTTGAGAACCACAACAGTTTTCATGCCGTGCTCTTTTGCCTTATTCAGCATCCTGATAATCTTTTTACGGTCGTCATGTTCGATCAGCATGTTTGAGTGATCCGAGCTTTCCTGACCCGGGAACGCCACAGTATAAACCAGCACTTCGGCGTCCCTGCTGAAATCTTCAAAGAAGCAGTTCTCTACGCCATTGATCTCTTTTGAACGTTCAAGAATACTGCTGGTTTTTTTCGTGAATATCTGTGTACTGCCGCCACCGCATTCGATGGGCGTCTTCGTGCGTCTACCCCAGAAAACAGTCTTTGTGGCAGTTTTAAGCGGAAGTACGCCTTCGTTTTTTAGTAGAATTGCTCCGTCAACCGCACAATCGTAGACGTTTTTCATAGTCGCGGCATCGTTATACTTGTCTAAATCACGGCCGGTCATGCCGTTGACACTTGCATACATCTTAATTATCTGGACGACACAGCGATCCAAATCTTCTTCGCTTAGTTCACCATCGGCAATTGCTTTTTCAATATCGCAGCACCGGGACGGGAGAATGAGATCGATGCCGGCCTTGATTGAAACCGGCTCATTATGGGCGGCACCCCAGTCGGAAACGATACAGCCGTCAAATCTCCACTCACCACGAATAATATCCTGCATGAACCTTGTGTTTTCTGCACAGTGTACACCGTTCACCTTATTATAGGCCATCATAATACTTTTTACGCCGCCATCCTTAACTGCATCTTCAAAGCCTCGGAGATACATTTCGCGTAATGCACGTTCAGACACCACAGCGTTTATAGTGTGGCGATCTGTTTCCTGATTGTTGACGGCAAAGTGCTTAGCACAGGCCGCAATGCCTGTGGATTGAAGCCCCTTTATGTACGCGGTGCCGATCCGTCCGACAAGATAGGGATCTTCCGAATAGCACTCATAGGCGCGGCCGCCTAGTGGATCGCGCTGGATGTCCACATTCGGGCCAAGGACTACATCCACTCCGAAAGCATCCATTTCCATTCCAACATACTTGCCGCACTGATAAACCAGATCAGGGTTCCAAGTAGAACCAAGCACCACACCGGATGGGAAGCATGTCGGATCTTGTCCGCCAGGCTTCATTTCAAAAAGTCCTTTTGAAATTTCGTACCTTACAGTACCCTTCTCTGCTGTCGCATAGCTTTTATCTACATCTGCCAGTATTTCGTCCATCATCTTGTTCGAGTCTATCAACGCATCATAATCAGGCGGGTATACGCCTGTCCTCTGAGCCTTTAGCTTAATACGGCTGGCACGATCCAGGAAAGCCTGCAAATAATTGAAACCTGTGGCACCGTCAGCGATACACATTTCAGGTATTCCAAGTTCGGGCATTGCCTGACTTGTAATTTCAGTCAGTGTCGCCTGTAATGCGATTTTTTGTTGTAAGGTCATGCTTTTGACGAATTCTTCAATATTGCAGCCATCAGTATATTTCATTTTAGTTCCCTTCAGAAGCTTATTTTAAGCAGGAAAGAATAAATAGAGTTTACATATTACTGGTGCTTATAATAATAAATTTCTTATTACTGTAAGAATAGTCGACCCTTATAGTTACTTCGTTTTCACCCTGCGAAAAACGTGGTGTTTGCTTTGCTGGTTCCTCGACCAGTTTAACATCCAGCTTGACATTCAGATAAATATCGCCGGTTCCCGAGCCTCTTAGCTTGTCCAGCTTAACATCAGTAATATTGATCATGCTTATAGTATTTTTTATTCCTTCCGCATAGGCAACAAGGCTAACCGGCCTGTCCTGTTCGGCAACGGACTCATATTCCAGAGCATAAGCTTCCTCATAATTACCCTGGTTCACGGCGTCAACCCACTTGACCACAGGCTCAGATAATGCATTGACATCTGTGTACTGCTTCAATACATTTATGAAGTCGATTCTTTCCTGAAGTGTCTCCCTTGACTTGGTCCAGTCGGCATTCAGTTCCTTCTTCTCTTCATTGAGACTGCTGTTCTCCATTTCGAGCTTTTTGTACTCGTCCTGAAGTCTGCCTACTTCATCCTCCAGTGCGGCAATCTCCCTTTTTCGGGCGTTTATGTCCGCATTGTAGCTTGCCTGCTCGTACTCTAGATTTTTCAGTTCCGCTACTTTGCTTTCTCTATCCCAAAGCAAGTAATTGAAAGCGATGAACAGAGCGGTTAATAGTACAAAGACCATCACAAGGATAAACTTTTTCATAACACACCACCGGTTCCATCATATTATTGGATGCGGAAGAGCCTCTTCGCATTGGAAGTTGTATTTTTTGCTATATAATCAAAGGACTTTCCCTTGATTTTCGCAATTTTCTCTGCAGTCATCTTCACATAAGCCGATTCATTTCTCTTACCTCTGTAAGGTTCAGGTGCAAGATATGGACTGTCCGTTTCGATCAGAAGCATGTCGTCAGGAACATACTTGGCTACATCAATCAATTTTTTAGCATTTTTAAATGTAACAGGCCCCGCAATTGAGATCATAAATCCCATATTCAATAATTCCCGGGCCATATCTACACTGCCTGAATAGCAGTGAAAAACGCCTCCGACTTCACTAGCTTTTTCGCTTTTCAAAATATTTAATACATCCTCATGTGCATCTCTATCATGCACAATGATGGGCAATTTAGTATAGCGAGCCAGAGATATCTGTTTGGAAAACCAAATTTTCTGAGCCTCGCGCGGAGAGTTGTCATAAAAATAATCCAGCCCGATCTCACCTATTGCTACCACCTTCGGGTAGGAAGCGAAATCGGTCAGAGCCGATATTGTACTATTATTAAGATTGATAACATCGTGTGGATGCACGCCAACTGCCGCATAAAATATATCATAATTTTGACTCAATGAAACATTTTCAACAGAGGACGCTACATTTGTAGACACTGTGAGAATGTAGCCGACTCCATTTTGCTTTGCCCTCTCAATTGCTGCATCACGATCATCATTAAACTGAGTATCATTAAAATGAGCATGTGTATCAAAAAGCATTATCCACCTCACGTAAAAAGTAGCCTGTTATTGTGTCTATTATATATGATTCTGTCGAAGTCTGCAATTATCTTACTTTCACTCCACTTTCCACAGGGCCGTCTAAAGTAGCCAGCAATAATGCAGTATCATTTGCAGCTGCCAGGATCATGCCCTGAGATTCGATCCCCTTAAGCTTGACGGGTTTCAGATTTGCAACCAGAATCACAGATTTTCCGACAAGGCTCTCAGGGGTATAATGTTTTGCTATTCCCGATACAACCTGCCTTGTTTCCTCACCCATTTCCACCTTCAGCCTCAACAATTTTTCGGAGCCCTCCACCTTCTCAGCCTCCAATACCTTGACTACGCGAAGGTCAAGCTTGGCAAAGTCATCTATGGTGATTATTTCAGGTTTCTTATCCGCTGCTTCCTTCTCTGCAACCGCCTTTCTGGCAGTCACTGAGGCACTTTCCTGCACGGCCGGATTGAGGCTCTCCAGTTCTTCCAATTCCTTCTTTATGTCGATTCTTGGGAAAATCACTTCCCCCTTATTCACAGTTACACCTGCCGGATAACATCCCCATTGCTTAGCGCTATCCCACTCAAGAACATCTGTGCCGGTAATGCCCAGCTGATGCCAGATCTTTTCAGGCGTTTCGGGCATGAAGGGCTGGATCAGGATGGACACAATGCGCAGGCTTTCTGCCAGATTAAACATGACTTCGGCAAGACGCGGTTTGTTATCATCTGATTTAGCCAGCACCCATGGCATCGTCTCATCAATATATTTATTTGTTCTTGAAATTGCCTTCCATATCTCTACCAGTGCAGTACTGAACTGGAGTTTATCCATCAGTTCTTCAACTTTCTTCGGCAGCTCTTTGTACATTGCTTTCAGCTCGTCGTCAAACTCGCCCTCGGTACGGTTCTCCGGCAATACCCCAGCGAAGTATTTATCAATCATAGCTACTGTTCTGCTAACCAGATTCCCCAGATCGTTTGCCAGATCCGAATTTATTCTCTGGATCAGTGCTTCATTGGAAAAAACTCCATCCGAGCCGAACGGGACCTCTCTGAGCAGAAAATATCTGACTGCATCCAAGCCATATTTGTTAATCAATATTACAGGGTCGACTACATTGCCCTTTGACTTTGACATCTTGCCGCCCTCCAGCAGCAGCCAGCCGTGCCCATATATCCGCTTTGGCAGCGGTTCGCCCAATGCCATTAGCATTGCGGGCCAAATGATCGTATGGAATCTGACGATTTCTTTCCCGACCAGATGTACATCCGCAGGCCAGTACTTTTTGTAGGTCTTGTCGTCATCTGACAGATAGCCCAGTGCCGTGATATAGTTGGACAGCGCATCTATCCAAACATATACTACATGCTTTTCATCAAAGGTTACCGGGATACCCCAGTTGAAAGTTGTTCTTGAAACACACAGATCCTCCAGCCCCGGCCTGAGGAAATTATTCAGCATTTCATTTTGTCTGGATATAGGTTGAATAAACTCGGGATTTTCTTCAATGTGCTTAATAAGTCTGTCCTGATATTTTGAAAGTTTGAAAAAGTAGCTTTCCTCGCTGGTAATTTCCACTTCCCTGCCGCAGTCCGGGCACTTTCCGCCGACCAACTGAGTTTCAGTCCAGAAGGATTCACATGGCGTACAATACCAGCCTTTATATTCACTCTTGTAAATATCTCCGTTATCATAAAGCTTTTTGAATATTTTCTGAACAGCCGATTCGTGCTCTTTATCTGTAGTACGAATAAATCTGTCGTTGGTGATCTTCATCATCTTCCACAAATCCCTGATGCCTGAGACAATCTCATCCACATATTGCTTGGGTGTTACTCCTTTTGCCTCAGCTTTTCTCTGTATCTTCTGACCATGTTCATCTGTACCCGTCAGAAACATGACATCATATCCCTTGAGTCTCTTGTATCTAGAAATGGCATCTGCTGCCACCGTTGTATACGAATGTCCTATGTGCAGCTTACCGCTTGGATAATAAATCGGTGTCGTGATATAAAAGGTTTTCTTCTCCATTTTTTGCCTCCATCTGATACTATAACCTATGGTCTCTTACTAATATACCCTTATAGCATGACTTTTTCAAGCAGAATTTGGCGTATGCCGGGCGCGCAACCTGCTAGTAATAACCGCTTCATAATTCCACAACGAATTGAATAAACATAATGGAAGGGGGTGATGGACATTTTGGAACAATACGCGGATATCATCTCAGGCTTTTATTTATATAATTATAAGGTTCTGCCTGAAGTACGTAGGCAGGCAGGTGTTATTCGTACAAAGCAGGAGTTGTGCATCCCGCAACACATTATTCAGGACGTCCCGGATATCCAAATAAGCCCTCCGGATCACTTTGACATGCAAATGCTTAGTTGCTGCCTATTTACATTGTACCCCGGCACAGATTTGAAAAGCATGATTTCATTTATACTTTCGCTCCATACACTCAAAGAAATGCTTGAGAATTACAGGAGTAAGAAGGATATCATAGAAGAGTCTGACGTACGGGCCTTATATGGTTGTCTTGCTTGTGCAGCAGACCCTTCCAGAAGCGGTACATGCGCCATCCTCCAATCCTCAAAAAATACACCGCTTACGGCAAAACCGCCAAAATGCCTTTCTGATCTTTGCCGGCTGCAATTGGCCATACTTCCTTCATTTAAACAAGCTGCCCCAAAGATTAAAAAATATATGCAGCTATATATTGACCTGCAATCCTATCGTCATTATCCATCCCCTGTCAGCAGGGAAAACTTAAGAAACTGGTGCGGCAGTTATCTTATACGTTATCCGCAAATCAATGAGTGGGAATTCTGCGCTGCCGCCGATTCATTTATTGGAATCGCTGCTATGGTCGCAGCCGCTTCCAGACCGGGCATGACACATGAAGATGCCGCACTTTTGGATGAAATGTGTTTCCCATGGTTGAGCGGACTTTGCTCAATCCTGGATGCTGCAATCCATATAAGAGCTGATAGCGGTAAAGAGAGTCTGAACTTTACATCATTTTATAAAAACTTGAGAGAATGTGAGGAAAGAATTCTTTTCTTTGCTGAAAATGCAGAAAAAGCATCTCTCAGACTAAAAGAAAGCAGTTTTTATATTAGACTGATCAAAACAATAACCGGGTTCTACCTGACCGAGCCGGAAGCCAATTTCAACATGTTCAGGCTTACCGCTGCCAATATCCTGAAGAAAAGTTCCTCTCCCGCTTACACAATCCCCTGCAACCTGATGCACCTGTTCAACCGGATATAGCAGGTGATTTAACATAGGGGACAGTTCTTACATTAACAACCCTCGGGCTGCATAGCCACAAATATGCAGCGTGTGAAGAAATAGTGCAGGCTGTTTATCTTTTTGAAGCTCAAATATGGAAGCAGGTGTGAGAACTGTCCCCCTTGCTTCTATCTACCGAAAACCAGTGTACATATCCATACTGAGGCTGCCACACCTGCGGCATCAGCAATCAGTGCTGCTATCAGAGTATATCTGATGTTTTTAATTCCTACAGATCCATAATATACTGCAAGAGTATAGAAAATTGTCTCAGTAGAACCCATCATAGTTGAGACTACTCTTCCTATATATGAATCCGGCCCATACAGATTGATAAGATCCGACACAAGTGCCAGCGAGGCACTGCCTGAAACCGGCCGCAGCAGTACAAGCGGCATTGCTTCAGCCGGAATTCCAAGCAGCGAGGCTATCGGCGTTAGCAAATATATAAGGAAATCTAATGCACCTGAGGCTCTAAATACACCAACAGCTGTCAGCAGACCTATGAGTGTGGGCAAAATCTTTATTACTGTTGATATCCCTTCTGAGGCCCCTTCTGTAAAAGCATCATACACCTTCACATCTTTTATAAGTCCTGCACCCAATATCAGTAGGAAGAGTACAGGTACTGCATATAATGAAATCGAATAAAATACATCAATTTTCATGATCTTCTAATCATTTTTATATCCTTTTTCTCCATCGCAGTCAGCGCCTTCACCATAATAATCCCTGCCAAGGTTGCAGCAACCGAGGCTATCCAGACACATACCGTTATTTCCGAGGGTGCCGCAGACCCCGCATCATTTCTAAGGGCTATTACTGTTGTAGGAATGAGCTGTATTGCTGAAGTGTTCAGAACAAGAAACATGCACATGGCATTGGAAGCAGTATCTTTCCTGCCATTAATCTTTTGAAGCTCGCCCATGGCCTTGATGCCCAACGGAGTTGCAGCATTTCCCAATCCCATGAAATTGGCCGCCATATTCATTACAATTGCCCCCATAGCCTTATCATTACCCTTAATCTCACGAAAAAGTAATTTAAGTACAGGCCTGGCCAGTCTGGCGATTACATTGATCAGCCCGCTTCGTTCCATTACTTTCATCAGTCCGGACCACAGGCAAATAATTCCAAGCAGGCCAATACAAAGTTCTACTGCTCTGCCCGCCGAAGTAAACGCAGCATTTGTCACCTCTTCGATCCTACCATTCAGTGCCCCGATGATAAAACCAATCAGAAGCATCCCAACCCAAATATAATTCAGCATCTTATCCCTCCATGCTATTTATATGATGGAGGACAATTATTATTTCAAATATTTGAATTAATAATCTCTGTCGACATATGTCGATTTATTGCATTTTCAATTTCCAGTTAATATATGGTATAACTTTGCTGTAAAACGATTTACAACGATACTCGATTTGCATTATTTATTGTTCGCAACCCCTACGCCCTTAGATATTGGCCTGTTTCACGAGGTTTCACTATTTAATATTACATTTCTAGAGAATTTTGTTATAACATTTTCTTGAATTTCTATAAATTAATTGTTGACGTTTATTGGAATTTATGCTAAAATAAATTCATAAAAGATTGTCGAAAATTGTTAATAAAGGAGGAGTAAGTATGAAATCTACTGGTATAGTAAGGAAAGTTGATGAGCTTGGAAGAGTTGTCCTTCCTATCGAATTAAGAAGGACTCTTGATATTGCAGAGAAAGATGCTCTTGAAATTTATGTTGATGGTGCAACCATTATATTAAAGAAATATGAGCCTGCCTGTATATTCTGCGGAGATGCAAAAGATGTAGCAGTATACAAAGGCAAGAACATATGCCCAAACTGCATGAAAGAACTCAAAAAGTAATCTAACTTAAAAAAACTATTTATAAAAGCCCGGCGATTAGTTCACCGGGCTTTTATAGGTTCACTAGCTAACAAAATCCATGTTATCATTTTTCCAGAAGGCTGTTATAGACATCCCTTCTACTCAAGCCCCTGTCATCAGCTACTCTTTTCATAGCATCTTTTTTGTCCATACCGGTGTCCATATATCTTGTAATATGCTCTCTAATGCTTATTTCAAGCCATGTGTTCTTCCTGGTCTCCTCCAACTGCTGTTCATCAGCTCCTTCAAGGATCAGCACAAACTCTCCCTTAGGAATCTGGTTATCATATTTTTCAATAGCTTCATCCAATGTGATCCTGGTTATTTCCTCAAACTTCTTAGTAAGCTCTCTTGCAAGAGATATCCGTCTGTTGCCAAACGCCTCACGTAGATCTTTGAGCGTATGAACCAGCTTATGAGGCGCTTCATAAAAGACAAGAGTTCTTGTATCTTCATTTATAGACTTCAGCCTGTCACTGCGTACGCGTTTGTTCATTGGCAGAAATCCCTCAAAGCTAAACCTTCCGGTGGATAATCCTGAAAGGACAAGTCCCGTTATTACCGCCGCCGGTCCCGGAATCATTGTAAGTGATATCCCTTGCTCCACCGCAAGCCGCACAAGTTCTTCCCCCGGATCCGAAATGCCCGGGCAGCCTGCATCCGATACCAAAGCAACATTTTTTCCATCAAGAAGATGTTTTATCAAGGTTCTGCCCTTCTCAATTTTATTATGCTCATAATAACTGATTAATGAGTTTTTTATATCAAAATGATTAAGAAGCTTGATTGTTTGCCTTGTATCCTCCGCAGCTATTATATCCACTTCCTTCAGTACCCTTAGAGCACGAAGTGTGATATCCTCCAGATTGCCTATTGGTGTTGCCACAAGGTAGAGTGTCCCTGCTTTACTCAATGCATCTCAGCCTTTCCCATATATTTCATTGATTTCTTTTGAATAATGACCGAAACTGTCGTATATATATAACGGCTCCTGCACGTTTAGCTCAGGATTCCCGTTTCTGGATCCGCTTATCAATACCAGGTTGGGCTTTTTCCCTGGTGATGGATGTACCAGTCTTAACTGTTTTGGCTCGATGTTGTAGTTACGCATGTGGTACATGATATCCGAGAGCCGCTGGGGTCTGTGGATCATTGAAAACTTTCCCCCCGGTCGAAGCAGTTTCGCTGCCGTCGATATCACGTCCTCAAGAGTACAAAGTATCTCGTGCCTTGATATGGCTTTTGCATCGGCAGGGTTCAGCAACCCACCCCCCTTTTCCATATAGGGTGGATTTGTAACAACAGCGTCAAAGCTCGATGCGCCAAAAAGCTTCACCGCATCCTTAATATCGCCATGTACAATTCTGACCTTATCATCAAGTTTATTCAATCTAACACTGCGTTCAGCCATTTCCACAATATCATTCTGTATTTCAATGCCAACTACCTCACGCGGATCCTTTTTTGCCGAAATCAAAATAGCAATAATACCCGTTCCCGTCCCAAGGTCGATTACAACAGAATTTTTTGAAACCTGAGCAAAATGAGAAAGAAGCACAGCATCCACACCGAAGCAGAAGCCATCCTTCTTCTGAAACAGTCTTAAACCTTTGTATTGAAGATCATCAAGTCTCTCATTTTCAAAAAGTTCAATGTTCAAGTGACAAATCCTCCCCGGAACGACAAGGGGCCATGCCTCAGCGCTGTGCCGATGCCTGACCCCTTTTTCTCTAACTCATTAAATTTACTCCGGCTTTGGAGCGTCAACTGGACAAACATTTGCACATGCGCCGCATTCGATGCATTCTTCGGCATCTATTACATACTTGCTGTCACCTGCGGAAATACATGAAACCGGACATTCAGATTCACATGCACCACAGCTTATACAATCATCATTAATAAAGTAAGCCATTAAGATATACCCCCTTGAGCCATTATTATTTATTCTTATTTTTCTCACTTGTACATTGTGTACAAATTAGCCTCTACTATTTTACCACCAATGCAGCATTATGAAAACACTTTTTTCATAATGTATTCTGAAAGTATTCTGATTAATCCTCAAGAGCCTTCAATTCTTCTATTTCAGCTTCCGAATCCTCATTTGTCGAAACATCTTTGATTAACCTGACCTGATCCATCTTAAAAGCAATCAAATCAGTATCATTACCCTTATCCAGTCTTACCTTGACAGTCTCCTTGATCAGATAGACTGCAACCACCACTCCCTGCCCTTCCGGCGTCTCGACGATTGCTCCTGTCTTTGGCGCTTTTTTTATTATTGATTCATAGGCATCCTGTTCATACTTCAGGCAGCACATTAGTCTGCCGCATGTACCGGATATTTTTGTCGGATTCAGTGAAAGTCCCTGCTCCTTCGCCATCTTGATTGAGACAGGTTGAAACTCTCCCAGGTACGAGCTGCAGCAAAGTACACGTCCGCAGACACCAATGCCACCCATCATCTTGGATTCGTCCCGTACACCAATCTGCCTCAGCTCGATACGGGTCTTGAATATAGCCGCCAGATCCTTTACTAATTCCCTGAAATCCACCCTGCCGTCGGCCGTAAAATAGAATAGAATCTTATTATTATCAAATGTGTATTCAACATCAATCAGTTTCATTTCCAGATTGTGTTCCCTGATTTTCTGAAGACATGTAGCAAACGCTTCTTTTTCTTTCCTGCTGTTATCAGCAGCATGCTTTACATCCTCTTCAGTAGCGATCCTCATTACCTTCTTTAGCGGTGCCACAATTTCTTCATCGGTTACCTCGCGGGTATTTATCACTGCTTCCCCAAATTCTATGCCCCTTGCAGTTTCCACGATGACATTGGTACCGGTATCTATCTCAAATTGATCAGGGTCAAAGTAGTATACCTTCCCAGCCTTCTTAAACCTGACTCCAACCACCTTTACCATTTATAATCCTCCCTGAGCTTGATTAACATGTTATCTATAACAAGCTGATAATTTGCATTCTGTTTTAATGCCCTGCGTGCCGCCTCAATGGTCTCAATATTGTCTATAAGCCTGCAGCTGCAACCTGTCCGGGCATTATTTACTATCATATCCTTTTTGTCTGAATTAATCAACATATTTTCATTTCCAGTCTCACACATTACCAAGAGATCCCTGAAGTATAGCAGCATGATGTTCAGAAGTAACCCTGCATTATCTCTTTGCTCCTCCAAGAAAGCAGAGCACTCCAGAATAACTTGAGCTTTGCCTTTCGTGACACCCGGCAGGAATGTTATTATCTCATTGCGAAGTCGGGAGAAATCTCCTGATTCAGCCAGTTCCAGTGCAGCTCCGATATTCCCATCTGCATAATCAGCCGCAAGTTTAACCCGGTCATGATCGTTTCCAAGTCTATCAGTCAACGCCCGGATGACCTGCTCCCGTGAGTATTTTTTAAAATGGAGGTGTTGTGCTCTCGAGCGTATGGTTTCAAGGAGTGCTTCGTAATTTGTTGTTAATAATATTATGACAACATAATGCGGAGGCTCTTCAAATGTCTTTAGCAAGCAATTCTGGGCCTGGTCTGTCATTTTCACAGCATCCTCGATGACGTAGACCTTGTGTTTTGAATACACAGGCTTAATTGCAACATCTCCCTGGATCCCACGAATCAGGTCGACGCCGATACTTAAATCTTCCGTATTGATCCTGTGATAATCCGGATTAGAATCGTTGTCGAAGAGACGGCACGCGGTACACTGTCCGCACATTGACCCTGATTGTGGATTTTCACATAACAATAGTCCGGCATATATGTGGGCTATAGTCTTCTTACCCATTCCGGCAGATCCGGAAAAAATAGTTGCATGTCCAATTCTATCTTCAGACAGAGACCTCTTAAGGCTGCTGATGATTTCCTGCTGGCCGATGATACTGCTGAAATCCACAATGTTCTCCTTTTGACACATTTCAGTTGGTTGCCAAAATGCTTCGCATTCTTAGCTGCCGAAATGCTTCGCATTCTTGGTTACCGAAATGCTTCGCATTTCAGTTACATAAACAAGTCCAGTATCAGCCCCCTGATATCCTCAATGCGTTGAAGGAGGCTGATATTATCACTTTCACCATTCAAGACATCCTGTGTAAGCTGATCCAATTCATTGTTTATATTTTTTATGATTGCAAAAACCTTGTGTCTACCCCTTCTATCAAGAATGCTTTTCTTGGAGAACTTTTTTGAGTTTCCAAGAGCGAGGCTGAGGAACTCGGCAATCAATTTTTTATATATCTTCAGTTCTCTAATATCCACTTTTTTTGCCAGTGTTTCACCACGGCTGATTATATCTCGTACAAGGTTATCAAGGTGCTGCTCATAATTTGAGTCTTCAGCCCTCACCAGATGACTTCGGAAATCAACATTTTTTCCCGACTTCACCTTTGACTCATCTTTTACAGGCAACCCTGAAAGACCCGGGGTGTTACTAAGTGTATCTCTTACCTTCAAGTCACACCTCCCGTTACCTGAACAGCTGTCCTGACATTATACTTTCTCAAAGCGCTCCACATTAAGTACAAATATGGTAGCTCCCCCAACCACTACTTCAACGGGATAGGGTATAAACATACCACCCATACCATTTGGTGTCATACTGGAATTGATGATTTGTTTTCTGCTTTTAGATTTTTTCTTGATAACATCAATCACAGTTTCGAGACTTTCTTCTTCAATACCTACAAGCAGTGTAGTATTCCCTGCTTTGAGAAAACCTCCCGATGAACAGAGTTTGGT
>JAEYRF010000092.1 GCA_023409615.1 Bacillota bacterium | reverse complement strand
ATTATACATAACTTTCTTTTGGAAAAGCTAATTGCAACTACGGTTTTGGAACCAGTTTGGAATATGTTACTGCAACGTGGAAGTAGTAAATGCATCCCCAAGGTTGCATTTACTTTTTCATTTCACGGATGCAAAAAAAGTACAGCCTTTGGCATTGACAATATGGAAAATACATGTAATAATACCTGAAAAGTGAGTATGTTTAGCAATTTTGCAAGCAACATAGGGACGATGGATGTCCTACACGCAGTATCATGTATCCTGCGGAGTCACTCTGGCGAGTGGTTCTGTGGGATTTTATAATGGGGGGTTAGTAATGATTCGTTTGCTCAATGATCAAGACAAACAAATGATTTTAGAATATCTTCATAGAAATGAGATTGAAACTTCATTTTTATACGCCAATGTTGTAGAGTTTGGAGTAGAAAACAGAAAGGACAATAGAAGATGTGCGGATTATTTCGGCTTTTTCAAAGGTGGCAATTTGGCAGGTATACTTCCTTTCTATAACCTTGGAAGTTGTATTCCGCATTATGAAACACAGGATGCCATTACTCCATTTATTAATTTGATACAAGAGCGAAACACGGAGTTTCTGATGGGGATGGATAGAATTATTAGACCTATCTACCAGTGTATTAAAGAAACAAAAGATATTGTGGAGTGTAACGAGAGCAGCTATTTTGTAAATAAAGATTTCAAACCCCATAACGTTAGGGGCATTAAATTCATTGACCCGCAGCAAATGGCTGATGATAAAGGAGTAATTGAGTTTATTATTCGAGTTCGTAATAATGGATTTCATGAGAGTGTTAGTTATGATGATGTTAAAAACTCTTTAACAATAACAAGCCATGAAGCAGATAAAGTAATTGCAGTTAAGGATGGGAAAATGGTGGCATATGCCAATATACAAACATATACAGATACGATAAATCAGATTGGTTCGGTATACACAGAAGAGGAAGAGCGGGGTAAGGGATATTGTAAAGCCGTGGTTTCTGAATTATGCAAACGAATAATATTGAGAAAGAAAATGCCGACGCTCTTTGTCAGGAAAAATAATATACCTGCTGTTAAAGCATATTCGGCTCTGGGGTTTGAGCATTTTGATGATTATTTGTTCATTAAGCTTAATGCAGATAATCCTGATTCCCCTTAGTTACTAGGATCGGCTGGTGATGTTAATATAGCTGAAGGAAAGTAAAAGCCTGAGAAATAGACTAATAAAGTATTAGAAATGGAGAGGAGTAGTCTATGAAGAAATATATCTATAAAAAAATCGATGCGTTTACCTCGGGAGATTCACTTGGGAATCCGGCAGCCTGCCTGTATTTGGGTAAAGAGACCCTGACACCTGCAGAAATGCTTCAAATTGGCCGGCAGCATAAGGGTTTTGTATCTGAAGTCGTGTTTTGCACAGATTCAGAGAAAGCAGAATGTAAGCTTACTTATTATTCTTCTGAATGTGAAGTGGACTTTTGCGGGCATGGAACGATTGCGGCGATGTTTGAATACATCAGTAACGATGCGAAACTTCTTGAACGTGATGAGATCCTGATCGATACAAATAAAAAGGGTGAGTTGACTGTTTATAACAGGATCAGGACGGAGAATGCCATATACATAACGGCGCCAAAAGCACAGTATCTGGAGGTTGCGGTATCACAGACAGAAACCGTGGAAGCTCTTGGACTTAAGAATGAAGATATTTCGGATTATTATCCATTAGATTTTATCGATGCCGGCCTCAGAACTTTATTAATTCCTGTTTCAAAGCTGGACAAAGAGATATCTGTTTTTCCTGATGAGGTAAAGCTGAGGGAATTTTGTATTAAAAACGGAATTGATATCATACTTATTTTCAGCAAAGAGACTTCTACAAGCGATTTTATTGCCCATACAAGGGTTTTTGCCCCGAAATTCGGGTATTTGGAGGATCCGGCGACAGGCTCCGGAAATAGTGCGTTCGGGAATTACATGCTCAAGCACGGCATTTGGGATGGTAGCCCGGTTTCAGTCGAACAGGGCGGTAATGACAGGGTTTATAATGTTGTAAAGCTAGCTACCGAAGGGGAGAAGATTTTGTTTGGCGGCAGCGCAACATTGAGGATCGAAGGCAGCTATTATTTCTAATAAATAGAATTTAGTCATTGCTGCCAATTTCTAAAACATGCTCATCTGGTTATCGGTCTGCGGGAAGTCATGTAAATATTCAAAAATATCGCCGACATTATGTGCCACGCCATGAGCATTACATTCGGAATGAAATATTTCCATAAGAATGTTACTGTTGTCACTTGTGCATTCATAAGATAAGCCGAACCGGCGGATGTATTTTTGCTTAATTCCGGGAAAGTGGCGGTCCAGCGCAGCATAGTAATACTCGCGGTCACCCTCACGCAAGGTTATACCGATTCCGAAGCATATAATACATTTTACACCTGCGTCAAAGCAATATTTCAGAATACCGCACAGGTTTTCCTCGTTGTCGTTTATAAACGGCAGTATCGGAGACAACCAAACAACTGTTGGAATCGCGTTGTCACGCATTATTTTAAGCGTTTCAAAGCGTTCTCGCGTAGTAGAGACATTTGGTTCGATAATTCGGCAGAGGTTTTCATCATACGTGGTAAGTGTCATTTGAACCACACATTTTGATTTTTGGTTTATGCTTTTCAGTAAATCAAGGTCGCGAACAATACGGCTTGATTTCGTCTGTATCGCAAGTCCAAAGCCGTAGCGGTCAATGATTTCAAGGCATTTTCGTGTCAGGCCGAGCTTCTCCTCGCAGTGCATATACGGATCGCACATCGAGCCCGTCCCAATCATACACTTTTTTCGTTTGCGTCTTAGAGTATCTTCAAGCAGCTTCGGTGCGTTTTGTTTTACCTCAATATCCTCAAAATCATGTTTTATCTGATAACACACTGACCTGCTGTCGCAGTAGATACAGCCATGTGAACAGCCGCGATAAATGTTCATTCCGTTTTTTGCGGACAAAATCCCTTTAACATCGACAAAATGCATTCTATTATTCCTCCGAATGCATTATACCATGAATTATCGATTTTAGAGTTATTCTATGATTTCTTTGCATGAATTGGGGATTAGCTTGTCCAGCTGTGCTTCTCCTATCGGGGGGCTCAGAAGAAAGCCCTGAATACAGTCGCAGCCCTTTTTCGTAAGATAATCCAACTGAATTTCATTTTCAACTCCTTCGGCTACGACAGTAACCTGAAACTCATGGATTAGCGAAATTATCGCACTTATGAGCCTATCATCATGATTTTGCTGTCCTATGCTGTCTATGAATGACTTGTCAATTTTCAAAGTATCGATTGGCAGTATCTGAAGATTTTTCAGTGAAGCATAGCCCGTACCGAAATCATCCAGTGCGATACGTATGCCCATATTTTTTAAACGAACTAGGACTTCTACTACTTTGCCGAGATTTGAAATAAATACTGACTCTGTCACTTCAAACTCAAGGTGCCTACCATCAAAACCGGTATCATCAAGGATCCTTTGGACCATATCCACGAAAGAGGGATGTATTATCTGAACAACGGATATATTAACTGATACTATATAATCATTGCAGCCTGTTAGTTGAATGCTTTTGAATTTCTTCAGAACTTTTGTCAGAATCCATTCACCGATGTTAATTATCTGACCAGAATTTTCTGCCACCGGTATGAATTTTATAGGACTGACCTGTCCCAACTCAGGAGATTTCCATCTGGCCAGGGCTTCAAACCCTCTTATTTGATTTGTTCCACTGAAATACTGAGGCTGGTAATCGATATACAGCTCATTGTTTGCAATGGCACGCTTAAGACCGCTTTCAAGCAGTATTTTCTCATGTATCTCGTTTTGCATTGTCTGACAGAAAAACTTTATACCGTTTTTCCCGGAATTCTTTACATTATACATTGCAATATCTGATTTTTTCAGAAGCTCGGTCGAACTATCTCCATCCTGAGGGTAAAGACAGATTCCAAAGCTTGCACTCATAAAAAACTCCTTATCTTGATTAACGAAAGCAGACGACATCGAATTTCTAATTGAGTCAACGTAGGAATATATATCATCCCGGCTCATATCACGACGTATGATTAGTGAAAACTCATCTCCGCCCAGACGACCCAGAACATCGCTGACGTTGATATACGGCCTCCAACGCTCGACTACTGCATTAAGTATTATATCCCCTATATAATGCCCCATAAAGTCATTTATTTGCTTGAAATTGTCAAGATCAATAAAAACAAATGAAAAGCTTGACTTACTTTTTGCTGATGCACAGATGAGAGCATCTAATTCTTCAATTATCTTGTTACGGTTTGGTAATCCTGTAAGAGAGTCGAAGTGAGCCATATGACGCAGCTGCTTCTCATTGTCCTCTAAGATGTTATTATATTTCACCAATTGCTCATTCTTATGACGTAATTTTTCTTGGGAGAGCGTTAATTCTTCGTGTAGACAATAGAGCTCCTCCTTTTGAGAAGCCATTTCCTTTACAGAAATGCTCAACCGTTTCCTGTATTCATAAATTATTGTAACAATAACGATCGTCCCCAAATATATGGAAACACCTGGCAATGCGTTGCTGGATTTGTCTACTATGATGCCCATAAAAGTAAAGATAGTCCCAAATATATTTATCACAATTGCTGTGAAATAACCCTTGGCCATGGTATTTACTGCAAGGTAAACGCAGGCAAGCACCTGAATCTGAGCTAAGATTCCGCTGAATACATAGGTGTTGAATAATGTACCAAATATAACGATAAGATTTGCCTCATTGGTGCCTATTACTCTTAAGAGAGTCGCTGCGGAAATATAGATTAATGTACAGATAACAATTTTTGCCCATTCTGTCGGCGAAGTATAATTGAAAGGCCTTATAATATCAATCGGGTGGTTTACAGTATTTCTGCTTGTTTGCATGTAAATACCTCTCACTGGAATATGATGTACTTCCTTGCCGATTAATGTATCTCTTTACATAATAACAACAATTTAAACAAATTTCAACATTTAACTGCTATCTGATCTCTACAGCCAGTAATGTTACATCATCGTTCAATTTTTCTCCGGCAGAAAAATCATTAAGCTCCTTTGAAATCGTCTCAGTCAGTTCATTCAGGGGCTTATCGCAATGCTTCTGGAGCAATTGCTTCAATCTTTCCTTTGAATATTGAGTGTTTTGGCTGCTTTGAGCTTCTACAAGCCCATCTGTGTACAAATACAGCCTGTCCCCGTCGGTTAATTGTAAATCAAATTCAGTGAAAGGTGTGGAATATACTTCTTTGAGTTTACAAATCGGGAATCCGCTGATTTCAATTTCTTCAACTTCTCCATTGGCATGAACCAAAAGAGGTGCTTCATTCAATCCTCCCGAACTGTATATTAACTTCTTTTCTTCCGTATTATAAAGCAAACAAATCAATACGATGTAGACATTGTCCTTAAAATTGGATTGGTTAAAAGCATCATAAACCTTCTGAAGCACGCTAGAAGGTGATGATATGGTACCTTTATGTCTGTCAGACTCCACAATGCTGTCAACACACTGTTTTAAAAATACTGTAAGCATCGCTGCCGGCACCCCATGACCAGAAACATCGCAGAGGTAGAAGCCGAAATTGCTATCATCAAGCTTGAATACATCATAAAAATCGCCGCTTAGTCTCTCTGCCGACAAATAAACGGAACTAAACCCTATCTGCGGTGTATCGGGAAGGTACACCGGAAGCATTGATTTTTGTATGTCCCTGGCATATTCAAGGTCTTCCATAAGCCTTGCATTAATAACCTTCAACTGTCTGGTACGCTGCTCTACAGTCCGGTCCAGATGGTCTGCATGATCTTTCAGTGCTTTTTGAGCATTAGTCAGAGCAATATAAGGCGCCTTTATATTTTTCGCAAATATTGCACGGAAAATCATAAACATTGATATGAATTTAAGAATATGCCCTGAATAATTATATATTCCATAAACATCAACATATATTGTAAACGCAAACTCACTCAAAACGCTAAGCAACATTGCATAAAACATTACAAGAAGCATTTTATCACGCTTCTTAGCATACTTATTCAGGAATCCGGCAGATGCTATGATCAGCATCAGCATAATAAATGAAATACATCGAGGATGCCTGTTAAAAGCATAAAAGTGCCCAGTAAAATTACTCGCAAATTTTTTTTCTGATCATAAGTGTAATAGGATATGAGAAAAATAGCAATGCACGCAACAACTCCGCTTAGTTCAAACAGATTGTGCCAAGCCAGGTAAGTAGCAACACTCATGATTATACTTCCTTCAAAGCGCATTTTTATTACAATCTTACCATAACTATCAGCTCAATACAATGAACGAGGATCTTTAATATTTACTTTATAATCAAATCGAAATATTTCAAGAAGGATATGGCATCAGGCAGTGTGATAATCATCTTAGTGATTTTGTTATTTGTCGGATTGATTGAGTATTCTTTGGCGAAAGAGAAGTCTGCATAGGACAAATCGGAGTTGTTGAATTTAGTGCCAGATAAAATCGAATAGGTGAAATCGCATTCCGATAAATCAGTACTAATGAAGTCGCTGTCAAGGATTCTGCATTGTTGAAACGCACTTTTCCTTAGTTTCAGATCAGAAAAATTGCAATCCTGAATTAAACAGTCTTTAAATGCGATGTCAACAATGAATTTATCAATCAGAGCAAACGATATGCCCAATAATTTACAGCTATCAAACCTGACATTTCTTAACTTTGCATCTTTGAATTGAGCTAAACTCAGGTTAGATTCCTTAAATATGCAATCTTCAAAAAATGTGAGGGAAAAATTTGAATTTGAAAAATCACAGTTATTAAATTGACATTTTATGAATTCTCTATTGGAGATATCCCGGTCAATAACTTTGGCCTGAGTAAAAACTATACCATCATTCTCTTTTTGACCTAATATTTGTTCTGTCAAACCAATGCCTCTCTGACAATTACTTGTTTTTGTCCTTCATGTTAAGTCTTCTTGCCTGCCCGGCGGCCTCTTCGTATGATAAGGGTTTTTCAAAATTCATCCCGCGTCCGTCAATAACCCATTCCTTACTTTTCTGGTCTTTGTCAGGGCAGTGTTGATTTGTACATTCTCCTTTAATCATTATAGATCCGCATTTGCAAAAGTCCATTGTGGTCACCTCATCCCATTACTTTAATTATAGTCTATCCTGAGACAAAATAAAAGATGTGTCGACATTACTTTTGAGATATAATATCCTCGCCTACGAGGATATTATATGCCTCCGGCGGAATTTATGCGCGTGCAATATTTTTGCCTGTAAAGAATATGCAAAAATGCACATGCGCAATTATATCATGATAAATCATGATATAATATGCTTCATATGGATAAAAGTGTGAAGTTCACGGAAATATGAATGATAAATATGCAAAAGGAGACTGCAATGATTAAGCTGTTTGAGGAATTAAATATGGACCCTTCACTTCTGAATGCGCTGGAGAAGGAGAACATTACAACTCCTACGCCGGTCCAGAGGCGAGTTATTCCCGAGATGTTGAAAAACAGTGATCTAATCGTTCAATCAGAGACAGGAACGGGAAAGACTCTGGCATTTCTGCTTCCTCTATATAAAAAAATTGATGTTTCACTAAGGGAGATGCAGGCAATAGTTCTTGTACCGACTCATGAACTTGCTATACAGGTGCAGCGGGTTATAGAGCATCTGTCGCAGAATTCTGATGTCAAGGTGACTTCAGCCCCTATTATTGGGAATGTGAACATAGACAGGCAAATAGTTAAGCTCAAGGAGAAACCACATGTTATTGTGGGTTCACCTGGCAGAATTCTGGAATTGATCCAAAAAAAGAAGATATCAGCGCATACCATCAGGACGATTATCCTTGATGAGGCCGACAGACTATTTAATGACATGAAAAATGTCGGAGCGGTCGTCAAAAGTACCATGCGCGACAGGCAGCTACTGATGTTCTCTGCATCCATATCCAGGGAGACAGAAGCCTGGGGAAAGGAAATAATGAAGGATCCAAGGGTAATCAGAGAAGAGGCGAAATTGTCCGTCCCGGATACTATTGAGCATATTTGTTTTTTGAGTGAACAAAGAGAAAAGTTTGATGTGCTCAGGAAGGTTGTTCGGATATTGGATCCACAAAAGGCTATTGTATTTACCAGCGGGATTGAGGAAGCGGTCCTGGTCACAGAGAAACTAAAGCATCATGGCTTTGCCGCAGAAAATATCCATGGGACAAACCGGAAGGAAGAGAGGAAAAAGGCATTGGAGGGCTTCAGAGCAGGGAAGGTGAAGCTGCTGATTGCCTCCGATATTGCATCCAGAGGTCTTGATATTGAAGGGGTCACACATATATTCAGTTTGAATGCACCTGAGAAACCGGGAGATTATCTGCACCGGGTGGGCAGAACGGGCAGGAGCGGGAAGTCCGGCATTGCGGTATCCATTGTGGCAGAACGTGAACTCCAGCGGATCAAGTTGTATGAAAAGACCTTTAACATAAAGATTTCATTTAAGACTATGTACAAGGGTAATATCCTTGATGCAAGAATTAAGCAAAGGTGAATGCAAGATATTGAGGCTGCGGCAATGTAAAGGCTACGATAATGCTCTTGACAGAAAATGCAAAATAAAGTATTATTATATTAGCTAATATAATTTATTAGCTAATATTACTTTATAGAAATTTTAGAATGATAGAGATTACGGAGGTTGATATTATGGAGGTTACATCGACAGAAGCCCAGAATAATTTCGGACAATATATGAAATTTGCATTTTTTGAAGACATCATTGTTACCAGAAACGGAAAGAGAACAGTGGTGATTAAAGCTTACAAAGAAGAAAATGAGGCAGATTCCCATGTGAAAGAAATGGCGAAGAGCTATAAAACAGAAAAACAGAAAATCAGCTACGAAGAATTCATTATGCTTTCGCAAGACAGTGAAAACAGGTATGAATATATTGATGGAGAGGTTTATCTGCTGGCATCGCCGACTTACGATCATCAAAATATTATCATGGAAATGTCTAATCAAATGTATCAGTGGTTTAAAGGTAAAAAATGCAGAGCGCTTACAGCACCGTTTGATGTGACTTTGGTTAAGGAAGATAATAGAAACGTGGTACAGCCTGATATTATTGTAATCTGTGATACGGAAAATGTTAATGAAAAAGGCAGGTATATGGGTGTACCTAGTCTGGTTGCGGAAGTGCTTTCCGAGAGCACAAGGCGTAAGGATATGCTCAAGAAGCTGGATCTCTATCTTCAGAGCGGAGTGCGTGAATACTGGGTTGTAAATCCTTTCAACCATGAGATATATGTGTACTTTTTCGGTGAAGAAAAAGACATTAAGGATTACCGTACATATAAAGGAGGAGATACAGCACTATCTGTTTTCTTTAAAGGTCTGGAACTCCCTCTGGAGCAGATATTCTCAGTGTGACAACAGGTTCGTGAAAGCATCTTTGCAACTCTTTATGTAACCCTTTGCAAAATCCAAACATAACATAATAACACACTTTATTATTATGATAATAATGAATGAGGAGTGGAATTATGTTATCAAGAGAAGAATATATCCGCTTATCACTAGAGCTTGACCTCTTTTTTGGAAGAATCTTTAAGGAACATTCCTTTTTCCTTGAGGCCGGATTCACTTGTAAGGATACTCATCTGGCACAGGAGGCAGAAAATTTTAAAAACCAATATGAATTATTTCTAGCTGAAGTTATTCCTTTAGCAAACGGAGTTGTCAGTTCTGGTGCGATCCAATCAGGAGAATTTGTAACTCAATATACACAAAATGCAGAACAGATCTCGCAGTTTTATACAGGGATACAGCTCAATTCCGCTCTGACTCAGGCGGAAGTAGGGCTTGCTGGTGGTGCAGGACCGGCGTATATGCCTATGCTGGAGCAAAGGGTATTTATGCTGAATCAAAAGGCAATTATGTTAACTAATGCGTTGATTCAATACAAGACAAGGATATTAAATGATGTACTTGCCTGCAGACTCTTTACAGTAAACTACCCGCTTCTTATTGACCATATACTGCGGGAGGCTAAATTCTTTGTCAGTATGCTAATCAGACTGCAGAACAGGGAAAGTATGAATACAGCCGCTGATCTTGCGGAACAGGAAGTGTTCTGGAACAGGATTATGGCAGAACATTCTAAGTTCATCAGAGGATTGCTGGATCCAACAGAAGATGAACTGATCAATAAGGCGAATGAATTTGGCAATGAGTTTGATGAACTCACAAAGAAGGCTATTGCTGTAACCGAACAGACAGCGCTGCTTTCCGGCGTGACCAGTGAAAGTCTGAAGGCGGTGAAGCAACTGAAAGGCTTCAAAGCAGCGGGGACAAAGGGAATGATCGAGTGTAAGATAAAATCGATTATGGTTCCGCTTCTTGGCGACCATGTGCTGCGTGAAGCCAGCCACTATTTAAGAATATTACAGAAACATTAACTTCACTATAGACGAATTAATATCGCTGCTGGCAGCACTGGTAAGAAATGAATGTGCTGTGCTCAGCCTGAACCAAGGAGCCGTGCAATTTGTGCGACGACGAAAGTAATAATGATTCCTGCCATCGTAGGGACAATAAAGGAGGTGATTGTCCACTTCCAGCTATTTGTCTCCTTTTTTATTGTTAGAAGTGTGGTTGCACAGGGGAAATGCATAAGGCTCAACAGCATGGTATTGACACATGTCAGCCAGGTCCAGCTATGGGCAGTAAAAATGGCGCTTAATTCAGCAGGATTATCCATTTTAATCATGGATCCTGTGGCCATATAACTCATTAGGATGATGGGCATGACGATCTCATTGGCAGGAAGACCAAGAATAAATGCCATTAATATATAGCCGTCAAGACCAAGCAGCGCTGCAAACGGCTGTAGAAAGTCTGCACCATAATCGAGCAGGGTGATTCCTTTGATATCAATGTTTGCCATAAGCCAAATAAAGAGACCTGCAGGAGCAGCCACCGTAACAGCTCGCCCAAGAACAAACAGAGTCCGATCAAGCATGGATCTTACCAAAACCCTGCCGATTTGCGGCTTGCGGAAGGGAGGCAGTTCCAGGGTGAAAGAAGATGGCAGCCCTTTGAGGATGGTTTTAGAAAGCAGCCTTGATATGAAGAGCGTTGTGATCACTCCTAAAATAATGACACAGGTAATGACTGCAGTTCCGACGAGTCCTTGAAGTATGCCGCTGGCTGCGATGGATATGGAAGCTATGGTAATCAATGTTGGAAAGCGGCCGTTACAGGGGACAAAGTTGTTTGTGATGATCGCGACAAGCCGCTCCCTGGGAGAATCAATAATCCTGCAGCCCACAACCCCCGCGGCATTGCAGCCGAAGCCCATACACATGGTAAGAGCCTGTTTCCCATGTGCACAAGCTTTCTTAAAAAAGTTGTCCAGGTTAAATGCGACTCTCGGTAAATATCCCAGATCCTCAAGCAGAGTAAACAGCGGAAAAAAGATTGCCATTGGCGGAAGCATCACTGAAATTACCCAGGCAAGGGTCCTGTAAACCCCGAGAACCAAAGCTCCGTGGAGCCAGTCCGGCAGATTATTTGTAGTGAAAAAGGCTGTTAACTTATCTTGAATACCAAAAAGAAAATCCATGATAATTCCCGAAGGAATATTTGCACCTCGAAGCGTGATCCAGAAGATAACAGCTAACAGGAGGATCATCGTAGGAATCCCGAACTTTTTGGAGGTTAATATGTTGTCAATCTTTCTATCCAGCTCACGATACTTTTTATTTTCTATGCATACAACTTGCCGGCTGATGTCATTGGCAAGCTTTACAATAGCAGATACGATGCTGTCGCGAAGCTGATTTTGATCGGAAAAGTCAAGAAACGTCCCCTGATTTTCAATAGTTTCAAGAAACGTCCCCAAATTCGTCCCCAAATTAGTTTCTTCATTACAAAGAAAACTGTCAATAGAATCCAAAATATCTTTGTCTCTGTCCAGCAGCTTCAGACTGACCCATCTGGCATCCAACTTCTGCCCAACCCGGGACCTGATTCTCTCCTGAATCACTTGAATCAGGTTTTCAATAGCAGGGTCGTACTGGGGTTTGATAGGTGAAGTGGTAATCTCACCAAGGGACACCTTATACACGGCCTCCATCAATTCGTTCAGGCCTGTTCCGGAGCGTGCACTGGTCCCGACAACAGGTACACCCAGAAGTTCGCTGAGCCTTTTTAGATTAATCGTTATTTTCTTCCTGCGGGCTTCATCCATCAAATTGACACACACCACAACTTGGCCGGTCATTTCGAGAATTTGCAGAACAAGATTCAGGTTTCTCTCCAGACAGGTTGCGTCGACAACTACAATAGTAACATTAGGATTACTAAAGCAAATAAAATTCCTGGCAACCTCTTCTTCCATTGAATTTGATAACAAAGAATATGTACCCGGCAGGTCGACGAGTATAAAGCTTTTATCATTAAACTTAAAAAATCCTTGTGCACAGGCAACTGTTTTCCCTGTCCAATTACCGGTATGCTGCTTCAAACCTGTAAGGCTATTGAATACAGTGCTTTTACCTGTATTAGGGTTACCTGCAAGTGCTGCGATGATATCTGCAGATGAGCTAAACCGGATATCTTGCATTTCCCTCAGTGAGGCAGTTCCGGTAGATTGAGCTGTCAAACCCATAATATTTCCTCCGGGCGAATCTATAGTATCTCTACAAGTATCTGGGATGCTTCTTCAGAACGAAGGGCAATGACCGCCCCCCGAATCTCATATGCAGTCGGGTCTCCTGATGGACTTTTTCTTAGGGACTCGATGTCCGTGTCTACCACCAGGCCCAAGTCCAGCATTCTTCTTCTCAGATTGCCGGCAGAGGTTAATTCCTTCACCTTTGCGCTTGTGCCACATGGGATCAGATGCAGCGGCATAATATTTCGAACCATGGCTTCTACCTCCGAGTAATCTTCAAGTTAGCCCCGTGCAAAACTTTTATCTATGGATAATATATGTGCAATAATATTATTATGTTACATATAATGTAAGGAATTAGAGAAAAACGCTGTAGCAGTAAGGAGGTGTTGTGTGTGGGAGACAAGGGCTTTCATACGGTTCGTGGTTATGAAATACTGGATAAGCAGAATGAAGCGTTATCTCACAGTATGGAGGATTATCTAGAGATGATTTACAGAGCTGTCGACAGGGACGGGTATATCCGCATCAATACACTGGCAGAGGAACTGAATGTTAAAGCGCCTTCTGCTACAAGGATGGTACAGAAGCTTGGCCTGCTTGGTCTCCTGCGTTATGAAAGATATGGTATTGTCAGGCTCACATCGCAGGGAGAGAAATTAGGGAAGTTTCTACTAGACCGTCATAATACTATTGAAAAATTCTTAGTTAACATCGGCGTTGAAGAGAACCTGTTGATCAATGTTGAGCTGATAGAACACAATGTGACTACTAATGCACTTCATAAAATAGAGATATTAAACCGATTTCTCAGCGATTATCCGGATGTTTTTATGAAGCTTCAACAATATAGGATGGGATGCGTAAATCCGGACTAATGTTATTGACCTTTTCAAAAAAATATTATAGAATGCCATTTATAACGAGGTAACCTCGTTAAAATAAATATACTAATTCGGTTAGCAGACAGCCGGGTCAGAATAAATGCACAATGTGGTGGGGATTTTATTACTGATACCTCATCTTTTTTAATGTATTTATACTTTATAGTGCCTGCATGGGAGAAAAAATATGAAAATTATTATCATCGGGGATGGTAAAGTAGGGTACAGTCTTGCTGAGAGCCTTTCAAAGGAGAACAATGATGTCACGATTATTGATAAAAATCCTGAGGCGTTAAAAAAGGCAAGTGATTTTCTTGATGTCATGTGTATCAGAGGAAATGGTGTAAGTACCAAGATATTAATGGAAGCTGGCGTGAATGAGGCAGATCTGCTCATCGCCGCTACTACAAGCGATGAGATGAATATGGTGTGCTGCCTTACTGGTAAAAAGCTTGGTGCAGAGCATACCATTGCAAGAATCCGGGATCCTGAGTATGCTAGTGAGCTATCCATACTTAGAAGAGATTTGGGTCTTGATATGGTTATCAATCCCGAGCAGGCTTGTGCAAACGAAATCTCACGTGTGCTAAGCTATCCGACTGCTGTGAATGTGGAGCCTTTTGCTAAAGGACGAGTGGAGCTGGTAGAAATAAAAGTGACAGCAGATATGTGCATTGCAGGAATGAAGATAAGAGATGTCATGAGCAAGATATCATCATCCATACTGATAGGTGCTATAAAGCGAAATGATGAAGTCATTATTCCAAATGGAGATTTTGATATGTTGGAAGGTGATGTTATCTATGTGATCGGTAGACCTTTCAATATACTGGATTTCTGTGGGCATATCGGCATATATATTCGAAAAATTAAGAATGTAATGATCATAGGCGGCGGAAGGGTCGCGTACTACCTGGCTCAATACCTTGAGGAAGCAAAAGTAAAGGCAAAAATAATAGAGATAGACAGGGAAAGATGCATGGAGCTGACAGAGTTGCTTCCAAATACACTGATTATTAATGGTGATGGTTCTGATGAAACACTACTAAATTCTGAAAATTTGGCAGATATGGATGCAGTTGTGTCACTGACGGGCCGTGACGAGGAAAATCTCATGTCCGCATTATATGCAAAGCAATCAGGTGTCTATAAGGTAGTAGCTAAAATCAACAGGATTAATTACACAGGCGTGATCAGCAGCTTGGGTCTTGACAGCGTAATAAGCCCAAAGCAGATAACTGCAAATCGTATTGTCAGATTTGTCAGGGGTTTGAAAAACGCAATGGGTAATCCGGTTGAAACACTCTACAAGATTATTGGCGGTAAGGCTGAAGCGATTGAATTTATTGCTAACAATTCAACGAAATTCCTAAACATACCGCTTAAAAATTTGAAACTGGTAAAAGGTGTACTTGTGGCTGCAATCGTCAGAAAAAATGAGATTATTATTCCACATGGCAAGGATATTATCAAACAGGGTGACAGCGTCATCCTAATTGTAAAGGACAACCTGTTTTCAGATTTTAATGATATTATTGCGCCTGGGGGAATGCCTGAATGAACTTTAGAATGATTCTTAAGAGCCTTGGAATGGTACTTCTCATTGAAGCTGCCTGTATGGTGCCTTCGCTGGTGGTTTCGTTGATTTATGGACAGAATGACACGCAGGCGTTTTTGATTTCGATATTGATACTTCTTGCTGTCGGTTTATTCCTGCAGAGGATCAAGCCTAAAACCACTGATATCTATGCCAGAGACGGTTTTGCGATCGTATCGCTTGCATGGATATTTTTGTCCCTTTTTGGTACGATGCCATTCATTATCAGTGGTTCCATACCATCATTTGTTGATGCTTTATTTGAGACCACCTCTGGTTTCTCTACGACAGGGGCTTCTATTCTGACTGAGGTTGAGAATCTTCCGAAGGGCATTTTGTTCTGGAGAAGCTTTACACACTGGGTCGGTGGTATGGGAGTGCTGGTTTTGATGTTGGCCATAGTACCATCCGTGAAAGCAAACACGATTCACATTCTGCAGGCGGAAAGCCCGGGACCCAATCCTGGAAAGCTCGTTCCGAAGATGGGGCAGACAGTTAAGATTCTCTACCTTATTTATTTTGTGCTGACTTCTGTTCTGGTAGTGTTTCTGCTTCTTGCAGGGATGCCGTTGTATGACTCTCTGGTCCATGCATTCGGAACGGCTGGTACTGGCGGCTTTTCCATTAGAAATGCCGGTATAGGCTCGTATGGAAGTGTTACAATTGATGTAATTATTACCGTATTCATGCTATTGTTCGGTGTGAATTTTTCTTTGTATTACCAGAGCATTAAAGGTGATTTAAAGTCATCGCTGCGGGATGCGGAGTTTCGCTTTTATCTGGGAATTGTATTGACTTCCATTGTGCTGATCACATTAAATATTTATGGATCTGTATTTGATTCTCTATTGGAATCTTTAAGGCATTCTGCTTTTCAGGTTAGCTCCATCATTACAACAACAGGTTATGCAACTACGGATTTCAACCTGTGGCCATCCTTCAGTAAATCCATACTGGTGTTGCTAATGTTCATTGGCGCAAGCGCCGGTTCTACAGGCGGTGGTATTAAGTGTATGCGTATTGTACTGCTGATCAAAGCTGCACGCCGTGAAATTGTAAGGATCATACATCCTAGATCGGTTTATGCTGTTAAGCTTGGCGGCAAGGTAGTTGATGAAGAGACATTATCTGGTGTTATCATGTTTTTCTTTACTTACATCTTTATATTTGTCATATCCGTTTTGATTGTATCATTGGATGGAAAAGATCTGATCTCCAACTTTACAGCAGTTACTTCATCCATAAGCAATATTGGGCCAGGATTGGGAATTGTCGGCCCAATGGGAAATTTCTCTGAATACTCTATACTAAGTAAGTTAGTCTTCTCTTTTTGTATGCTTGCAGGCAGATTAGAAATCTTCCCAGTACTTTTATTGCTTGCACCTACATCATGGAAGCGGGTCAATATTTAAAAATTTTGCTTAAATAAAATAATTTGAATAGCATTGATTCATAATGGAGATATTAATAGTGTAAGGGACATAACAGTTGCGTAAGGATTACGTATTCCAAAAGGAATATGTATTGTCGTCGGAAGCTTATATATAGACTCTGGTGGTTTATATATAACCAGAAGGCAGACCCAAGCCTGATAGTAAACGCAACTTGTTATGTTCCTTACTATATACTAAACCATCAGTTTAAATACCATCAGCTCAGCTCAAATATGATTAGCCCAAAAACCCATAAACAATGACCCCTGCACCGCCTGCGATAAGCATTGTATAAATCGGGTTCAGCTTATATTTCCTTAACAGATACAAACTTACTGCGAATAAAGCTGCCGCCATCCAATCCATATCAGACATCTGTATTGGGAATCTATTTTTGTTAAAAAGAGTAGTCAGTAAAATAGAAAATCCTGCAGACGCGATCAATGCAACTACAGCAGGGCGCAGTCCTTTAATGATTCCCTGAACCATGTTCAAACCTTTGTATTTATAGTAGAGAGTGGCAAGAATCAGCACGATAATGCATGATGGCGTGATACATCCTATGGTAGCCACAATAGCGCCGGGAATACCTGCAATTTTAGTGCCGACAAAGGTAGATGCGTTAATAGCGATAGGTCCCGGGGTCATCTGAGAAATAGTCAGAATGTCTACAAATTCGGTTGGTGTCAGCCAGGCATGTATTTCAATGACTTGCTCCTGAATCAGTGGAAGAGCAGCGTACCCGCCGCCGAAGCTGAAAAGACCGACAAGGAAAAAGCTCAGGAAGAGCTGCAAATAAATCATTTTTGCTCCTCCTTTTCGCCGGACATCCGGTCAGACTGGCCTGTCCGGTTAGCCCGGAAGGTGGTATATGCGCCAAGTATACCGCATATCAACAGGATGATAACAATGTTGATTTTCAAGAGAGCAGCGGCAATAAATGCCAGCAACATGACATAAACAGGCAATGCGTGCTTGTTCTTGACAATTTTTGATGCCATATTGATTACAACATCAACAATGACAGCTGCAACACCGGCCTGCATGCCTTTGAGAAGAGCCTGGATAATTCTGTTATCGCGGAATGCAATATAGAAATATGAAATTACTGTTATAATAATTAGCGGAGGCAACACTGTGCCAAGTACAGACAAAAATGCACCGGGAATCCCGGCCATTCTATAACCGACTAAAATTGAGGTATTCACGGCAATAGGCCCGGGGGCTGATTGACCGATTGCCACCAGATCCAGCATTTCATCCTCTTCGATCCACTTAAGCTTTTTAACAAAGCGTTTCTGCATTAACGGCACGATTACGTATCCACCGCCAAATGTAAAAGCACTTAAGGTAAAGGTCGATAAAAACAAATTCCAGTAAAATCGTTTATCCCTCTTCACAAAATCCCCCATTTCGATGCAGCATGATGTTATTACTCTACTTTGATAACCGATGTGGGACAGCCATCTTCAGCTTCCTTGGCTAGTTCTTCCGATCCGTGAGGGACTTCGTCTACATACACCTCGGCAAGGCCGTCATCAGCCATCCTGAAGACCTCAGGACAGGTGTTTGTGCATAACTCACAGGCAATACAGCCGTCTCTATCAATAGTTGCTTTCATAGTTCAAGTCTCCTTATAGATAAAATTTTTGTTATTTGCAAAATGCTGAAAGCCTTGATATTACTAGGCTAGAGCATGCGTTTTTAATTGTTCTTCTCCTCTAAATAGTGTAAAATATAGTTGTGTAATCCAAATTTTCCACTACAAAGGAGG
>JAEYRF010000060.1 GCA_023409615.1 Bacillota bacterium | reverse complement strand
TGTTAAGCTTTGTATCAATATTTCTATTGATCACTTTATTTATTCCCATATAAGCTGCTGTACCTACGACTAGTAACATAATTAGCAACATTGTTGTGATTGATATCACCAGTTTCCATTTGAATTTCATATTCGTCTCCTTGTACAATTGTCTATTATTACTATTTTATTACCCACAATAATCTGTTTGTCACAGTATTTTCAGCACAGTATCCGTTTTCTCATGTATAAATTCTCGATAAGATTAAAAGTAATTAGTGAACGATATTACTATCGGATATTTTGTCGAAAAAGCGTACATACATTATTTTACATCATTGAGTGTTAAAAATAGTCTATTTGGCTTATGGAAATTATGGCTCGATTGTAATATAATATTGGTATCAATAAGTAGGTATATATCAGTATACTGTTGGACTTTTACAGTAGGGAGGTGTGGAAATGAGTGTGCCGGGAATCAGTTTATATGGATCTTCTCTATATGCGGGTTATTCCGGGTATGGCTATACTTCCACATCTGCTGCAAATGCAGCGCAGGCTTCAATGAGCGGAACGGCGTCAGCAGTGGTTTTAGGATCATCTTCAAGACCATCCGGTACGGCAGTCGTTGGTGATACTGGACGGATGCCGAGGACTGCAGATATGCAAATGCTCAAACGGACCGGTCAAATAGAGTGCCAGACCTGTAAAAACCGAACCTATCAGGATGGCTCCAATGATATGGGCGTTTCCTTTAAAACGCCTGGGCATATCGATCCCGCTGTTTCTGGGGCGGTTGTAAGAAGCCATGAACAGGAGCATGTGACAAATGAGCGTGCTCAGGCCAATATGAAAGGAAGACGTGTCGTTTCACAAAGTGTGACTCTTAGCACCTCTGTGTGCTCAGAATGTGGACGATCCTATGTCTCTGGCGGAACTACCAGAACAACAACTGTTTCGGATAAGAGCCGGAACAAAGCGGTATCGGCTTACAATGCTGCAAAGAGTATTGCCGGACAGGGGATCGACCAAAGTGCCTAATGATCGGATGCCTTTATTTTCGTTTTAAACTTCTGAAGATTTCTCCCAAACCATAATATTTCTTTGCTTATGCCAAAAAGAATTATATAATAGGGTGTAATTGTCCAGACTATTGTATAATGAATAAAAAGGAGCTGTAGTAAAATTATATGAAATTTAGAGAACTAAACATTGATGAAGAAATACAGAGGGGAATAGACGATCTTGGATTTGAAGAGGCGACACCGATTCAGGCTCAATCTATTCCACTTATTCTTGAGGGAAAGGATATAATAGGGCAGGCTCAGACCGGAACGGGGAAAACCTGTGCGTTTGGCATTCCTGCAATAAGTATGCTCGACCGTGAATCGGAGGGGATTCAGATACTTATTCTTTCTCCGACAAGGGAGCTTGCAATACAATCTTCAGAGGAATTGAAAAGCATATCAAAATATAAAAGCGGAGTACGCATTCTCCCCATATATGGCGGACAGCCTATCGACAGGCAGATTCGTGCCCTGAAAAATCGTCCGCAGATAATTATTGGTACGCCGGGCAGGGTCATGGACCATATGCGTCGTCATACGCTGAAGCTGGAACATCTTAAGATGATTATACTGGATGAAGCGGACGAGATGTTGAATATGGGCTTTCGTGAAGACATTGACACTATACTGAAGGATGTTCCGGAAGAAAGGCAGACAATTCTATTTTCCGCGACAATGCCAAAAGAAATACTGGATCTGACCAAGCGCTATCAGAGAACACCTGTATATTTGAAGGTAACACATAAAGTATTGACAGTTCCAAATATTGAGCAATACTATCTTACAGTCGGAAGCTCGGCAAAATCTGAGATACTATCCAGGATTATTGATGCAAATGATATAAAGCTGGCTCTTGTATTCTGCAACACTAAAAAACGTGTGGATGATCTTGCCACAGAACTGCAGTCCAGAGGCTATGCAGCTGAGGCACTTCATGGTGACTTAAGGCAGGAACAAAGAGACAAGGTAATGGCGAAGTTCAGAAAGAGGCAGTTCGATATCCTAATTGCAACTGACGTGGCAGCAAGAGGAATCGATGTGGATGATGTTGAGGCTGTTTTTAACTATGACCTGCCCGGTGATGATGAGTATTATGTACATAGAATTGGCAGGACAGGTAGAGCTGGAAAGACAGGGAAAGCCTTTTCATTTGTTGTCGGGCGTGAGATTAATCAGCTGAGGGATATCCAGAGATTTACCAAATCTATTATCACACCGATGAAACCACCAACGCTTATGGATGTTGAAGAGAATAAGATGAATAAGATAATGGTCTCTGTAAAGAAATTTATTGAGGATGGTAAATTGACCAGGTATTCTGACTTTATCGAGAGAACTATCGAAGAAATGAATTCAATGAATGGAGAGGAAAACTTTGTCAGTCCAATCGATTTTGCGGCAGCTTTGATGAAAATGGCTTCGGAGCCAAGTGGCTGTGATGCTGCAAAGGAAGCTGAGCTCTTTGAAGAGATGGAGTTCTCTGTGGATGAGGAAGATACCGGCGCAGAATCGGGATATGTCAGGCTATTCATAAATGTTGGAAGTAAAGACAGGATCCAGCCGGGAAATATTGTGCAAAGTATAGCATCCACGTCAGGTCTACCTGGGAAACTGATTGGCGCAATTAATATTTATGACAGCTATACATTTGTGGAAGTGCCCAAAGAGTACGCTCACAAGGTGCTTGACTCAATGAAGAATTATACGTTAAAGGGCAGAAAGGTCAATATAGAGAAGTCCAATAAGAGGCCTGTCCCCAAAAGGCGTTTTGGCAGTAGGAAGAGATAATATGGTAATATAAAATATCATTTCCGGGAGGGTGAATATGCCGCTATTTGAAGAGGCCATCGGAATTGCTGCTGCTGCATTTTTCGCGGCGAATTCCATGTTTGGCAGTCCGGCCGTAGCAGCTATGTCTGAAAATACCGCACAAGCAATGATCTCAGAAGAAGTAGTTGAGTATGTTGAATCAATTGATGATTCGTACCGGTCGGCAGCTGCAACAGATGAGCTGATCGGAACTGCCGTTGGTGCAGCGTTCGATGCCATCAGGATATCAAAGGAATGTGATGAGAGAACATGGTATCGTGCTCAGATTCCATTGAAAAAAGAATATCAAAAGCTGCTCTGGGATTTCTGCAGGGAAAGGAATCTGGATTATTATGATATGCTAGCGATTATTTCTCTGGAGAGCAATTTTGATGAAAACCGCACCAGCACAAATGGAAGATACAGGGGATATTTTCAAATTAGCAAGATCCATTGGGCTAGTCTGTCTGAGCAGTTGAAAACACCTAATAAGCCTCTTGACGGAGCAGTTAATATCAATTGGGGAACAGCAATGTATAGCTGGATACTCGAGGATGAGCGTGTCAAGGAGCTGGATGGAAATGCGAAACGGGATGCTGCGTTGTCAATATATAACAGGGGAGGCGGCGGATATGACAGGAAAGGTCTTGCTACTACATATCTGAAGGTATTCTACAAAAGAAGAGCAATGATCACGTCTTATTTTGCAAAAGATTGAGCATGTACATAATAATACGTTCGCGGGCAAACTGCCCGCGAATTTTTTAATAGTAAGGGAAACCGCCATAGAATCCCCCCGGATAGCCAAAGAATGGACGCCTTCTCCTTCGAATCAAGCTGGATATCAGCAAGGCTCCGATAAAGTCTCTTAAAACACGTCTGCCGCCGCCAAGGAATTGCCTCTCTTCTGCAATCGGGCTTTTTTTAACTGCGGCCTCAACTGCAGGTTCCACCTTCTTGTAGATATCCTCAACCATTGAATCAACTTCTGCATTTGACGGACATTTCTCTCCGAATTTACTCATCCATTTATCACATGTATCCTCTATAACCGGTGCAATAACATTATATGTCTCTGGATACAGGTTCTCAAGCTCCTCCTCGGTCGCTCCTGCTACTGCAGGGTACATATTCTGCATCGGCATAGTGCCCATAGGCATGTTCTGCATCGGCATGGTGCCCATAGGCATATTCTGCATTGGCATGGTGCCCATAGGCATATTCTGCATCGGCATGGTGCCCATAGGCATGTTTTGCATCGGCATAGTGTTCATAGGTATATTCTGCATCGGCATAGTAGCCATCGGATTATGCATCTGCTCAGGCATTGCTGCCATGGGGTTGTGATTCTGTGTCGGCATTAGCTGCATGCCTTCACGACAATAATCATACATTACTTACCCTCCTCACATAAAAATTTGATTGTTCCACGTTATAATTTATGAATTAACTGTGAGAAGGGTTACGGTAAAATTGTATTATGTCACTTTATTTTCACAGAATGCAGAGTGATTCTGCGACTTTTCACAAAACCAGATATACTGTCAATAGCATAAAACAAAATGGAAACTATGATGAATACTACCAAGAAAGCATAGAATCCAATATTAACATCTGCAACTGGTTTCTTAACTGCTTCGGCTATATTAGATATGAAACCCTGATTGAAGACTGAGCGGTCAAGGAGTATAACAAAAGTAAATATACTCGCAACAATGTTGTATATTGTATTTGTAATAGCCAGCGCCAGATTCCAGCGCTTGATGATGAACTTGTAAATGGACATGACAAATTGTATGGCAAATAGAAGAATTATCACAGGAACATAGGATTGCAGACGATCGATGTTAAATAGCGGTGTTATTTGCATTAATCCGGAATCACCCTTTTCATACCATCCAAACAGCTGAGGCTGGAGAATAAGTAATGTGGTGAAGAGGATTGTGAATACCATTTCTACTATGGTTTCAGCACTGCTTATTTTTCCTTTGCTGGATGTGGTAACCTCCGGAAGATCGTCAACAGACCATTCTTTTTTGCTAAAGGAAAACTTCCCTTCTCCCAGACCTGCTTTATCTAGTGCAGAAAAAACAAGTGTGACCCATACGAACGCTTGAGCTGCACCGGAAAACGAAGAAGCAATAATACTTGCGATGGTATCAGCGATAAAGTCTGAAGATACTGCAGAGTTACCTGCCGGCAGATTAGTTATATGCTCCAGAATTCCGAAGAAAGCAGCTACAATTACTGCGATCCCGATAACCAGCTTAAGTGTGGAAATATAGCTATCATAAAGGTTTGGACCGATCAGGTATCTCTTCGTCTGGCGGTATTCGTTTGCTAGTTTTGCGGGGTTTCCAAGCTTACCAAGTACATTGCGTATATCTTCCTCTGCCGGAGCATCCGGCAGCATATCTTCGATGTTTGCGCGCAGCTCCTTCTTAACGTCTTCACGAGTATCTTCCGGCAATCGTTCTGCTACTGCATTTAAATAACGATCAACTAAATTTGTTTGATTTTTTTCATTCATATCTTTCATATCCTTCATATCATTCATCCTCCATAATCAACAATTCGAGTTGTGCCGAAAGGCTTCTCCATTCGGCCTTCAGGCGATGGTACACTATTTTGCCGTCCTCACTTAACTTATAAAATTTACGGGGGCGGCTCTCGCTTGTATCCCATTGGCTTGTCAAAAGCCCCTGTTTCTCGAGCCTACGCAACAAAGGGTATAGTGTTCCTGCATCGATAGGCGCCTTTTTTTCCTCCATCTTTTGTACGAGTGAATAGCCATATTCGGAGTTGTTTAATTGACTGAGCACCGAGATGATCAGTGTCCCTCTCCGAAGCTCTACGATTAGACTATTTATCAGTTCCTCCATAGTTTCCATTTAATCACCTCAGATTTATTATACTGTATGACATACATTAAAGTCAATACGTTAATATTAAAATAATTTTATTATTTTTGATTGATGATGAATGTATTTTTTTCCTGTCGGAGCGAGAAAATGATAGTGCGCGTCTAATGATTGAAAGTAAACAAAACAGCGGAAGGAGCGAACCGATGTATTCCCTTTCGGTACCAAAGGAGAATAATAACACTGATGATTTCCATATTGAAGAAGCTATAGGACACTTGATGGATCAATACGGGAATGATGTACTGAGGACTTCATTCATGTATCTCAAGGATAGGCAGAGAGCTGAGGATGCTTTTCAGGAGGTTTTTATCAAGGTCTACAACAAGTATAAGGATTTCAGGGGAGAAAGCAGTGAAAAAACCTGGATCATTAAAATAACGATTAATGTTTGCAAGGATATACTTCGCAGCTCATGGCTAAAAAGGGTTATAACAACAGACAGGATCGCTTCTCATCGCGGCGGATCTGATGTAGAGGGCAGTGTGATCAAAAAAAGCGAGAACGAACTAGTTTTCAACGAAGTATTGGCTCTTCCGCCTGCTTTTAAGGATGTTGTCATACTGTACTATTATCACAGATATGATACTGCGCGAATCAGTGAAATACTGAAAACGAAGGAAGGAACAGTTAGGAGCAGACTGCACAGAGCGAGAGCAGTATTGAAATCGAAGCTGGGAGGGAGGTTTGATCTTGAAGAATAGATTAATAAACTTACAACAGGCAGCCGATGAAGCCATGAAAGATATAAATGTTACGCAGGAGTTAAAGGAAGGAGTTCTTAACCGTTGTATCAGAAAGCGCAAAGTTCCGGTCGCCAGACTTGCAGCGATGGCGGCATGTGGTGTGTTGATATTTGGAATTCTGAATTTCTCCGGTGTTCTATGGATGGGTTATCAGCCAGGTGGTCCGGATATGAAGGGGACTGATGGTGCGCAGGATGCTAATGGCACACGGGATGTGCCTGGCAACCCGCAGTTAGGTATTTTTTCTGCGACAGCAGAGGAAACCGGCACGGAAGCTGGGGAGCCCGATGCAAACATTCCAAATGAGCCCGCAGTGGTAAAGGATTGGATGCTCAATACTCCGCAGGAAGCCAGTGAAAGTTTTGGAAGTGTGTTTCTCACCCCATTGTATATTCCGGAGGGCTTTCAGCTGGACAACATATTTGCGTCGGGATCGGATTCCATGATTGCGAACAAAATTATACTCACCTATATTGCCGGGGAGAGATTCTTTACTATTATCGAGGAAAAAACAACGGAAGCTGGTGATTTTCTTGATGACAAGGCAATTGTCATAGATGAAGTAATCGAAATTAATGGTGAGGAAGGATTTCTGAAGGCCGATCCATGCGCTCTGGAGGTGTATTGGTTCAGAGATGGAACGTACTACTGCGTATCCGGACAGATCACCGGTGAGGAAGCTGTAAAAGTAGCAAGATCAATGAAGCAAATGGAGTAGAAACAGAAAAAACATTAAAGCGAAGCAAAACTAAAAAATTCAGGGGGAATGAATTATGTTCAAATCAAAATTAGTAAAAAGCTTTGTATTAGGATTAAGTCTGTCGGTTGTTTTATCAGCAACAGCATATGCCCAGTCAGAGAAGGACCAGGAACTGAAAATACAGATTGAGCAGGTCGGCGGCGGGACGGATGCAGTTATTGGACTTGCTCCGGATACTCCAGCGGCCTTTGATGGGAACACTTCTTCAGCATCCGATCTGATCAGTGATGCGATGTACCAGAAACAAAGTGAGATTGATAAGGTGCTGTTTGAAGACCGTAAGGATGAGATTGCTCAAATGGGTATCACAGTTACGCACACGTCGGCAGCAGATGAGTATGTTGAAATAGGCATTACGCCGTTCAGCGAGGAAAATGCAGCATTTCTCAGTGAGATTCTAGGTAATGACAAGATTAAGATTGTCGAAGGATTCCGGGCTATCCCGTATAGTGACGGTGCTGCCGGAAGTGAAGAACTAATGTATGCAACAGGCGCTCCGGTAGAGGATATCCCGTTGGAAGGAGCCCCGGCTGAGGATGCAAATATCGTACTTGCTCAGGGTGATGTAAAGGCGGTATCCGCAACAGTTGATACAGTTTCCGCACCTGCAGATAAGGTACCATCAGCAGCCTTGATCGCTGGTATAGCAGCGGCTGTACTTGCAATGCTTGGAGGCCTTCTGGTCATGAAGAGAAGAATGAAGGCTGTGAGATAAATATAAGAAATTCAATAGTTAATTTCACGAAAATAATCACCCCAAAATAAGCCCGAAAGGGCTTATTTTTTTAGACAATAAATTTTCAAAGCGCATTCTTAATACAGGAGGGTTATGATATGATAGTTACAGCGACATCATCGGTTATGAATGCAAAATCAGGAGATATCCTATCAGCCTCCAATGTAGGGGAGTTGATTGGATATGGTGATTCCGGAACGGCCGTTGTGTTGAAATAATAAAGGGAAAGATGGATCAGAGTGTGGCAGGTTTCCGATAGCGGGAACTGTAACACTGATAAAGAAGAAATGATATGATGAATATGGCTTTCTTTGCTGCAACATCTGAATTTATACTGTGGGAGGCCTTTTCTGCCTTTGATAATGCGGTTTATGACCTTATTTCCTTCTACATTGCAGACGGTATGACCCGGTTTATGAAATTCATCTCCTTCTGTGGATCTGAGTGGACAATAGCAACTCTTGCCGCTGCATTTCCTGCAGTTGCGCTTATTTTCAAAAAGAGGAAGCTCTATCGCTGGAGTCTGGCAGTGATAGTCAACATTGCATCAGGTGCTTTGCTCAATCAAATACTCAAACACCTTTTTGTACGGGCAAGGCCTGATTTGCTGCAATTGGTTGAAATCAGCGGGTACAGCTTTCCTAGCGGACATTCTATGAACTCATTGATATTCTATGGGTTTTTCATCTATATCATTCTGAAGGGCATTAAACACCGGGGCAAATATGCCATAGCCGGCGCAGTGGGGCTGCTGGTGTTCCTGATCGGTATCAGCAGGATCTATCTTGGAGTGCACTATGCAAGTGATGTGCTTGCAGGTTTTTTGATAGGTCTGGGCTGGCTGATTCTTTTTATCAGGCTGGCGGATCGATATGTATTAAGTAATGAGCAAGTTGAAAAATAACGAGGCCACTTGGATAGTATCTTCATTATAGTTTAACATTTTCATAGTATCTTCATTTGTATCTTGGATAAAATCTTTATCATATCTTGATTGTTAGTTGATTATGCGTTATAATTATAATCAGGTACTAATAGTAGATGATAATAATCTAGCTGTTTTGAATATTGTAAGTAGCAATTGGAGGGGATTACTATGAGAAATGGAATTGATATATCACAAAAGGGCGGAAGAAGAGTTGTTACCGGATTAGGTTACTATGAACCCAGAGCAGTCAATGATCTCAGGGAACTGGTAAAGGGTAGTGCCCGCAAATATGGAGATGCTGTTGGCTTCAAGTTTAAGGATGCTGAAGGAAGAATCACCGGAAGAACATATAATGAATTTGATCGGGATATTGATTCACTTGGCACTGCGCTGATGTCAATGGGACTCAAAGGTGCCAGAATGGCTATTCTCAGTGAAAACAGATATGCATGGGGCGTATGCTATTTCTCAATTATTAATGGAACCGGTATAGCGGTACCGCTAGACAAATACCTTCCTAAAAACGAGGTAGAAAACCTTGTTATAAGGGGCAATGTTGAGGTAATCTTTTATAGCCCGGCTTACCATGAGATGATGCTTGATATGGCTAAGTCAAACAAAGGGATAAAATATTATATCTGCATTGAGAAAAGAGAAGAACTGTCCTGCTCGTATAGTGGATTTTTGAATCTGCCTGATCTTCTGGTAAAGGGAAATTCACTGCTGGCGGCTGGAGACAAATCATTTATAGATGCTGTGATAGATACTGAGAAAATGTCTATTTTGCTTTTCACATCGGGTACGACAAGCATTTCAAAAGGCGTTATGCTCTCTCATGCAAATATCGCAAGTAATGTAACCAGTATTTCAATGATGATTGATGTAGGACCGGGGGATGTTCATCTTTCGCTGCTTCCTTTGCATCATACTTTTGAAAATACGATCGGTTTGATGTTTATGGTGCATAGCGGCGTTTGTATTGCATATTGCGACGGAATAAGGTTCATTCCACAAAACCTGCGTGAATATGGTGTAACTATTCTTGTTGCAGTTCCGGCAATATTGGAATCCATGTATAGAAAATTGCAGGAAGGTATACAGAAGTCGGGTAAGGCAGGTATAATTAAAATTCTCACAAAGGTGTCGGATGGTTTGCGCGTTTTGGGTATTGATCTTAGAAGAAAGATATTTAAAAGTGTGTTTGACAAACTTGGACCCGGTTTGAGACTTGCTGTTTCCGGAGCTGCCCCGTTGGATCCGGCTGTGATTACCGGATTTGAAAAGATGGGTTTAATTTTGCTGCAGGGGTATGGCCTTACTGAAACATCTCCTGTTATATCTGCTGCAAATGATTTTGTAAATGTACCGGGCACAGTTGGTTATCCTTTAGCTGGAATCGAAGTTGCGATTGATGCACCTGATGAGAATGGGATGGGTGAAATCATTACACGGGGAAGTAATGTAATGCTCGGATACTTTGAGGATCTGGAGGCAACGCAGGAAGTTATGGATCAGGATGGCTGGTTCAGAACAGGTGATCTTGGCGTTATTGACGAAAAGGGACTGCTGAGGATTACCGGTCGTGCCAAATCGATGATAGTATTTACTAATGGTAAAAAGGCCTTTCCTGAAGAATACGAGGTGCTGCTCAATAACATATCCGGAGTCAAGGATTCCTTCGTATGGGGGAATAAGGCGCCTGACGGTGATATACAGGTGTGTGCGGAACTGGTTATCGACACGGAAAAATTTGCCGCAGACAAAGTTGTAAACGTTTCCACACTCGGGGACAGTTCTGCAAAAGGAGCCGAAGGTAAAGCCGTTGAGAGTAATGTAAGCAGTACAATGAGCAATAATGCCGGTATGCCGTCCGAAAGCGAATTAGCTGCTTACTTTGGGGCCGCAATTAAAGATATTAATAAAACGCTTCCTCAGTATAAGATTATCAGGTATTTTATCATGACAAATGATGAGCTCGTAAAAACAACTAAGATGACTATAAAAAGGCCCATTGAACATGAAAAGGTATTAATGCTGCTGAACAAAGCAGGCCTTGATATGAGGAAAGCTTCAGGAAAGTTCATGAATAGCGAAGAATAGGATCAGAGGCGTGGAGAACTTCATATGGGTCGTGGAAACCCTGCAGAAACCCTGCAGGGTTTCCTGTATGGTGCGCCCAGCATGGGCGCAATCTAGCGGGTGAAAGTCCCGAACACGCCTTAGTAGTGGGAAGTGTATAGCTTAAGACAAGGGTGTCCACCGTGAGGTGGAATCTGAAGGAAGTCGGCGGCAA
>JAEYRF010000025.1 GCA_023409615.1 Bacillota bacterium | reverse complement strand
ATATAGGACACTTTAATGTTCTCGTGGTTCTCATTAAAGCTATCCAGAGTCTTTTGCGTTACATTTTTCTCATTTTCAGTTCCCCAACCGGCATAGGTAAGATTTACAATTTCCTCTTTCTCAGAGTCATTCGTGATTGAACCAGCTTTGTCCATGGAAGCCGCCTTATCCTGCACCTTCGGTAAGCTGTATTTAATGGTGTTTACATCTGTCTTGACGCATCCTGTATACATGTACAATAGCAGACAAACAGCCATTCCTGACTTTAAAAACAATAGAGACCTTCTCATGCCTGACCTCCACTTTCTTTGGATAAACAATAACAATCACAAAATTATATTATATTAGTTTGCTTTAGCACCATAAATATCAATTTTCCCGGATTAGTGTAATTTCATTGGATGTTTGCCTGTCACAGGAAGGAATTTTAACACTAACTGTCGTTCCCTTCGACAGTGAAGACTCTATTTGTACTCCGTATTCCTCTCCGTAAAGTATTTTAATCCTTTTATCTACATTAGAAAGTCCTATACTTAAACCATTATCCTCAGAGATATTGATGATTTTTTCAAGCTCATCTTCAGTTATACCCTTTCCATTGTCTTCAACTTTGAATAGGAGAGTGTCTTTGGACTTCTTGGCAGAAATTCTAATCAATCCATTATTCGTAATATTATCAAAAGCATGGGTGAATATATTTTCAACAATAGGCTGTAAAAACAGCTTGGGTACCTTTTCATAAAGGATTCCATCATCTACTCCGTACTCAACAGTAAATTTATTTTCAAATCGTATCTGCATTATGTAAAGATATTTCTTCAGCCATTCCAGATCGTCACTGAACAAAACAATATTATCCTTTGTACGTATGGTGTAATTGAGCATATGTGATAAGCTCATCAGCATGGTGCTGATATCCTTTTGTTTATTTCTTATAGCCATCCAGTTGATAATATTAATAGTATTATAAAGAAAATGCGGATTCAGCTGCATTGCCAGTGCTCCAATGGTGGCCTCTTTTTCACGCAGCTTCACCTCATAGTTTTCATTTATAAGCGTTTTGATCTCAGAACTCATATCGTTAATTGTACTAATGAGCTGTCTGAACTCAATATCTCCTTCTTCGGGGATTACAATATCGAAATGTCCTTTTCCGATTTTCTTAGCTGCTGAAGTCATTCTATTTATTGGATTCGTAACCCTGACAGAAATGATATAAGCCGCAAGCAATGAAATAACGCATAAAATGATAGCCAGATAAATGCTTCTGCTCTTTATGTCGTTCAGTAGTGTTCTGGTCAGATCCTTCGGATTCACAACTACTACGGTAACCCAATTAGTTATGCTGGAGGTGTCATATGACAATATCCATTTTTCATTATTAATGTCAATATAGTCGTAACCGCTGCTTTTTGCTCCCATACCCTTTACCCAGTCCGTTAGGTAGCGGGCATTGAATTCATTGAGATTAGACTGGGTAACATTGGTTCCATCCTTACTGATTACAGCGTAAAATGAATTTTTTATGATCTCGTTGTTTTCAAAAAGCTGGTTAAAAAAATCCGGTAAAAAGTCAATTACAAGAACCGGCTTCTCTACATCAGCGTTCAAATGCCTTATCCGCCCGTTTTCAAATCTTAAACTGTCTATCTGCCTTACAGCAGAAAAAACATATCTGCCCTCCATTACACTGTTTTCCAAATCCTTTTGCTCATACACCTCCACAAAGTCGTAGGTCGGAATCCAGACAATTTTTCCGTTAGCCGCTGCTGCTTCGCTGTAGATATAAGTCGAACCGAATTTCTCAAACGGCAGAAATCCAGGCTGTGTATTTCCAAGATCAGGAGAAAATGTATAATAGCTTGTAACCATTTTACAAGAATATACTTTAGGCTCGGATATAAAGTAGCGTGTTAATATCTTGGATATGTTAGTATCCGCTTTCACTTTGCTTTTGCCGTCCTTTGGATCAAGTGCGGACAGAATATCGAACAAATCTTTGTCTGTAATTAGAGATAAACTGCTGTTCACAACATTTGAAAGCCGTTGATCTATGATTTCATTATTCTTTTTAATGATTTCATAAACATTCTGCGCTGCAAAACCTGAAATAACATCTGTACTGATTCTGTAAAAGGTGATACCTAAAAAACAAATCGGGATGATGATGAATGAAAAAAATATTATATTTAGCTTTGTCCTAAGCCTGAACTGTTCTACTAACTTGCTTATACTTATCTTACTGCCCTGCTTGAATTTTCCGCCTGTCACAGTGCCTCTCTCCCAACTTCAGAATACCTTCGAAAATAATTTGGTGTAACACCGTGTTTATTTTTAAAGACCTTACAGAAGTATTTCCCATCTTTATATCCTACCTTTTGGGCGACCTCATACACCTTGAAACTACTGGATTGCAACAATTCCAATGCTTTCTGCATTCGTACGTCTACAATATAGTCGGATAAGCCAACACCTATATTTTTTTTGAAAATCGTACTGAAGTAGCTATTGTTAAAATGAAATATATTCGCCAGTGTATCCACATTTATCTCTTCAGAATAATGCTCGCTGACAAAATTAATACACTTCTGGATTAAAAAATAATTCCTATCATTAGCTATCTTTTGAGTACTTTCAAGCATTTGCTGAAGAATCTCACGTGCAGCTTTCTTAAGCATGGAAAAATCGCCACAGAAAGCCAGTTCCTTAATTTTTTTATTGATTTCATCCAGACAGTCCTTTTCTATAATCGGTACAATTGAATTCAGGCATTCTGATAAAGTCTCCTCCAAAAAACCTTTTACTATAGTTGGTACAGGTTTTACATCTGAACTGATACTGGCAACAACCTCATTAAAACACTCCCACGCTTTATTTTTGTTATACTTTGAAACAGCATCCCTGAGAAGCATTTCTGTTGTACCGGTTCTTAGCGGAGTATTATCCAACAAAACATCCTGTTCCGAATGGTAAAGTACAATTTGTTCATCGCTGTAAAATCCATAATTAAGAGCATGTATCGCCTCGTCAACGGCCTTTTTGTAGTTATCATACAGACATAAATAAGAACCGCTGATGCCAATTCGTATTTTTAATTGATAATTTTCGCAAACTACAAGGGAGAGTCTGCTCAACACATTTTTCAACCCTGTTATATATGTCGTGTCTTCATTGACCTTCGGTTTCATAATTCCCAACATGAGAAAGCTTGGATCATCAAGGAAAAAAGAAATTGTATGCCCATATTGTTTTAGCATATCATGAGACGTATATCTTAAAAACGATTTCATAGTGTCACGAATACCTGATTCATTCGCATAAGTATTTATGCCTTCTGAGTCATATAAATATAAAGCGAATATCCTTCCCTGTCCTTCCCTGCTGAAAACATCTTCAACCTTCTTTACCTCATCCTTTTCATTTCCGCATTGAGTAAACCGGTTCATCACATGATCGATATACATGGGATAGGTCTTGTCCAATTGCTGTTGAAGCATTTTATTTGCTTTCTCACTATCCATTTGCTTCTCAATGAGGTCTTCCACATTTTGAAGCATACCCTCTACAGCATCTTCGTCAATAGGCTTTAGTACATAATCACAGGCGCCAAGTTTTAGAGCTCTCTTTGCGTAATCGAAGTACTCATATCCGCTTAGCACAATCACCTTCATCCTGTCAACGCGCTCTCCGAGGGCTTCTATCAGCTCCAACCCATCCATCAATGGCATTTTGACATCAGTAACAAGGATATTAAAATCCTGGTTATTCATTACTTCGAGGGCCTCTTTTCCGTTTTCAGCTTCCCAGACCTCATAGCTGCTTCGTAATGTCCTGATTAAATTAGCCAGCTCACGTCTGTGAATAGGCTCATCATCGACCACAAGAAGTTTCAACACAAGTCCCTCCCATACCTGATTTTCTAAGGAAAATTATGTTTATACATATTGATATTTTACCACAAACATTACGCGATTTGTATATATTATATCGTTATCCTTTTATTGATCCTATCATAACGCCTTTCTCGAAGTATTTTTGTATGAATGGATAGACAATAAGGATTGGTACTGTTGAAACGATAATAACAGCATATTTAATCTGGTCCGCATACTTTTGAGCATAACCGCCAGCTGAACCTCCTGCTCCTGCACCCTGCGAAAAAGCCTGATTGGTCAGAAGAATATCTCTCAACACCAGCTGGAGCGGCTGTAATTTATTGGTCCTGATATAAATTAGACCTGTGAAAAAATCATTCCAATGAGCTACCATATAATAAAGCCCAATTACTGAGATTACAGCTTTTGACAAAGGCAATACTATGCTGAAGAAGAACTTGAAATGTGTACAGCCATCGATGGATGCCGCCTCAAATAATTCAGCCGGAATGGACGTCTCAATAAAAGTCCTGGTAATAATCAAGTTGAAAACATTCAAACTGAATGGAATGATAAAAACAAGCATAGTGTTTGTTAGTTTCAAGCCGTTCATTAGAACATAGGTTGGAATTAGTCCCCCACTGAAAAATATGGTAAAGACAAAAAACAACATTAGGAACCGTCGCGCTTTGAATTCCCGTCTTGATAGTGCATAGGCTGCCGGAACAGTAACCATAAGGTTTACAGCACTTCCTACAAAGGTATAAATAAACGTATTCCTATATCCTGTCCATATACGCGAATCGTGAAAAATTTCATTATATCCGAACATACTGAAACCCTTGGGGATCAGGATTACCTCACCTCTTGATACAAAGGTTGAATCACTGACTGATGCAATGATAATAAAGTATATAGGATAAGCAACAATAAGAAAAATGATAACACAAGAAGCAGCAATAAGTATATCAAAAATAGTTTCATTGACATTTTTATTCTTTTTACTAATCAGACTCATAACCGGCCTCCATCTTTTTCAATAATAGAACACTACTTTGTTTAAAAAATCATCTACCACAAACTCATAACTGCATTCCGTTTCGAGATGAGATTAGTGAAATATAGAAAAATAAAATTGATCAAATTATTAAATAATCCTATCGCCGAAGATAAACTGAACTGGTTGGAAAGAATACCGATCTTGTAGGTATATGTAGATATAACCTCTGAGGCCGGAAGGTTCAAGGAGTTTTGCATAAGAAAAATCTTTTCAAAGCCCGTATTGAGGATATTTCCCATACTGAGAATGAATAATATGATTATGGTCGGTGTTATTGTCGGTATATCTATATATATTATGGTTTGCCATTTCTTGGCACCATCAATTTTACATGAGTCATATAGCTCAGGATCAACCGCTGATAAGGCAGCCAGATATATAATACTGTTCCACCCGCAGTGCTGCCAGATATCAGAAATTACAAACAGTGGTACAAATGTATTGACTTCGCCAAGTATATTGGTGTCGCCAAGTCCAATGGCTGATAACGCATGTGAAATAATACCTGTATTTGGTGAAAGCAGGACATTCATCAACCCCACCATAACTACAATAGAAATGAAGTGAGGCATATAAACAGTAGTTTGCATAATCTTCTTAGTTTTTGCGTTCTTGATCTGATTAAGCAGAAGGGCAAGCAAAATAGGAGCCGGGAACCCCATCAGGATAGTTGTAACGCTTATTAATAGAGTGTTTTTCATTAAATCCTTAAACATATAGCCGTTGATAAATTGATCAAAATAATGCAATCCACGGAAAGTGCCACCGCTAAGCCCTTTTAATACATTGAAATCAAACTTGTACTCACGAAAGGCAAGCTGAATTCCATACATCGGAAGATAGTTAAAGATAAATATTACTGCTATCGCTGGCAGAAGCATAAGCCAAAGCTGACAGTCCCGTCTGAATGTACCGAAAATACCCGTTCCTTTGTTCAGTCTTGTACTTATAGTATGCGGTTTGCGGCTCAAATCTATGTTGTCCATGATATTCCCTCCATGACACCAGAAAGATGCCATACCATCAATTCATACAGTACGGCATCTTTCCATGCTTCTACCGATTATTTGCTGTTCTTGTACTCATTATACTTATTCTGTATGATTTCAATGCTCTGATTGATACCGGTCTTATTCAGATCTTCTATGTATGCATCCCAATCCTGATCTATACCTCCGTTAGTGATCCACTGAGCCCATTTGGAAAGAGCAAGATTCATAATATTTGTATTGTTGATACCTAAAGTCGCATTATCCTCTAAGGTATACTTCATAAATATTGACGGATAAATATCATTATCTTTGTCAATATTATCCATGATTGGCTTGAGTGCGGCCATCTGCTCGTCAAGAGCCTGCATATCCGCACCAAGAGTTAAATTAAGAGTATCAGCTATGTTCATTGCTCCGTTATCAGCCCAGCTTGATGTCCATTTCCATGTGCCCGGATCCATATTGGGATCTTCCGGAGGCAATATTGTATATGAACCATCTCCGTTATCCTTTATGTTTGGCCCTATTGAACCGAAGAGCACCTGCATACTTACTACAGGATCATAGAGTATGTTGAGGAAACCGGCAGCTGCTTCTTTATTTTTGCATCTTGATGACATTACAGCACAGTTGGCTCCAAAATTCAGTGTGTTGTATGCATAGTCCCATGATAATGGATAATTTGCATCAGCAGATACTTTCAGTTGTCCCATTGACGAATACTGTGTATGCAGAGCTGTACCAAACCTGTCAAGTGCATCCCATCCCCATGTGAAACCAACAGCAGCTACATCACCATTTCCGCGTGCGGTAGCCTGGAATTTCGTATAGTCCTGGGTAAATACTTCTTTGTTAACCAATCCGGCACTATAACATTTATTCAAGAATTTGAGAAGAGTCTTGTAACGCTCGTCAGCTACAAAATTCTTTACCTTGCCATCTTCAACAAAGAATCCATATTCGCTCTGAGACGTAGTAATGCCAAGACTTCCAAGCATAACAGTAGGTATAAATGCACCAAAATTTACAACACCTACACCCAAGCCGGTAGGAGCAAAATCCATCGGGATTTCATCATTTAAATCTCCATTACCATTGGCATCCTTCTCTTTAAATGCTACCAGAACATCATACAATTCATCCCAATTGGTAGGCATCTTTAATCCAAGGTTGTCCAGCCATTTTTGGTTTATATACTGTCTGGTAATAGTATCAGGCCAGTATCTTTGGTATTTTGGCAATCCATAAATTTTACCATCAAGCTGTTTTGCGATAGCCATGGTCTCAGGATGAGCTTCAAGCATCGACTTCACATTCGGCATATACTGGTCAATCAAAGGCGACAAGTCCTCAAAAACGCCCGGGAACTGACCAAATTCGGTATCCAAGATACTACCGTTTCCTATTATTAGATCCGGAACATCGCCACTTGCTAACAAGGTTGCTTTCTTTTGCGGCCAATCGGAGGTGACTTCCTGCCACTCGATTTCAACACCTGCATCTGCTTCCGCTTTTTGCAGCCATTCCATTTGGGAAAGTTCTTTCGTCAACGCATGTTTTGTCATAATAGCAGTCAATTTTACTATTTCACCTGTTTTAACAGATCCACCCGCCGAAGCGTTATCTCCTGATGCGTCTCCTGCTGTTTTTGCAGCCCCGGAATCGGAGGAAGCCTGTTCACCGCCACAACCAGCCAGCGTGGCAATGCATAAACACAACACAAGAAAAACGGCTAATACTTTTTTCATTTTCATTACCCTTCCCAACCATATTTTTTTAGTCATGGATGCGCAACCATATCATGATGTAATTATATCCATTCATTATTGGAGTTTAAATTCGAATATCATTCGATTAGTGTCATTTTATTGGGTTGTTGCAACAATATCTTTTATCATTCAAGGGTACTTCCTTTATTTTCACATTTTATTGAATCTGGCGGCATATTTTTGTATAATTTACTTGTTTGAAGCAGAAGGTAAAAATACTTATTTAAATATGTCTGGAGTGATAGGATGAATAAAATAAATGGAGGGGTCACGGCACCTGAGGGCTTTTTTGCAACCGGAGTTGCCTGCGGCTTAAAGAAAGATGGTAAAAAGGATCTTGCAATTATATGTTCTGAAGACAGCGCTGCTGTGGCCGGCGTTTTCACCACCAATAAAGTAAAGGGACATTCCCTGCAGCTTACGATGGATCACATAAAGAGCGGGTACGCGAACGCGATTGTAATCAACAGCGGCTGTGCCAATGCATGCGTCGGTGAACAGGGATATGAGGATGCCCTGGAGATTGCAACGATTACCGCAGATCTATTGGAATGTACTCCCGGGGACATTCTTGTCGGATCCACGGGTGTCATTGGAAAGACTCTTGATATGGAAAAAATCCGTCCGGGACTTGATGCACTAGTGTCCGGGATGGATCCTGATGGTGGTCATGACGCCGAGGAAGCCATCATGACGACTGACACACTGTACAAAGAAATAGCTGTTGAGCTGAATCTACAGGAAGCCAATGTCGTAATAGGCGGTATGGCAAAAGGATCAGGTATGATTCACCCCAATATGGCAACGATGATTGGTATTATCACAACAGATGCAAACATATCCCGTAAGCTGCTGGATAAAGCATTGAAGGAAGTTGTCGTGAAAACCTTCAACAGAGTCACTATAGATGGCGATACCAGTGTGTGCGATATGGTGCTGATCCTCGCTAACGGCATGGCCGACAATGCCGGCATAATCAATGAAGGAGAGGATTATGAAACCTTTAGAAACGGTCTGGAGGAAGTATGTACTTTTCTTAGCAGACAAATTGCCAGAGACGGCGAAGGCGCAACAAAGCTGATTGAGGTATTGGTCGAAGGTGCCAAAAGTCCCGAGGACGCCTACAAAGCAGCCTCTTCCATAGCAAAATCTCCTCTGGTGAAAACCACAATCTTTGGTGAAGATGCCAACTGGGGCAGGATTTTTACAGCAGTCGGTTATTCCGGTGCTGAATTTGATCCCAATTATACCGATATATATATATGCGACCATTTAGTATGCAAAAGTGGATGTGCGGTTGATTTCGACGAGGATACCGTCCATGCATTATTAAAAAAGAACGAGGTGAAGCTGCTGATCAAACTTGGCAATGGTGTTTATGCAGATCGTGTATGGACCTGCGATTACTCATACGATTATGTGAAAATCAATGCCAGTTATCGTTCATAACAGTCGATTCGCTCGATTTTACAGAAAAGGGAGGGGTCAGAATGAGTATGCGTCAATTTGTCATTTTTACCATCAATGGAGAGGAATTCGGCCTTAACATTGAAAGCATCAGCAGTATAGAAAGAATGTTTGAGATATTCAAAATACCAAATGCACCAAGTTATATCGAGGGTCTGGCAAATCTTAGAGGAAAGGTTTACACCATATTCAATCTCAGAAAACGTTTTAACCTGTCCTCTCCTGAATTTGACGATAGTACCAGAACTATTATTTCCAATACTTCTGCTGCTGAAATCGGAATCATTGTTGATGAAGTACATGAGATCGTCAAAGTCGATGAATCAGCATTCGAGCCTGTTCCCAAAGCACTATCCAACCTGAAGGACAGGTTCCTTAGCGGTACTGCAAGGATTGGTGACAGACTGATACTTATGCTTGACCTTGAGAAAGTTCTGACAGAGGAAGACATCAAGGTTGTTAAAAAAACAAAATAGAAACGTTAGTAAACCTATAGAAATATGAGCACAATAGCCCGGCATTTGTCGGGCTTTGTTATTCACGGATTCCAATGATATGCAGATATCTTATATGGGCAGGCTCAAAGTCCAACAGCCTGTAATAATCTGCATTAAAAGTATGGGCAGCAACAAGAATGCCCTCTGAACCCTGCTGTTCATCCATCTTGACGATGACCGGAGAGTGGTCAAAAACTGTGCTGCTCGAAAAAGAGAGCTGGGCAATATCGCCTGGCTCCGCGTCCGATATATCCGTGACCTCTGCAAATGGTCCGGGGCCTCTATTATTCACTAAGAAATCATACAAATAATTCACGCCGGTCCAAGAAGCTGTTCTGTTGTAGGAGTTGATATAGTACCAACCGTATACCGGGGTGTAATTCATGATGCCGCTGCCTGCGTAAATACACTGAGAAGCAAAGTTAGTGCAATACCCTCCCAGATTCTCGAAATCAAAGTAGGCCGGGTTTCTCGCATAAGCCCACTTATGCGCATATTGCAGAACTTTTTGCCTGTCATATGGTCGTATTGTCCGCTGTATCATGAGGTTTTCCTTTGCCGGGGACGTTTCTCTCCTACTAGCCAATTTATGCTTCATGTTTAAATATTGAAACTTCATTTATTGATATTTGATGATCAAAATATATGTACTCATAGAGTTTTAACATATAAAAAAAGAGTGTATGATTCCCGACAAAGTTACATTGACTACTACCACAGGATGCTGAGTAAATATAAGTTCACGATTCAACTGCCTGTGTAACTATTTTTACGGTCGCGCTGGTTCCCAGTCTGCTTGCTCCGGCCTTTATCAATTCAACAGCGGTCTCGTAATCCCTTATTCCGCCGGACGCCTTCACACCCATGCTCTCTCCCACTGTCTTTCTTATCAATGACACATCCTCTTTTGTAGCACCACCGGTACTGAACCCTGTTGATGTCTTAACAAAGTCTGCGCCGGCTTGCTGCGCTAATTTGCATGCTGTTACCTTTTCTTCATCAGTTAACAGGCAGGTTTCAATAATTACTTTTACAATTGCATCTTCATTTACAGCATCAACTACTGCTTTGATGTCATTGAATACATACTGCAGATTGTTTTCCTTCAGAGCCCCGACATTGATTACCATATCGATTTCCTGCGCACCGGAATCGACAGCTTCCTTTGCTTCAAAGGCCTTGGCTTTTGTAGACACTGCACCTAAAGGAAATCCCACAACAACACAGGTTTTTACATCAGAACCCTTTAACAGTTCTGCTGTCAGCGACGTATAGCATGAATTAATGCAGACCGACGCAAAACCATTCTCCACCGCTTCCTTACATAGCTGCTCAACCTGCTTGCTTGTAGCATCTGCCTTTAAAATCGTGTGATCAAACATTTTTGCAAATTTTCTTTTGTCTTCCATATCATTGTCCTCACTTATGTTATTACTTATCAATCCGGGTTTTAACAAAGGGATGTGTCCGCATTGCTGCTGAACACATCCCAATCGAACCTTCTGATTACTCCAATATCCTGTCCCTTGTTCAATATCTTACTTCAGGATATATCCATTCAAAATACTCTCAAGCATTTCCTGCCTGCCTGAAGCATTGACGATCTTGTCGTTCTCAAGTGCATACTTCTCAAGTTCCTTGAATCCAACCTTGCGCTCAACTATGTCCTTGCCGATTCCTGTGCTGTAGCTCTGATATCTGTCAGCAACAAATTTGTCGATCCTGCCATCTTCGATCATTGCTGCCGCTGCCTTCAGTCCCTTTGCAAAGGTATCCATTCCGGCAATGTGCCCATAGAAAAGATCCACAGCTTCAAATGATGCTCTTCTAACCTTGGCATCGAAATTCATACCGCCAGTAGTGAGCCCACCCATCTTCAAAACTTCATACATAGCCAGTGTAGTATCATACATATTCGTCGGGAATTGGTCCGTATCCCAACCAAGTATAGTATCGCCCTGGTTTGCATCAATGCTTCCAAGCATACCGTTGATACGAGCCACTCTCAGATCATGCTGGAAGGAGTGTGCCGCAAGAGATGCATGATTAGCTTCAATATTCAACTTAAAGAACGGGTCAAGTCCGTAAGTCTTCAGGAAACCTATAACAGTTGCCGCATCGAAGTCATACTGGTGCTTTGTAGGTTCCTTTGGCTTCGGCTCGATCAGGAACTGCCCCTTAAATCCAATTTCTTTTGCATAATCCACAGCCATAGACAAGAAACGTGCAAGGTTGTCCAGTTCGAGCTTCATATCTGTGTTCAGCAGAGTCTCGTAGCCTTCTCTACCGCCCCAGAACACATAGTTCTGGCCGCCTAATTCATGAGTAATCTCCATCGCTTTTTTAACCTGAGCCGATGCAAAGGCAAATACATCTGCATTCGGAGATGTAGAAGCGCCATGCACAAACCTTGGATGTCCAAATGCATTGGTCGTGCCCCACAGCAGTTTCACAGGGCTGCTTTTCATTCTTTCCTTAATAAGACCTACGATTTCATCTAATCTTCTGTTTGTCTCCTTCAGTGTGTCAGCCTCCGGGGAAATATCTCTGTCGTGGAAGCAGAAGAACGGTGCCCCAATCTTCTCACAAAACTCAAAATTAGCTTCAACTTTTACCTTTGCCACTTCCATTTTGTCAGAGATGCTGTCCCATGGTCTAATTGCTGTACCAACACCAAATGGATCGTTTCCGGTTGCCTGGAATGTATGCCAGTATGCCACCGCAAATCTCAGATGGTCCTCCATCCTCTTGCCTGCAACGATCTCGTCAGCATTGTAATACTGGAAAGCTAATGGATTGTCGGTGCCCTGCCCTTCAAATTTGATTTTTTCAATACCCTTAAAAATTTCCGCCATAACTAAAACCCTCCATTCGTTTATATTTGTTTATATTTGTTAATATTCTTTCAGGTCTACTTACCTCCCGAACAATATCTTCAGCGGAACTATAGCCGCGCCCAATGTAGATACGCGCTCCCCTATTCCCGATACAATGATTTCCACACCTGCCGCCGGTCTTTTCAGAGCTTTGTGATCAATAACGCTTCTTATTGTATCCATTACCAGATCTCCATAAACCGTGAAATCCTTTCCGATAACTATTTTAGAAGGATTCAACGTATTCACAAGATTGGATAATGCAATCCCAATATATGCAGCTGCCTCTTTCAGCAAGCCCAAAGCCGCCTCATCTTGTGCTCTTGCAGCATTTGCAATATCGTATATACGCATACCATTCGCATTATCGATCCACTTGAGAGTTGACATAGTTCCGTCAACTACCAACCTTCTTGCCTTTTCAACGATCCTTCCTGTCGAGGCGATTGTTTCAAGACATCCATAATTTCCGCAGCCACAGCGCAGCCCGCTCTCATCCACTACAATATGTCCAACTTCGCCTGCACTTCCATCAGTTCCTCTATATGGCCTTCCACCGGTAAAAATACCAGCCCCAATTCCGGATTTGATATTAACACAGACAAAATTGCTGTCTCTCTGGCAGCTTCCAAGCCAATTCTCGCAGATCGCAGAAGCCATTGCCTCATTCTCAACATACACCGGCAGGTTCACATGCTCCTTCAAAATTCCACCAAAGTCCACATCCTTCCAACCAAGGTTAGGCGCCAGAACGATACGATGGGATGCGGCATCTACCATCCCGGGTACAGAAATGCCTACGCCGAGCAGCCTTTCCTTTTCAATGGAGTATTCACGCATAATGTCTCTGATGCATGTGGCTGCTGTCAATGCTGCTCCATCGGGCGTATTATCAGTTAAAGCCTCAGACCTTTCAAATACTACCTTCCCGGTTATATCCATCAGGATAAACAAAATGTTGTCTACATCCACATCTAGTCCGATGGAGTAATAGGAATCCTGCTTCAACTCAAGAAGTACAGGCTTTCTCCCTCCTCGTGACTTCCCTGAACCGTTTTCACGGATATAGCCCTTATTGATCAGAGATGAGACGATTGCGCCGGCCGCAGTGGGCGACAGTCCGGTTTCTTTTGAAATATCCGCTCTTGACAGGCTCCTCATAGTACGGATTACGTTTAGTATGCCTGTTTCATTATAAGCTTTTAGAAACTTACTGTTCCCTGTCCTGCTTCTTGTCATATACCATCCCCATAGGCACTCTTCATAATCGCCGCCAGATCCTTATAGTCCTTTTTCAGGGATCTGTAGAGCTGTCCATACAGTTCATAGAACTTGCAATACTTACTGTAAAGCTCCATGTCAGGGTTCTGAACCTTCTTGACCTTGATAGCGGTATCACAAGCCTGCGCAACGCTGCTGTAAACACCGGTACCTACACCGGCAAGTAGCGCAACACCAAGTGCAGGGCCTTCACTGGAATTGATAGTAGTGATGGGAGATCCGAAGACATCGGCCTGCATTTGTTTCCACAACGGGCTTTTGCCGCCGCCGCCTGAGGCTCTGACTTCACTGACACTAACACCCATTCCGCTGATTATTTCAAGGCAGTCCCTCAAACTGTAAGTGACTCCTTCCATGACGGCACGGATCATATCCCTTTTATTATGAACTGTGGAAAGTCCGAAGAATACACCCTTTGCATCAGCATCCAGATGAGGCGTCCGCTCACCTATGAGATAGGGCAGGTATATTAGTCCATTGCTGCCCGGACGGACTTTTTCGGCTTCCTGATCCATCAAAACATATGGGTCCACATTCATGAGCTCAGCTACGCTCATTTCATCCTTGCATAAATTATCCCTGAACCATTTCAATGAGAATCCTGCTCCTTGCGTTACGCCCATTACATGCCATGTATTGGGAACTGCATGACAGAAAGTTTGAACTCTGCCCTTTGGATCGATACTTATTTTATCCAGATAAGCGAATACAACTCCTGATGTTCCTATGGTTGAAGATACGATTCCCGGTTTAACGATACCATTTCCAACAGCACCGGCTGCCTGATCTCCGCCTCCGCCTACCACAGGTGTGCCTTCATAAAGTCCTGTCAATGATGCCGCACTACTGTTTACTCTGCCGCTGACCTCTTGAGATTCATATAGCTTGGCAACCTGACTGCTGTCAATCCCAAGCTTGGACAGTACCTCATTGCTCCAGCATCTGCCCGGGATGTCCATCAGCTGCATGCCGCTGGCATCCGAAACCTCTGTAGCAAATTCGCCTGTAAGCCTGAATCTTACATAGTCCTTGGGAAGTAAAATCATTTTCACTTTTTCAAATATCGCAGGTTCATTGTTCTTCACCCACATGATTTTAGATGCGGTAAATCCGACAAGTGCCGGATTTGCAGTAATTTCGATCAGTCTTTCCGCACCTATGATCGAAGTAATTTGTTCACATTCAGCTGTCGTTCTCTGATCACACCAGATGATTGAACGCCTGAGTACTTTATTGTCGGCATCCAGAAGCACCATTCCATGCATTTGCCCGGACAAACCAATTCCACTTATATCGGATGCTTTTATACCGCTTTTGGCAAGTACACTGCGGATGCCACCTACAGTAGCCTGCCACCAGTCCTCCGGATCTTGCTCAGCCCAGCCTATATTGGGCTGGTAAAGAGGATACTCTTCGAGCGCGCTGGCAATAGTGTTCCCCACCTCATCAAAGAGAACTGTCTTTGTACCTGAGGTGCCGATATCAACCCCTAATAGATATGCCATACTCTTACCTCCAAACACGACTTTGTAATATTATATTATTAAGTATACTATTACTAAGCAAAATATACAATTGATTTTGATGATTTCCCTTGGAAAAAACCTACATGGCCGTTTGCACATATTTGCCGTCCTATCAGCGCGGATAATCTTATTGTAACCTGGAGAATAATAATCATGTAGTTAAATTACTATAAGGATAAATAAAAGGAGGCTTAATATTGCAAACAATTAAAATGAATCATCCGAATGACGCAGTAAAGTGCTCGGTTAATACATGTTACTTTTATATGCAAGGAGATCATTGCACAGCTCAGGAAATACAGATAGAGCCCAAAGACTCAATGACATCAGAAGAGACAGATTGCGCGACCTTCTTCCACAAAAGCGCCAGATGATCTGAAGATGGGTAAAAACCCCTTTCGTTAGTTAATTTGTCTAACGAAGGGGGTTCACTTCAAAAGTAGCGGGTTTTTTGACTTCCCACTTTTTCCCTTAATAAAAACAGCTGCCGCCGATAAACTCCTTAATTATGGAGTTCGCCGGTACATCTTTACTGTCCAGCGGCACAAAGTAGCTGAGAAATTCGATAAGGCGGCGAGCCTCTGAATACTCAGGTGTAGTGTTATCAATTTCATTGAGCAGCGGTTCAGCGAAAGTTTTCAGAATACCAAGCTCATACATCAGCGATGAATTAAACATGATATCCGCGCTTTCCTGGAACGGAAAAATATTTCTATCCTCTCCGCGTCTGACAGAAGGCCATCTTTTGATGGTGCTCACTGCACTACTGCCCCTGAATTGATGATCCCTTACGATACGCCTGATGATTCTGTTGTCCGTTGCCGGTATCCTGTTGTGATCATCGATATTCATCGATGTCAATGCGCTTACATATATCTTAAACTTTGACTGTGCAGGTATCTCACTCGTCAGCTTCTCATTCAGTCCGTGAATCCCCTCAATCACAAGCACGTTATCGTCTTCAATATGCAGCTTTTTACCCACCGGCTCTCTTGTTCCGGTACTGAAATTGAAAAGCGGCAGCTCAACCTCAAGCCCCTGTATCAATTCCTTCAGCTGCTTATTGAAAAACTTCACATCGATTGCCTCAAGAGCCTCAAAGTCATAATCGCCGAATTCATCCTTCGGTGTATCTTCACGATTAACAAAATAGTCGTCCAGGGATATCGTCACAGGCTTTAACCCATTTACACGCAACTGGATGGAAAGCCTTTGGGCAAATGTTGTTTTACCTGATGATGACGGACCTGAGATAAGTATAATGCGCTTTTCGTGCCCGCTATTTGCAATCATATCAGCTATCTTTGCAATCTTTTTCTCATGAAGGGCTTCCGAAATTCTCACGATCGAGGTAGATTTACCCTGCATGATCAAATCATTCAGCGCTCCAACATTTTCAACTTCAAGAATTCTTCCCCATTTCTTAAACTCCAGGTAAATATTGAAAAGTTTTTCCTGTTCAACATATGTTGGAAGTGTCCCCGGGGAGGATTTCTCAGGAAATCGAATGATCAAACCACCCAGGTGAGGCCTGAGCTCAAAAACCTTTATATATCCAGTATCAGGCGCCATATAGCCGTAAAAATAATCGTCCATACCGCCGCAGTTATAGATTGTCACAAGGCTCTTTTTTCTATGTTCCACAGAGTGATAACGATCCATCCTTCCTGTGGACTTAAAAAGCGCCTCCGCCTCCTCCAGCGGAATTTCCCTTTTTTCAAATGGTATCGCCTGTGCTACAATTTCATGCATCCTTGCCTCAATTTGCTCAACATCGGCAACTTCAAGTTCTTTTTCCCCTCTCAACTCACAAAACAATCCCTTACTAACCGCATGACTTATGATTACACGTCTGTCCGGGAAAAGGTCATAAGACGCTTTCATAAAAATAAAATAAAGACTTCTGCGGTAGATCCTCATACCATCTTCTTCTGTCAGATCGATGAACTTAACCTTGCAATCCCGATCAAGTATATAGCTGAGTTCCCTGATATCATTATCTACCCTAGCCGCAATTATAGCTTGCGAATGAGATTGGGCATAATCACGGGAAAGCTGCAGCAGCGTGACGCCCCTCTTGACCTCTACTTCTTCACGGTTATCTACAAGGACCCTAATCTGATTACTTGTATTTGTCATCTGTTTTCACCTCACTGTTTATGTTCATTTTGCGATATCGCAAAAGCCGTTCCAAGAATACTCTATTATATTATAGTATATTTGGAAGCGTATTTGACAGAAACCTTAAAAATAAGTTAATATGAGATGCAAATATATTACTGTTCAGACGTAGTATTGTTATGAGCAATAACTAAAATAAATCATTATAGAAGGAATGCAAAATAGATGTCGGACAAAAAAGAAATCATCAAGAATGAGACACAAAGAAGGAAGACCTTCGCCATAATATCCCACCCTGATGCAGGTAAAACTACACTTACAGAAAAGCTTCTTCTTTACGGC
>JAEYRF010000005.1 GCA_023409615.1 Bacillota bacterium | reverse complement strand
AATGGTTCGGACCGCTATTTTTGATTACGTTGCTAGCAGCAGCAATGTCTACGCTGAGCTCCCAATTCCATACAATGGGAACAGCCCTTGGCAGGGATGTTTATGAAAAGAGCATGGGTGGCAAGGGAAACAGTATGATGTTCTCAAAGGGTGGCATGCTGGTCGGAGTTGTTATCAGTACCGGCATCGCATGGCTTGCAAGTTATCTTGATGCGAGCATGGCTATTATTGCCACAGGCACATCGCTCTTCTTTGGGTTATGCGCAGCTTCATTTCTTCCGGCTTACATCGGTGCTCTTTTTGTAAAAAAAATGCCGGCTGCAGCAGCAAAATGGGGCATGATATGTGGCTTCGCCTCCAGCTTCTTCTGGATATTCTTTATACATGAGAAAGAATCCGCAAGTTTGCAGTTGTGCAGATTGCTAACCGGCAGGACTTCGCTAGTGAAGGATACGGTACTGGCTCCGCTGGCAATGGTGGATCCGATATTTATTGCACTTCCTGTATCATTGCTGGTAACATTCATTTTGGCAGCAGTTTTGAAGCAGGATATTGATAATGCACATTTGGAAAAATGCTTCGGCGAAATTGGAAGGAAGGCTGCAGAACCGGATACAGCGTCAGCGGCGCTGTAGGGTGGACTGCAAAATCTCAGGCGTGTGTGAGGCAGAGCTAGCAGAGTGCGGCAGAGTTAGCAAAGTCGGTGCATACGGAAATGGAACTATTGCAGTTTATTGAGTATTGGTTTAAAATAATAAATTAGTAATGCATCTAGTTATAGAATAAGAACTGTAATATTGAATACAGTTCTTATTTTTATGAAATATGTGTGTATTGGAGGTTATTATGTTTTCAATTATTAGAAAGGAAATACTCAACCCGGCAGTAAAACTGCTGGAGATTGAAGCACCATATATAGCAAGGAAGGCTGAACCCGGACAGTTCATCATTCTCAGGATTAATGAGGAGGGTGAAAGAATTCCGCTTACTATTGCAGACTACGACAGGGAAAATGGCACTGTGACGATTATTTTCCAGGAAGTCGGAAAGACTACAAGGCTTCTGGGCTCACTGGAGAAGGGCGACTCAATCCTTGATTTTGCAGGACCTCTTGGTGTTGCCAGCCACCTGGATGGCTATAAGAAAGCAGCGGTGATCGGAGGCGGCCTAGGCACTGCGATTGCGTATCCACAGGCAAAGAAGCTGCACAGCCTTGGAGCTGAAGTGGATGTGATTACGGGCTTTAGAAACAGTGATTTGATCATTCTTGAAAAGGAATTGAAGGCGGCTAGCACCCGGCTATATATTGCAACCGATGACGGTTCGAACGGAAATAAGGGTTTCGTTACAGATATTTTGAAAAAATTGATAGAGGAAGGCAATAAGTACGATCTTGTCATAGCAATAGGCCCTTTGATAATGATGAAAATGGTTTCGCTCCTGACAAAACAGTACGGGATCAAAACACTTGTCAGCATGAATCCGGTAATGATTGATGGTACGGGAATGTGCGGCGGATGCCGTGTGACAGTTGATGGACAGACGAAGTTCGCCTGTGTGGATGGACCGGATTTTGACGGCCATAAAGTAGATTTTGATGAGGCTATGCGAAGGCAAGCGATGTATAAAGGTCAGGAAAAGAAATCCATGGAAGAACATAGCTGTAGGTTGGGAGGTGCCGAAAATGCCTGATATGTCATTGGAAAAGACAAAAATGCCGGAACAGGATCCTAATGTAAGGAGCCGCAATTTTAGTGAGGTAGCTCTTGGATATACAGAACAGATGGCGCTTAAGGAATCTCAAAGATGTCTTCAATGTAAACATAAGCCTTGTGTATCGGGTTGCCCAGTAAATGTGAAGATTCCTGAATTTATAAAATTGATCAGTGAAGGCAATTATGAAGGCGCCTATGAAAAGCTCAGGGAGACAAACAGCTTACCTGCCGTCTGCGGGAGAGTCTGCCCTCAGGAGTCACAGTGTGAACAGCTTTGTGTTAGGGGCAAGAAAGGCGAGCCAGTCGGAATAGGCCGATTGGAGAGGTTTGCCGCAGATTGGTTTATGCAAAACAGGGAGAGCCATGTAGAATGTACCGTGCGCAATGGTAAAAAGGTTGCGGTGATTGGCTCCGGTCCTGCGGGACTTACGTGTGCGGGTGACCTGGCTAAGCTTGGTTATGAAGTGACCATTTTTGAAGCCTTCCATGTACCGGGAGGCGTTCTGATGTATGGTATTCCGGAATTCAGGCTCCCAAAGGCGCTTGTCCAGAAGGAAATTGACTCTGTTCGCCAGCTTGGCGTTAAGATAATGACCAATATGGTTATCGGTAAGGTTTTGTCACTCGATGAACTTGCAGAAGAAGGCTTCGAAGCTGTATTTGTAGGTAGCGGTGCAGGACTGCCCAGCTTTATGGGAATCCCGGGGGAGAATCTGAACGGCGTTTACTCTGCTAATGAATTTCTGACCAGGATTAATCTTATGAAAGCATATAAATTCCCCGAGACAGATACACCTGTCCGTGTTACAAACAGTGTGGCTGTTGTAGGCGGCGGCAATGTTGCCATGGATGCGGCAAGATGCGCCAGAAGGCTTGGTGCGCAGAACGTTTATATCGTTTACCGTCGTTCTGAAGCAGAAATGCCTGCCAGATTGGAAGAAGTCCATCATGCAAGGGAGGAAGGCATTCAGTTCAAGCTGCTGACCAATCCCACGAAGATCATCGGAACTGATGACGGATGGGTCAAGGGAATGGAATGTGTTGAAATGGAATTGGGAGAGCTGGATGCTTCAGGCAGGAGAAGGCCCGTTCCCAAGCAGGGCTCTGAGCATGTGCTGGATGTGGAAACAGTGGTAATAGCAATAGGCCAGTCACCCAATCCATTGATCAAATCTACCACCCCGGGTCTTGAGACTCAGAAATGGGGAGGCATCATTGTCAATGAAGAAACCGGCGCTACCAGCCGCGAGGGCGTATATGCGGGCGGTGACGCAGTAACGGGAGCTGCAACAGTGATATTGGCTATGGGAGCCGGTAAGAAGGCAGCTATAGCGATTGATGAGTATTTGAGGGATAAGTAGGATAATGATGCAACGTTTCATTGTATAGTCGAAGCAAATATTGGCAGAATATTATAGGTTAATATAACCTTGTTAATCTTAATAACAATGGTATAATTGTATTTGAATATTAGGGGGTGAATCAATGTCTGTTGCTATACTGAAGGAAATCAGGGATGCCGAAGACCAGGCGGAGCAAATTGAATCACAGGCTATGCAAAAGGCAAGGGAGATTGTTGCTGCAGCCAGGAAGGATGCTTCTGTGAAATATGACACATTTGTCGAGCAGGCTGAAAATGAAGCCAAAGGCTTAATCAGTGCCTCTGAGGAGAAAGCACTTCAGGATATTGAAGAAATAAAGGAGCAGATACAGGCTCAATGTAATGATATAAGAAAGAATTCGAATGATAAACTCAATGATGCAGTGGATTTCATAGTTGGAAGGATTGTGAAACCGTGATTGTCAAAATGAGCAAGATAGCCATGCTGGGAATGGATGACCAGCGTAAGCAAGTAATAGAAAGTCTGATGGACATCGGAGCTGTTGAAATAAGTGTCATTGATGCGGATGAATGTGAAGATCTGGCTGATCATCCGTCTGTTCAGTCTGATATATCAGTCATTGACACTAATATTGCCGACACCCGTACAGCATTAGCAAGTCTGGATAAATACTGCCCTCAAAAGACGGGGCTTTTTCAAAGCCGCAAGGAAGTCTCCAAATCTGAATTAACCGATGTACTTAAAAACAATGGTAATATAAGGGACTTGGTTTCTGAGATCAGGGAGCAGGAGGACCACCTTATTCAGCTGAAAAATGAGGAAAACAGGATCAACAATTTATACTCCTCACTGCTTTCATGGAATGGATACCCGCTATCTCTTGAAATCACAGGTACTTGCAAAACGTTTTTTTTACCCGGGACGATTCCAAGCACTGTTCAATTAACACAGTTAGTGGATGAATTGAATAATAAAGCGCCTTATTCTGAAATGGAAGTCATTCATAGTGATAAGGAACAGCACTATATATTTGTTGTATATCACCATGAAATGGAACAAGATTGCTTATCCTGTCTGAAGGCATTTGGATTCATTAAGGAAACCTTCCCGGGATTGACCGGAACTATTAGTGAAAATATTGAAAATTTGCGAACCAGACTTAAAGATATTTCTGATGAACGTGAGAAGGCAATTGAGCTGATCAATGGCCTGAGCAAGGACAGAGTATCACTGGAAGCTTTTCATGACAGTCTTGCCATTGAACACGCACGCACAGTCGCTGCAGGAAATGTTATGGAGACAAAGAGAACTTTCTTAATAAAGGGTTGGATCCCTGAGAAGATCGCGTTGAAATCAAAAGAGTGGCTGGAATCAAAGTATACTGTCAGTATCGATATCACTGAACCGGATGAAGATGAAGAGTTCCCTGTCTTTCTAAAAAATGAGGGTATTGCTGAAGCAGGCGAACCGGTCTCAAACATGTATAGTTTACCAAACAGTCGTGAAATTGACCCCAATTCCGTTATGACACCGTTTTTTGTGTTGTTTTTCGGCCTTATGCTGTCAGATGGTGGCTATGGAATTATTCTGGCGCTTGTGGCAGGCTTGGCACTGTGGAAGTTCAAGCTGGAGGGCAATACCCGCAAATTTATGAAGTTGATTTTTTATTGTGGCATATCAACCATTTTCTGGGGACTGATGTTTGGAGGATGGTTTGGAATAGAGGCGCTTGCAAAATATGGAGTCTGGCTCAATCCGATAGAGGAGCCGGAATTATTACTGAGCTGGTCTCTGCTGTTTGGAGTAATCCATATGTATGCAGGTTTAGCTCTGAGAGCAGCTAATCTTATCAGGAACAGAAAATATCTGGATGCAATAATGGATGTGGGCTTTGTATATATCTTCTATACAGGATTCATACTTGTATTGCTTCCTTATGTTCCGAAAATTGATACGGTTGCAGCAGCTCCGCTTGTTAATGCGGGAATATATGTGTTCATTATTGGTGCAGTGCTTATGCTTTTGACTCAGGGACGGAGCAGGAAGAACATTTTTGGTAGAATAACCGGAGGTCTGTCAAGCCTTTATGGAGTCGTAGGTTTTATGAGCGATATTTTGTCCTATTCGAGGCTGTTGGCTCTTGGACTTGCGACAGGAATTATTGCATCAATTGTAAATCAAATGAGTATGATGTTTGATTTTCCACTAATTTTAAAGATGCTGCTTGCGGTGGTAATATTGCTGATCGGACATACGATCAACCTTGCGATTAATGCGCTGGGAGCTTATGTACATTCGTGCCGGCTTCAGTATCTGGAGTTCTTTGGTAAGTTTTTCACAGGCGGAGGGAAACCCTTCAGACCTTTGAAAGCAAATACAAAATATTTTGCAGTGAAACCCGATGCGGTCGATTAAGCTTCTGTTGCCTGGACAGGTGGATATTACCGCATAAAACTTATTATTGGAGGTATAAGAACAATGCTTGATTTTTTTGATGGACAATTATTAGCTTTATTGGGAGCCGCTGTTGCCTTTTTTGTCGCCGGTATCGGGTCATCTAAAGGGGTAGGTCTGGCTGGACAGGCAGGGGCCGGAGTTTTATCTGAGGATCCGTCCAAATTCGGATCTGTTATGCTTATGGAAGCTCTCCCAAGTACTCAGGCAATTTATGGCTTTGTTATCGCTTTCCTGATCATAGGGAAAATTGATCCGGCCATGACGATGCAGGATGGACTTCACCTCTTAGCAGCAGGCCTTCCAATCGGTATTGTCGGCTGGATTTCGGCTATTTACCAGGGGAAAGTTGCATCAGCGGGAATCCAACTGATTTCAAAGCGTCCTGAAGCACTTGGAAGCGCTATTACTCTTGCGCTGATGGTTGAAATGTTTGCAATATTGGCACTGATTGTATCAATATTAATGATCGGCTGATAACCGGAGGTTCCAGGCCCCGGTAACGGCGCAGACCAGTTATTTGCATAAAAGTTCATCATTGATGAGGATTTTTTGCAGAAGGAAAACAAAGGAGCAATCCAAATGACAGGAACGGAAAAGATTAAAACGAAGATCATAGAGGATGCGAAAGCGAAAGCCCTGACCATAGAAGAGCAGGCCAGAAAGGATGCTCAGGCAATTATGGAACAGGCTTCTGCGGATATTGCGAAAAAGAGAGCGACTCTGTTACAGAAAGCTGAAACTGACGCAGCGGAGTCTTATAAACGATTCATTGCTATAGCCGGACTTGAGGGGCGCAAAGAAATACTTCGTGCAAAGCAGGAAATAATCGAAGCAGCATTTCAAAAAGCGTTGGAGAAGATATGTCAGATGAAAGATCAAGACTATCAGAAGCTGCTTGAGCAGATGATTGCAGATGCGGCCGGTAATGAGACTGGTGAGATCCTCCTTTCGGAGAAGGATGCAAAGCGGATGGATAGCCGCTTTGCCGGTAATATAAATAAACGCATTGCCGATACAGGCAGAAAAGGATCACTGAAACTCTCAGACCAGTTTATCAAAACTGCCGGGGGATTTGTTCTGAAAAGCGGTGAAATGGAGATCAACAGTACATTTGAAATCCTGTTTGGCATGCTTCGGACAGAGCTTGAGTCTGATGTAGTCAGGATGCTGTTTTAAGTTTGATTATCAGATCGATTTTGCAACAGGATATGATAGAGGGATTTATAATGCTAAGAATAAATGAAGGTGATTATGCATATGCTTCTGCCCGGATTAGGGCAAGGGAGCCTAAATTACTGGGGAAAAACCAATTCGAGCGGATGATTGAGGCGACTGCTGCAGATGAGGCCTATAAGGTGCTGACAGAATCAGAATATGGGATGTCAGGCGCTAATACCACAGGCATTTTTGCTTTTGAAGAACTTCTGACTGACGAAATGAAGAAATGCTATATGCTGCTTATGGAAATAGCTCCTCAGGTCGAATTGATCGAGGCCTTTCAAAGAAGGCATGATTATTTTAACATAAAGGTACTGCTAAAGGCTGAGTTTTCAGTCCAACAGATACCGGCCATCCTGATGGAAACCGGAACTATAAGCAGCGAAGCAATGAGCCGCATGATTAGGGAGAGAAGTTACAATGAGTTGACACCTCTGATGCAGGAGGCTATTGAACAGACACGTGATGTTTTTTCCAAGACACAGGATCCCCAGACAGTGGATCTTTTACTGGACAGGGCTTCTTATCACCAATTCGCATCAGATTTAAAAGAGATTAACAGCCTATATCTGCACAAGATTTCGGAGATCGTGACAGATATCACTAATATCAAGATGTTTATTCGTGCCAGGTTATTAAAAAAGCCATGGGATTTTATTAAAAAGATTCTTCTGGAGGGCGGGTCGGTTCCCGAAAAGGTTTACCTGGAAAGCAGTGAAAAGTCAGTAGATGATTTTGTTAAGGGGATCTACACCAGCCAATATGGTGAGATAGTTCAAAAATGGTGGGAACTATATAATACGAAAAAGAGTATTTCAGCTCTCGAAAAGCAGCTGGACGATTATTTAATGAAATTCATAAGTGAAGCAAAGAAAGTAACTATGGGAGTTGAGCCTCTGATTGCATATCTCTTTGCAAAAGAGGCCGAAATCAGAAATGTCAGGATTATTATGACCGGCAAGATTAATAAATTGCCTGCTGAACTGATTAGGGAAAGGTTACGGGAAAGCTATGTATAAAGTCGGAGTAATCGGAGAAAAAGATGCTGTAATGGGTTTTATTGCACTGGGCTTCTCTGTTTTCCCTGTGGAAAACAAGGAGCAGGCGGCCGATATTTTAGAAGATTTGGCTGCGAATCAATATGCAGTGATCTATATTACAGAACAAACTGCGGTTAACATTGAAAATGAGATCAATCAATACCGGGAAAAGCGATTTCCAGCTATCATACCGATTCCTGGGGTTCAGGGAAGTCTTGGGATCGGAATGCGTGGTGTGAAGAGATGCGTCGAAAAGGCAGTTGGTGCCGACATTCTTTTCCGGGATGATTAACGTGTGTAGATGAGTAGTATGTATATTGCAAAATCATTCTTGAGTGTGCGAATAATTCGCAAATGGATAAAGCTGAAAGTGAGGGATATGGATTGAGCCAGGGAACGATAAAGAAAGTATCAGGACCTTTGGTTATAGCTGAAGGAATGCGGAATGCCAACATGTTCGACGTGGTACGTGTCAGTGAGCAGCAGCTCATCGGTGAGATACTCGAGATCCACGGTGACAGGGCATCTATACAGGTATATGAAGAAACATCCGGTCTTGGACCGGGCAGTCCGGTCATTTCCACAGGGGTTCCGCTCAGTGTTGAATTGGGACCGGGTCTGCTGGAAAACATATTCGATGGAATACAACGCCCTCTGGAAACCATGAGGAAATCGATTGGGAGCAACATTACACGTGGTATTAATATTTCCTCACTGGATCATGAGAAAAAGTGGTTGTTTAAGCCTAGTGTGGCAGTTGGAGCTCTTGTGATCGCTGGAGATATTCTGGGTACGGTTCAGGAGAACAGTATTTTTGAACATCGGATTATGGTTCCTGTTGGAACTGAAGGAACTGTCGTAAGAGTCATGGAAGGTGAGTTCACAATTGATGAAACGGTTGCTGTCATAAAAATGGCAGACGGGACGAACAAAGATCTGCCTATGATGCAAAAGTGGCCGGTCCGTAAGGAAAGACCGTACAAATCGAAGCTTTCACCGGATGAGCCAATGGTTACTGGTCAGAGGATTATAGACACGCTATTCCCGATTGCAAAGGGAGGTGTTGCAGCAATCCCAGGACCGTTCGGAAGCGGAAAGACTGTTGTTCAGCATCAGCTGGCCAAATGGGCCGATGCCGATCTTGTTGTTTATATAGGATGCGGAGAGCGCGGAAACGAAATGACGGATGTTCTGATGGAATTTCCGGAGTTAAAGGATCCTAAAAGTGGCGAGCCACTGATGAAAAGAACGGTTCTGATAGCAAACACATCTGATATGCCGGTTGCTGCCCGTGAAGCGTCTATTTATACAGGCATCACTATTGCCGAATATTTCCGTGATATGGGTTATTCAGTAGCACTGCTTGCCGACTCAACATCACGTTGGGCTGAAGCACTTCGTGAAATGTCCGGACGACTTGAGGAAATGCCTGGCGAGGAGGGTTATCCCGCATATCTTTCTTCCCGTCTTGCACAGTTCTATGAACGTGCAGGTAAGGTTATCACATTGGGATCAGGAGACCGGATGGGTTCGCTTTCAGCAATTGGAGCTGTCTCGCCTCCGGGCGGTGATATCTCCGAGCCCGTAACTCAGGCCACATTGCGTATTGTCAAAGTGTTCTGGGGACTTGACTCAAACCTTGCATATCGTCGTCACTTTCCGGCTATTAACTGGCTGACCAGCTATTCTCTGTATTCTGATAGAATGGAGGACTGGTACAACAGTAATATTTCAAGAGATTACAACAACTACCGTGCCGAGATGATGAAGATTCTGCAGGAGGAAGCTGAACTGGATGAGATCGTCAGGCTGGTCGGTATAGATGCATTGTCCGCAAAGGACAGGGTCACTATGGAGGTTGCCAGGTCCATTCGCGAGGATTATCTTCACCAGGACGCCTTCCATGAAGTGGATACTTATTCGACGATGAATAAGCAGTTCAGGATGTTGAAATTAATATTGACGTATTATAATATGTCTCAGGATGCCGTTAAAAAGAATGTGGATATGAAGGAGCTTTTTGGATTGCCTGTCAGAGAGAAAATCGGGCGAGCTAAATATGTCCCTATGGATCAGATTGACAAGGAATATGGCGTGATTGAAAAAGAATTGGCAGACCAGATGGATGCACTGTTTTCAAAGGAGGGTGAATAAGAATGTTGAAGGAATATCGTTCCATATCCGAAGTTGCCGGCCCTTTAATGATGGTGCAGAATGTTGAAGGCGTTGCTTTTAATGAATTAGGTGAGATCGAGCTCGGCAACGGTGAGGTCCGCCGCTGCAAGGTTCTTGAAATTGACGGTTCTACTGCGGTCGTCCAACTGTTTGAAAGTGCTGTCGGCATCAATCTGTCGAGCAGCAAAGTACGTTTTTTTGGCCGTGGAATGGAAATGCCTGTTTCTATGGATATGCTGGGGCGTGTCTTTGACGGCCTTGGGAAACCTATAGACGGAGGACCTGAAATTATCCCTGACAACAGACTGGATATCAATGGATTACCGATGAATCCGGCTGCACGTGACTATCCATCAGAGTTTATCCAGACAGGTATATCAGCTATCGACGGACTGAATACACTTGTACGCGGACAGAAGCTGCCCATATTCTCAGGATCCGGTCTGCCTCATGCACAGTTGGCTGCACAGATAGCCCGACAGGCAAAGGTTCTGGGAGGAGATAGCAAGTTTGCGGTTGTTTTCGGTGCTATCGGCATCACCTTTGAAGAAGCAGACTTCTTCATTAACGATTTCAAAAAAACAGGAGCAATTGACAGAGCTGTTTTGTTTATGAATCTTGCCAATGACCCTGCTGTCGAACGTATATCAACTCCCCGTATGGCTCTGTCTGCTGCAGAGTATCTCGCCTTTGAGAAGGGAATGCATGTATTGGTTATCTTAACTGATATTACCAATTATGCCGAAGCGCTCCGTGAGGTTTCTGCCGCCCGTAAGGAAGTTCCGGGACGACGTGGATACCCCGGATATCTATACACCGATCTGGCGACACTGTATGAACGTGCCGGAAGAAAGAAAGGTTTCGATGGAAGTATTACGTTGATACCAATTCTGACCATGCCTGAGGATGATAAGACACATCCAATTCCGGATCTTACAGGATATATTACAGAAGGTCAGATTATTCTGAACCGTGAGCTCCATAAAAAGGGTGTCACACCTCCGATAGATGTTCTGCCCTCACTGTCGCGTCTTAAGGATAAAGGAATCGGTGTCGGGAAGACACGTGAGGACCATGCAAATACAATGAATCAACTCTTTGCTGCCTATGCAAGGGGCAAGGAAGCGAAGGAACTGGCGGTCATACTGGGTGATGCGGCACTGACGGATGTTGATAAGCTTTATGCTAAGTTTTCGGATGCTTTTGAAGGTGAGTATGTAGCTCAGGGCTTTGATAAGGACAGATCAATCATCGAAACACTTGAACTTGGCTGGAAGCTGTTGTCCATATTGCCTGTAGGCGAACTGAAGCGTATCAAACAGGAGTTTATTGATAAATACTTATCTGAAAAGGATTGATAAATATACGCCCGGAAAGTAACAGCAGGATTTCTTCCCGGAAATGGTTTAAAATATCTGTCTGATAAGGCCTGAATGAAGGAGAATTGCTACTATGGCCAGAATGAATGTGAGCCCGACCCGAATGGTCCTCACCAGCCTGAAGAAAAGGCTGAGGACTGCCAGGAGAGGTCATAAGCTTTTGAAAGATAAGCGTGATGAATTGATGAAGAGATTCCTGGATATCGTCCGGGAGAATAAAAGCCTTCGTGAAATCGTAGAGGCGCAGCTTCAGATTGTTCATTCGCGTTTTGTCATGGCCAGAGCCGAGATGAATTCGGAACTGCTGGAGGAAGCACTGATGTTTCCAAAGCAGAAAATCGAGCTGAACACATCGACCCGTAATATTATGAGCGTGGATGTACCGGTTCTGGAGTTTACATTTAAGTCTGATGATGAAGGGGATATCTATCCCTATGGTTTTGCCAATACAACAGGTGAGTTGGATGGCGCTATTGCAACATTGTCTGACCTGACCGGTGATTTGCTGAAGTTGGCTGAACTGGAGAAATCTGCTCAACTGATGGCAGATGAGATCGAAAAGACACGCCGACGTGTCAATGCATTGGAATACGTGCTGATACCTAATTTGGAGGAAACGATCAAATATATTGTCATGAAGCTGGATGAAAATGAGCGTGGTAATCTGACCAGGCTGATGAAGGTCAAAGACATGATGCTCGAGCAAGCGCATCATTATAAGGAAAGGCAAGCATAGCAATCATAAAGTTATATGTAAAATCTTTCAATTAAAAAGTTTAGATATCTCTTAAGGCTGATAGGAGTTTTTCTTATCAGCTTTATTATATGTGTGGGCACTCCCTTTACATCACTATCGCATAATCGGGTGAATTGTTATATAATTTAATCTGGGTATAATCTTATAGCAGTCAGATTAGAACCCTAGAGGCAAATAACCGGGAGGTGAAAGGGTTGGCAATGTTTACTGTAAAATTGAATGATTTGATCAAGGAGTTCCAGCTGGAGCTAGTTAGTGCGGAGGGGTGCAACAAAGATATTGATATTACCACATCGGATGTCAACAGACCCGGACTTCAGCTCTCCGGCTACATGGAATATTTCGGGACGGACAGGATACAAATTATCGGCAAAGTTGAGACAACATATCTGGCAAGCCTGTCTCCACAGGAGCGCCTGAGAAGATTGGATGAGTATTTTAGAACCGGTTTTCCATGCCTTGTGATTGCCAGGGATATCGAGCCTTTTGAGGAAATGATCACAGTATCTAAAAAGCACTGCATTCCAATCCTTAAGACTGATGATATTACATCTAGGTTTATGAGTGGTCTTATACGCTACCTGAATGTAATGCTGGCACCGAGAGTTTCAGAGCATGGTGTCCTTGTGGAGGTTTACGGCGAGGGGATACTTATATTAGGAGAGAGCGGCGTCGGTAAGAGCGAAACAGCTCTTGAACTTGTGAAACGAGGGCACAGACTGATCGCTGACGATATTGTTGAGATAAGAAGAGTATCCGACAGAACTTTACTTGGTGCCGCACCTGAAAATATTAGACATTTCATTGAGATCCGAGGGATAGGCATTCTGGACGTGAAGAACTTGTATGGTATGGGTTCTGTCAAAATACAGGAAAATATTAATCTGGTAATCAAGCTGGAACTTTGGGACAATCGCAAGATATATGACCGTTTGGGTCTGGACGAACAGTACACCGATATATTGGGCATTTCTGTACCCTCTCTGGTGATTCCGGTCAGACCCGGTAGAAATCTGGCCATCATTGTTGAGGTTGCGGCTATGAACCATCGTCAGAAAAAGATGGGATATAATGCAGCGAAAGTAATCAGCGAGCGATTTTTGAAATATGATTAAACCAGGAGCTTTGAAAGGGGCAGGGATTTGGAGCAGAAAGTCATAACAGAGCTTTTAGAGCAAATACAAAGTAGCGGCGTCATTACAGTTAATGAGCCGATGGCGTATCATACCTCATTTAAAACAGGCGGCCCGGCGGATGTGTTTGTTAAGCCTCATAACATAGCAGGACTGATGCAGATTCTCCAATGCTGTAAGAGGATGGAGATTCCTTTGCTTGTGGTGGGAAACTGCACTAATTTAATCGTTCGTGATAAGGGTTTCAGAGGTGTTGTTGTCCAGATCATGGATAACATGAATTCATATAATATTACAGGAGAAGAAATAACGGCCGAATCAGGAATATTGCTGTCCCGGCTGGCCAGAATAGCACTGGAAAATGAACTTACCGGGCTTGAATTTGCCGAAGGTATACCAGGAACACTTGGCGGTGCAGTTGCAATGAATGCGGGCGCATATGACGGCGAGATGTCTTTTGTTGTGAAGCAGACGGAATATCTGCGTCCTGATGGGCAGATATGTTTTTTGGATCATCAACAGCACAGCTTTGGTAAAAGATCCAGCTTTATTCAGACAGACGGCGGGGTTGTACTAAAAACCATCATAAGCCTGAAAAAGGGAGACAGGGAACGAATCAGTGCTAAAATGGCGGAGTACCGGACAAAACGTCGGGAAAAGCAGCCTTTGGAATTGCCCAGCGCCGGAAGTATATTTAAGCGACCTGAAGGGAATTTTGCCGGAAAGCTGGTACAGGATTGCGGTCTTCGTGGCAAGCGGATCGGTGGGGCTGAAGTATCCTGCTTACACTGTGGATTTATTGTGAATATAGGAAATGCTTCATCAACTAATGTGATAACGCTTATAAAAAGTATACAGGATAGGGTATATGCTGAATTTGGCGTGCAGCTGCAGACAGAGGTAAAAATTGTAGGTGAAGAATAGTGAGGAATATATATGAGATTTATTGTAATCACCGGGATATCAGGAGCAGGTAAGAGCCTGGTTGCAAAGCATCTTGAGGATGCAGGCTTTTTTTGCATAGACAATCTGCCTCCTCTTTTGATACCGAAAATAGCAGAAATGGTTTCGCAAAGCTATAGAAAAATGGATAAAATTGCAGTGGTTATTGATATACGGGGTGGAGAACTTTTGTATGATCTTTTTCCAGCGCTGGATGCGTTGACCGGCGATGGTCATACATATGAGATTTTATTCATGGAAGCTTCGGACAAGGTAGTCATAGAACGGTATAAGGAGTCCCGCAGATCGCATCCTCTTGCTCTTGAGGGCAGGCTCGTCAAGGGAATTGCTGAAGAGAGGCGGGTTCTTCAGAAAATTAAGGATCGTGCGAATTATGTCATTGACACATCAACTCTTACTCCAAAGCAGCTTAAGGAAGCAATTACCGGCATCCTTGGACGGGATAGCGCCATGACGGGTCTCATTATCAACATAATCAGTTTTGGCTTTAAGTATGGTATTCCAATCGAATGTGACCTGATTTTTGATGTCAGGTTCATCCCAAATCCTTATTATATTGAGTCAATGAGGAAACATACGGGAAAGAATGAGGATGTTAAGGAATATGTATTCAGCATGCCTGAGACAACTGAGTTTCTGGAAAAACTTTACTCAATGCTGGATTTTCTTATTCCTAATTATATCAAAGAGGGCAAATCTCAACTTGTCATCGGTATTGGCTGTACCGGAGGACGCCATCGTTCAGTGGCTATTGCAAATGAGCTGGGCAGATATCTGGAACAGCGGGAGAACCGTGTTGTTATTGAGCATAGAGATATTGAGAAAGATGGCAGGAGTGCTGGCAGATGAGAATAGGAGAACAATTTTCACTGGATCATAAGAAATTGAGCAACCTTGTAACAGATGAGCGTATAGAAATTAAAGGACCAAAAATCGTGGCTATCGGCGGAGGAACAGGCCTTTCTACCATGCTGCGAGGTCTCAAGCTTTACAGCTCGAATATCACAGCCGTGGTCACCGTAGCGGATGATGGCGGCGGATCCGGAGTGCTGCGGCAGGAGCTTGGCATGCTGCCTCCGGGAGATATCAGAAACTGTATACTGGCGTTGGCAGACACTGAGCCTATCCTGGAGCAGCTGCTGCAATACAGGTTCCAGGACGGATCACTGAAAGGACAGAGCTTCGGGAATCTATTTCTGGCCGCAATGGATGGAATATCGGTCAGCTTTGAAGAGGCAGTTAAAAGGATGAGTGATGTTCTAGCTGTCACAGGAAGAGTTTTGCCAGTGACGCTTGACAATGTCACACTTTGCGCAGAATTGGAAGATGGAAATACGATCTGTGGAGAATCAAAGATAGGAAAACACAGTGAGTTCCATAAGGGAAAAATTAAGAGAGTCTATTTGGACCCCCCGGATGCAAAGCCACTGTCTGATGTCCTTGAGGCAATCGACGAAGCCGATATTATTCTGATGGGACCGGGCAGTCTTTATACCAGTATCATTCCAAACCTGCTTGTCAACGGAATATGCACGGCAATCAACAAGAGCAGAGCGCTGAAGACATATGTCTGCAATGTTATGACTCAACCCTCGGAGACAGAGGGATACAGTGTATATGACCATATTGCTGCATTGGAAGAGCATGCCTATTGCGGAGTGATCGATTGCTGTATCGTTAACAATTCCGCCATTTCTCATGAAATAAGGAATAGATATCTGGATGACGGTGCAGATCAGGTCCGGATCGACCGGGATCGGTTATCGGATGCCGGTATCATGCTGTTGGAAGGAGATATCGTCTCCCTGAGGAACAACTTTATCAGGCATGACCCACAGAAGCTTGCGGAGATGATTATTGAGTATGTTGCTGAGAATGTGCTGGCAAAGAATAAAAAGCGCTCAGTGGATTATTACTTTGTTAAAGACAGATTAAAGAACAAGTCGGGGTTGCAAGGACCCGGATAATATGACATCACGAGATTTCTAAGGACAGGTATGAGGTGATAGAATGAGATTTGGGAAATCAGAGTGGAGCAGCCGGGAGAGAGGTTTGGAACGGGAGTGGCTCTTAACGAATGGAATTGGCGGGTTTGCATCAGCTGCCATCACAGGAGCAAATTCCCGCAGATATCATGGACTTTTGGTCGCGTCGATGAAGCCCCCGGTACGGAGGCACCTGGTTTTGTCACAGTTGCATGAAACGCTTGTCACCGGGGAGGGGGAGTACAAAATACACTCTTTTTCGACGGGCGATTTTGTGATGCGGGGGTATCGATACCAGCACAGCTTTGAATTGAATCCCCTGCCCGTGTTTACATACTCTGTCAGAGATATTGTTATTGAAAAAACTATTACTATGGTTTATGGGAAAAACACAGTGGCAATAGTATACCGCATTAGAAGCGGAGATGAAAACCTTAAACTTCATATTGCACCTCTTGTCAACTTCAGGGATTATCATGGCAATTCAGATAAATCACATATGAGATTCTGCCAGAATGCAGGTGATGACAGCACATGTATTAGGCCATACGACGAAGATACAATTATCAAACTCTGCTGTGTGGGCAGCCGTTATACACCTCAGGAGAACTGCGTCTTTGAGAATATGTATTATGATGTGGAGCGGGAAAGAGGACTGCATGCTTATGAGGATCACTATATTCCGGGTGTATTTGCTATTGATGTAGAGGCGTGGAGCGACCAAGTCTTCACTTTTATTTGTACGATTGAAAATGAGATTGGAAGTGTGGATGGGCCGGCTCTTGTTAGGGCTGAAATTGTCAGACAGGCTGCGCTGATTGAAAAAGCAGGCTGCAGTGATAGTTTTGCCTGCGATCTGGTGAGAGCTGCGGATCAGTTTATCGCATACAGACAGTCCACAGGTACAAAAACAATACTTGCCGGATTTCCGTGGTTCACAGACTGGGGCAGAGACGCAATGATTTCGTTGTGTGGTCTGACGCTGTCCACAGGCCGGTATGACGATGCGGCACAGATACTTACGGCTTATTGCAAACATATCCGCCATGGGCTACTACCTAATATGTTCCCGGACGGGGGAGAGGAACCTGGATACAATACAGTTGATGCTGCGTTGTGGTATTTTGATGCTGTTCGTAACTATGCCATGTATTCCGGGGATATTGTGCTTGTAAAGGAAAAGCTTTTTGATGGTATGATGTGGATATATGCGGCATATAAAAACGGGACGCTGCACAATATCCGGATGGACGAGGATGGCCTGATTACAGCAGGTGACGAAAACACTCAGCTGACATGGATGGATGCGAAGGTAGACTCCACAGTTTTTACGCCGAGGCATGGGAAAGCAGTAGAAATTAATGCGCTGTGGTATAATGCATTGAGAATATTGGAAGCATTTGCACGTGAATTTGGAAAGGATGCGGGTGAGTTCGAAGAACTGGCTGATAGAGTCAGGGGGAGTTTTATCGAAACCTTTTGGTTTGAGAAAGGGAAATACTTGTTTGATGTCGTCAATGGTAGTTATAAAGACGAGCACATCAGACCTAACCAGATTTTCGCGGTCAGTCTGGCGTATCCGGTCTTGACAGGCAGAATGGCCAGATGTGTTGTGGAGAAAGTATGGAAAGAACTATATACTGCATACGGTCTCAGAAGCCTTTCACCTTCTTCTCCTGACTACAGGGGGCAGTGTACGGGTGACCGATATGCAAGAGATTCGGCATATCATCAGGGGACTGTATGGGCATGGCCGATAGGCCATTTTATAGATGCATTTTCCAGGACCATAGGACAGGAACCATCATACAGGAATATTGAAATGTCATTTCTCGAGCCGTTCAGGGATCACATGCAGCATGCATGCCTTGGAAGCATCTCTGAGATATTCGACGGTGATGAACTACTAACTCCCCGTGGATGTTGCGCACAGGCCTGGAGCGTGGCTGAAGTGCTAAGGGTGTTAATGAGAGTACGAAAAGGAGTGTTGTGAGTTGTCATTTTCCTCATCTGTAAAGAATGAATTATGCAGACTTGAAAATATTAATGATTGCTGTCTTCTTTCAGAGCTTGCAGCTGCGATTTGCCTTAATGGAGTGGTTGCGATAACGGCAGGCGGGGGTTATAACATCAGGATAACCACAGAAAATGCAGCATTTGCCAGAAGGATCTACAGCAATATAAGAAAGCTATGCGAACTATTTCCTGAGGTAACGATCAGAAAAAGCAAAAAGCTGAAAAAGCATGCATCCTATATGCTCTATCTCACACCGACAATTGGCTCTGCAGTGTTGCTTGAGAAAGCAGGGGTGATAGTTAGGGATGGCGTTAACGGACAGTCACATGAACTTATTCTGGCGGACATGGATAGTATGAAAAAGCAATGTTGCGCAAAGTCTTTCCTTCGAGGTGCTTTCCTGGCAGGTGGTTCTATCAGTGATCCTGAGAAGACCTACCACCTTGAGTTGACCTCACGCACCCGAACTCAGGCGCTGGAGATGAGCAGGATACTTGGGCTTTTTAAGCTCCATGCCAAGATAATTATGAGGAAGGGGAGCTATGTGACATACCTGAAGGAAGGCGAAAACATAGTTGACTTTCTGAATATCATGGGAGCGCATAATTCTCTGATGGAGCTTGAAAATGTCAGGATACTCAAAGATATGCGCAATAATGTTAACAGGATTGTCAATTGTGAGACAGCCAATCTTGAGAAAACAGTAAATGCATCTATCAGGCAGGTTGATAATATTAGGTACATCGCTAAAAATATCGGCTTTGACAAGTTGCCCGCAACACTGAAGGATATCGCTGCATTGAGGCTGGAATACAGTGATGCCAGCCTTGTGGAACTAGGACAGCATATGTCGCCTCCATTGGGAAAGTCCGGGGTTAATCATCGTCTCAGAAAACTGGACCTGATCGCTGAAAAACATAGAGAGCAGGCAGGACGAATTTTGTAAATAAAAAAACCACTTTTCTACAAAAGTTCCTATAGTTCTTTGAAGGAATTACCAATTATTTGAAGAATTTGTTAGAGTAGCATAATTGGAATTCGCGGAGGAGATAGGATTGGATATTAAATTTTCTAACAGAGGGTCTACTTTAGTGGCATTATTCACCGGTGAGCTGGATCACCATTTTTCGGAGTATGCTCGCAACAAGATCGAACGTGAGCTGCTGAAGGCCACTACGCATAATGTGGTATTCGATCTGACAGGGCTGAGCTTTATGGACAGTTCGGGCATCGGAGTGATTGTTGGACGATTCGCACATATTAAGAAACTGGGGGCCGTACTGCTATCATATGCAAGAACACAAAAATCTATCGCATACTTGAGATATCGGGGATTCTGAAACTGATGCCTGTCTTTGAAAATCTGGATCATGCACTTGATGCAATACTGAGTGCGTGAGAAGCAATTATTTTATTTAAGGGAGAGAAATGGTATGCAGCCTATCAATGAAATGAAACTTGAATTTGTAAGCAAGTCTAGTAATGAGGCCTTTGCAAGAGTTGTCGCAGCGGCCTTTGTCTCCCAACTCGATCCGACAATTGAGGAATTGGCTGATGTAAAAACAGCTGTTTCTGAGGCAGTCACAAATGCCATCATTCATGGTTATGAGAACCGCTATGGTATCATTACAATGATCTGCCGACAATATGAGAAAAGTGTAGAAATTGAAATATCAGATGAGGGCAGGGGCATTGAAGACGTTGAAGAGGCAATGCAGCCATTGTATACTTCCAAACCTGATTTAGAACGTTCGGGAATGGGCTTTACTGTTATGGAGAGTTTTATGGACAGAATCAAGGTGCGCTCAAAGCCGGGTGAAGGAACGACGGTAATTCTGTACAAAGCCTTTCAATCGCTGGGAGTTGAGCAATAATCAACACTGACTTACTATATATTTTTTTGCTGTAGAATGTAAAAATGTAGAAAATATGGATAAATAACACTACTCTAACCCATGAAGGGCGGGAGAAAGGTTTTACAATATGAGCGAAAACCCATATGATGGGCTAGATGCAATTCAGCTGATTATCATGGCCAGGGAAGGTGACAAACTAGCCCAAAACCTCCTGGTCGAGAAAAATATTGGTCTTGTATGGAGCATTGTCCGTAGATTTCAAAATAGAGGGTACGAGACGGACGATCTGTTTCAGATCGGATGCATAGGGCTTATT
>JAEYRF010000212.1 GCA_023409615.1 Bacillota bacterium | reverse complement strand
CTATAGTCCTTATGCAGCAGGCCTACAAGATCACAGCCATCATCCTGCGTCATATCAGGGCCATGCTCGATTGCGGCCAGAAGATGCTTATAATAAGTATCCCTATCCTCACCCTTTTTCGCAAATACAGATACTCCGTAATCCTCTACCAGAGACGCAGCAACATCATCCTGTGTTGATATAGGATTTGAGGCACAAAGCGCAATGTCCGCTCCGCCTTCTTTTAGTGTTCGAATCAGGTTTGCCGTCTCAGTTGTTACATGTAGGCAACAGCTAATTTTCTTTCCTGCAAGCGGTTTTTCCTTTGCAAACCTCTCTCTGATCTTTTTTAAAACAGGCATCTGATTATCTGCCCATTCAATTCTCAACTTGCCTTTTGGTGCCAGAGACTTGTCCTTAATATCACATTTTACCATTCTTAAATCCCTCCAAAATTGTCTTTATATCTATTGTAAAAATCCTCAATAGTATAGTTGTGTTCTGTTGCTCCCTTATGTTCCACTGCGTAGACCGCTGTAATACTTGCGTATCTGCCCATCTGCTCCAGGCCGGCTCCCTCCAGGTAACCCTTCAGCAGCCCTGCTCTATATGCATCTCCAGCTCCTGTTGGATCAACAACCTTTGCCGGTTTTGCCGCCGGGACGCGTATTTTTTCCGTCCGTGTCTGCAATACTGACCCTTTCTCACCAAGGGTAACTACAATCATTTCAACCTTATTCAGAATCTCCTCTGCTGTAAGCTCCGTTTTTTTGAGTATCATGTCATATTCATATTCGTTGAAAATTGCAATCCTTGCTCCCATAACTCCCTGAATAAGCTCATTGGCAGTCATTCTTGGGATCTGCATTCCGCAATCATATAAATATGGTACCCCCATTTTACGCAATTCATTACACCATTTTTCCATTGCAGCAGGCTCTGTCGGCGCCACAACGACGATTGATACATCTTCCATCGGTATATCAAGCATGCTGATTTGCATATCATATGCCATTGCACCCGGATAAAATCCTATGATCTGATGATTTGAAAGGTCTGTATTTATAAAGCATGATGCGGTAAAATCGTCCTCCTTAACCCTGATAAGAGATGTTCCAACACCTTTACTCTCAAGCCACCTTCTGTAGTCCTCGAAATCACTGCCTACCGTGCCGAGTACCTCCGGTTTCTGACCTGTCAGTGCAAGACTGTATGCAATATTTGGGGCCGTCCCACCCCTAACTTTTTTGAGGCTGTTAACCAGGAAACTAATATTTAACTCATCAATCTTCTCGGGTATGATCTGGTCCTTAAAATACCCGGGGAAATCCATGATATGATCATAGGCAATGGATCCTGCAACAACTATTTTACCCATCTGTCCAAACTCTCCTTATTTTTTTGCAATCATAACAAAAATCCCTGACATGGTATCGCTGCCGGAATCTCTGCTGCCTTTTATTTTTAAGGTGACTCCTTTACTGCCCGAGCCCTTAATGCTTGTATTTTCTATTTCATTTGTGTCAAACTGTACTGATTTAAAACCGCATTTCTTAAACCAGCCGAAAACCTCTTCCTGTGAAAACCCCTGCCAGACATCGTGCATTTTTTCTTTGAATTCTCTGTTATCATGCTCCTTCAAATCTACGAGAAATACTTTTCCTCCGGGCTTAAGAACCCTGTACATCTCACATGCGGCTGTAAAAGGTTCTTCTATATGATGAAGAAACATGTTAGCACATACTATATCAACACTGTTATCTGCAAGCGGCATATCACAGCCGTCTGAACTAATAGTCTTTATATTCTTCAAGCCTTCCTTTGCAGCCTTTTTAGCAAGCTCATCCAGCATTGCACCGGAGATGTCAATCGCAATAACCTTGCCTACATGCGATGAAACAGCCCTTGAAAGATATCCATCACCGGCGCCGAGATCTACCAGCGTCATGTCCTTCTCAAGAAGCTTTGCATCTAATAACCTGTCTATGACATTCTCATCATAAAAGCTGCTTCGCATGATCTCCCATTCCGGTGCCACCTTGTCGAAAAAGTCTTTTGTATCACTTGAGGAGTATTGTTGTGAATCACCTGATGAAAGCCATTGAACCAACGCCTGCCTTGAAAAGCGCCATTCTCTGCCTATCTTTCTGGCGGGAACCTTTTCCTCCTTCAGAAGCTTTATAAATGTCTTAATGCTGACATTAAACAGCTCGGCTGCTTCATCCATATTGAGAATATCTTTATCCACGCCTATCTTCTCCTAAAAGTTATTGTTAAACAATTGTGTTATGATTTGAAAACAAGGTAAATATAATTATCTGTAAGGTTATTATATCCTACTAAATAATATAATTCAACACTCAATTACAACTATTTTCACGCATCTACAATTTAAAATGACTACGCTGACAATCAGCATAGTCACATTATTAATAGTCATTTTATTACCAGAAGAAAAACCGTCATTTGGATTTCGCAAATTAAACCGGCCAATGGGCGACGATACCGGTCACTAATGATGCGAATCTCTTCTCTACTCTGTTCGCCGTCTCAATAACCTCACTGTGATTAAGCGTTTCCCCCAAAACGCCTGCGGCCATATTGGTAATACATGATATTCCCATGACTTTCATACCGCAATGACGTGCAACAATCACCTCCGGTACGGTTGACATTCCGACCGCATCTGCTCCAAGTGTCCGAAATGCCCTGACTTCCGCCGGTGTCTCAAACATAGGACCCTGGGCAAATGCATAGATTCCCTGCTTCACCGGGACACCATCTTCCGCAGCTGCTGCAAGTGCAATCCTGACTAGATTGCTGTCATATGCATTGCACATATCGGGGAATCTTACGCCAAATTCATTGATGTTACTTCCTCTTAGCGGTGATGGAGCAAAAAAGCTTATGTGATCGGTGATCAACATTAAGTCTCCAGCCTCAAAATCAGTATTTACTCCTCCGGCGGCATTTGTAACCAGTAGGTTTTTAATTCCGAGAAGGCTGAAAACACGAATGTGGAAGATTACCTGAGAAATATCATAGCCCTCGTATAAATGAAACCGGCCTTTCATGGCAAGTACCTGCTTACCTCTTAATTCCCCATATACCAGTTTGCCTTGATGACCTTCCACTGTTGTACGCGGAAAACCCGGGATTACGCTGTAATCAATCTCTACAGGCTGCTCCAGTACATCGGCCAAAGAACCGAGTCCGCTGCCGAGAATAATTCCGATCTGCGGTTTCCCGTCGATTCGACTCTTTATATATTCTGCAGCGTTCTGCATTTGCTCCAAAGTATTATACATGAGTTTTCTTCCTCCAAACCGGATCATTACTTAAAACCGATATCAGTAAATTTCAGTCTCCAATGCTCCATAATCGATTTGTATTTGAGTAACTATGTCCTCTTCAAACACTACTGTAAATATTTCAAACCCTTTGTAATGATAGCCCCATATCCCATCCTTTTTTATCGTAGGTTCACCGTACAACTCCTGCAGACGTTCAACGCTGTCTCCTGTCTTAAGGCCCTTAGGCGTTTCATACTCAGGGCTTATGACATTGATAGTATAAACCATATCATCCGCAATATAGACTTGTGTGCCATCGGCAAAAAACAATGTCCTGGTTACGAGCCCCTCATACTCTTCCACCACTTCATCCTCAAGTTTTTGACCTACAATATCCAACAATTCATCATAGGTCATGCCTACTGTTATACTTCCTAATTGAAGTTCCTTCGGAGTTATTGTATTCTCTAGTATATCATTCTTCCCATAACTCTCCTGTGTCGTTCTGGCACTTAGCGCAAAATTCAGAAGTGTATCCTTATTTTGCTCTTTCCATTGAGGATCCTTGCTTACATCAATATGAACAATCAGATAACTATCCCCATCAATACGTAAATAATATTCCTCCGTATTGGAAACCTTAATCTGCTTGCCAACCCATCCATCTCTAAAAATAAATTCCGACACACTTCCGCTGTTTCCGGCAAACTTTGCATAGAAGCGATTCTCATCCGCATTTTCGTCACTAATCAGTTCTCCATATATTTTAATGTCAGCTTTATCATTTCCACATATGATACTATATGCTGATCCATCTTCTGACTGGTCGACTGCATTCCAATCTACAGGGATGTCAAACCAAAATCCGAATAGTAAATTATGCCCGGTCTTGTAATTTTCATCGTAGGTCGGATAAAATTTGATCTCTTCGTCTATTGTCTTTGCTGCGCTGTCATCAGTCTGCAGTTCAGTACTTTCGGCAGTGAAGGTTTCTAGCCCATTGTCTTCCAGTATATCCGATGAACATCCGGGTAGAAGCAGTACGAATATAAATAGAACGAGAAAAATCTTTTTCATTGGTAATGCCCTCACTATCATTTTCTTCTTCTATTCATTTTATCACAATAGTGATATTCGGGGTAGTCTTCTGTAACCATTATGATTAAGTCTATTGTGATTCTCAATCATTCTGCTACGGCCGTCGTGTTTTAAAGTCCTCATCGATTTGCTTCTTCCAATCCTCCGTTATAGCTTTGCTAGACCGGAAAGAACTGACTGCTTCGCTGACCACCTTATAATTTAACTGAGTTCCTTCTCTATCAGCGTGATAGTTTGCAGCACGATCCTCATCAATGCCAAACCTTGCTGCGGTTTGCACAGCGTCGATATTTGCGCCAAGAAAGATAAACTCCCAGCCATAACGCGTCTTCTGCCGTTCAATCATTGCTTTTACTTTTTCATAATTGTATTCACGGCTTGCATTCTCCATACCATCAGTGGTTATAACAAAGAGGACTTTCTCTGCTCTTTCACTTTCCGTAGTGTTCTTCTGCACATTGCCGATCTTGCTGATTGTTTTACCTACTGCATCCAACAGTGCAGTACATCCCCGGACAAAATACTCCCGGTCTGTTATCGGGGCAACACCGTTGAGGTTGATACGGTCGTGGAGAAGTTCGTACTTGTCATCGAACAGTACCGTGGTAACAACAGCTTCGCCATCTTCTTTTTTCTGTTTCTCCAGCAAAGCATTGTAGCCGCCGATGGTATCGTCCTCAAGCCCACTCATAGAGCCACTGCGATCGAGTATAAATACTAATTCAATTAATCCTTTTTTCATTGCTGTTATCCTCCCAAAGTTATTTTATGATATAAGGATAACAGCTTCTTAGTTACCAATGGTCGCATTCCAGGCGACAAATTACGTACATGCCACTCACGTGCATACCGATCACACTATAGGGCAACTGCAAATTACGCACCCAGCATACTCTGGTCGAAGGCGAACAAGGCTTCATTAATTTCAAATATGTTATAGTTTTTCATCTTGATAAAATACTCCACAATGAGGTCGAACTTGCTGCTGCGGGAAAGCGCAAATCCTGCCTTGCAAAGTAAATCCCGTGTTTCATCAAGGCTGAGCTTTAGCGCTACCGCCAACGCTATTGCGGTATTTTTGCTCGGTTTATAATTAGGATTGCTCCGGATTTTCGAAAACAACTTGCGATCTATATTAGCCCGTTTATAGACCTCGGTATCCTTCTCACCTTTCTCGTCAATGATACGAAAAAGCATCATTGAAAACGACTCATCCATCTGTGCAATCACATCATCAAGGCTTCGAGGCTTTTCGGAAGATGCGGCAGGGAACGGCATCCCCGTTTTGCTCTCAATTACGTTCCAGCTATCATCCTCAGCATACGATGATAATTCTCTAACCTGACTGAGAACTTCAGCATTGCGGTTCATTCTCCTTGGCGAATGTGTGTCCGCATAATGATCATCTATGTATTCTTCAATTGATGAAAATAGTTTGTCACTCAAGGCATAGGCAGCTTTGTCGAATACGACCAGATAAACGGTCATGTCATTCTGAAGAAGAAATGTACCGATTGCAGAAATCGCCACCTGTAATGCCTTATCTTTTGGGTATCCATAAATCCCTGATGAAATAAGGGGAAAAGCAATAGAGGAACAGCCATTTTCCTTTGCAAGCAAAAGTGCGCTGATGTAGCTGGATGTCAGTAGTTTTTCCTCTTGATGGTCGCCACCTTGCCATACAGGTCCGACTGTATGTATGATATGCTTCGAAGGCAGTGCATAACCTCCTGTTATAACCGCTTTTCCAACATCGCAATGACCTATTCGATCGCATTCATCCTGGAGTTTATCAGCCCCTGCCGCTTCAAAGATTGCTCCGCAAACACCGCCACCATTTTTGAGCTTACTGTTGGCTGCGTTTACAATAGCATCTGTCTTCATTTTTGTGATATCATTTCGGATGATTTCAAGTGGCATATTAGAATAACCCCCTGCTTCTATAATCACTTACAATCGTAGTACTGCCTTTACCTACTGGCTATGCGCTATACGTTGCACACTAAAAAAACAAAAAGCCCTTATAATCAAGGGCTTTTCAGTTTATATAGATCGTGTCCCGGTTATCGTTTGGCTCCGCAATACCGACTCTTCTTGGGAGAGATCGTTTTGCTCCGCAAAGCCGACTCTTTGGTGGGGAATACTGGGTTCGAACCAGTGACTTCTACCGTGTGAAGGTAGCACTCTCCCGCTGAGTTAATCCCCCTTGTACGCATCTTCCATATCATATAATTATAGAACTTAAACTTTCATACGTCAACTGCCTCTTTGGGCAAATTGCAGCTTAAACTAACATGTTTTCATTGTTTTCCAATTATTTTACCCTTTTTAAAATCACCTCATGTTCGTTAAGTTTTGTATCAACACCTATAGCATAATCCTTGACTATTGACATGTTTGTTTCAAGCCCGTCAACCTTTATTTCAAGCCTATCAACCTTTGTTTCCAGCCCATCGACCTTCGTTTCTAGCCTATCAACCTTTGTTTCCAGCCCATCGACCTTCGTTTCCAGCCTATCCATTTTTTCATTCAAAATACTATGCCCCTCGGCTATTGCCTTAACATCTTTACGCAGGTCTTCAACAAGAACACCTGTATGCCGTTTCACATCTTGAACTTCATTTTTTACTTCTTCTACCTTCTTATCAAACATATCTTTAATAGCAATAAGCAATTCATCATTATCCACTTCTGGCACCTCCAAGCTATTCAATTGTATCAAAAATTCTTTCTCTTTGAAAGCAATATAAAAATACATGGCAAAATCACGAACCCACATTTTCCTATACTTTAATCAAAAAGTTTTTTAAATGCCGCTTTTCCGTTACTGCATGCAATCTGGTGAACAGTTGAAGGCTATCTAACCTGTGTTTTCATCACAGTGAGCAAAATTTTCGTTTTTGAGCGATAAATTAAGCAAAAAAGGTGTTTATTGTATAAATAGGTTACATAATTCAGGATTGTGGTGAATTACTAGACCAAATAGCTGAAAATCGAACAATTATCTGCCCAGAACTGAATTTTTTGCACAGTATGACCACGTTTTGTATGAAGGCGGTGTGTCGCACGCCGTCCGCGGCTCGGGACGCAGCGCCTGCGATGTCATGCTGCAGGATGGTGCAAGCATGTCCATCTTCCATTATCTTGCTTCATAATTTCACCTTTATTAAAAATAGCCAGTTTTTTTGACTGCGGTCAGTTGACTGTATTAAACTTCATGAGCGACTATCCTTTTATTGAAATACTGCCTGCCGCTTTTCCGAAGTAAAGCGTATCGACTCCCGCTCCCCTGTCATTTGCAAGAGTTTTTAAAAGTTTGTACCCTCTTTTCAATAGGGTGTGTATCTGTGCATCATTCTGCGACCATGTTCTGGTAGTAATCCGGCTGCATTTGACTTGCTGCGGCAGTTCATTTTCCATATAGTCATAAAGCTGATTCAGGATACCATGTCCTCTTTGTTCCGGTGTTACACATACAGTAGTGATATAATTTGAATACCCGAATTGAGCAAGTGCATCACAAATATATTCTGTCTTGAAAGATAAGAATCCCGTCACCCTATCATCCTGTTTAGCAAGAATAAACTGCTGAAGGCGAAGCTCGCTAAAGTAAGTATGAGGTTTATCATGCGCATTATTGGCTATAACATGTGCAAAATGTTCTTCTGTAGATTCTTCTGTAGAATCTGCTTTAGATTCTGCCGTTTGGTTTGACGCAACCAACAAATTTGTCTGAGAAGTACTGTTTCGGCTTGAGAGGGCCGGTACAAATTCACGATCACACAGGCAAAGTATTTCCCATATATCATTCCATTCCTTCTCAGACATTTTCATCCCAGTGTACTTAATTTCCGCTGCTGCATTCATGCTGTATATCCGCCCCTTCTCCCGGCCTTATTCCTTTCGTTTAGTTCATCTTCTTCCAGGTCAGCCTATCTTCCCTCAGGTTTATTCTCCTCGCTTAACCTATCATCACCCATTATATGTACTGTCCAATCCTATTTTGACGCATGAATATAGAGCCTGTGAGCCGATGTGTCAACAACTTTTAAGGAGCAAAGCTTATAATATTCATCCACTAGTGCCTTGTATTCTTCATCGGTCTTGAGCATAGGCCTGTAAAAAACAAGACTGGCCTTTTCAAAGTTATCGATTAGGTGCTCGTACTCCCGCCCATCACTGTAGACGCTTTCCACAGATATCTGACTAAAGCCCGTATCCTTCAACAATTCCTCCATCTCTTCCTTTGTAGGATAAAACACTGGAAATGTCCAGCCCTTCAGCTGTTTATCCAAACCAAGGTTTTTCGCCGCTTGTCTGACGATATCATGCAGTCCGCTGTAAGAACCGTCCCCTCCCTGATGAACCGCCAGTTTACCGCAGGGCTTCAGCGCATTGTATAGCAGCGTATACATCCTTTTGCTGCTGGTAATCCAATGAAGCGTCGCATTGCTAAATACAAGATCGTACATCTCATAATCTGCTAGTTTAAGCGCATCCATCACATAAAAGTCAACATTGTTTGTATAACCATTTTCACAACTGCTTTGTCTTGCTACTTCGATCTGTGTCTCGGAAATGTCGAAAGCCTTAATCTTCAACTTTGGATTTCGTTTAATAAGTTCAAAGGTAGTTCTTCCGTTTCCGCAGCCGACATCAAGCACATATTCAAACTTCTTCAGATCCAAGCTGTCAATAAGCTTGTCTCCCTGTTTGTATTGTGTTTGCGACGACTTATCATAATCCTGTCCGTTATAAAGGTGGTGCAGCATGGAATTTGTACTAACATCCGTCATACTGATCACTCCAAATATTTCATCTATGTACTCATCAGCTTCTTCACATTTTGAAACAAGCCTTCTGAAAATCTCCAACAGGCTGGAAATTTTACTATAATTCGTCCTGAGTAGTGGATCATTGACCGTCAGAAGGTAAACGACCTCCTTCCACTCACAATCAATATCAAATCCTTCTCTAACATTTTCGTCAATCGTTTTTTCATGGATATTTATAAGTATGCTCTTTTTCCATGAAGTAAAGTCCTCATTGCCCTGCATTAGTTGATAAATGGTTGGATAAGCCAGTTGCATGGCAACAAGAAGCAATTCAAGCAGTTGATAGTACGCCGAGCTATTATCGATACGCTCCCTGTCCATAATGGTCGTCAGCTGAAGCATATTCAAAAGGCGCTTAATAATCCTTGGATTGTTGTTTGTCGTAAGCTTGATAATCTCTATGATGTCATCTTTATGTACACGGTAATCATGCTCTGTATTCATGAATTTGATTTCGTGCAGACGTTCCATAACCATATCATCAATCTTATACTTACCAGTTGGCATAACAAAAGGAAGCTGAATCAGCTTGTCAAAATATGCCCTGCTGACATCTCTCCCGCCACCCTCAAATTTACCATATTTCTCCTCGACCCCTTTGGCAACAACCTCATAGTCAATCGCAATTATAAAAACACAATGCTTGATATCAAACAGAATCTTAAGCGCTTCGAGAATAGTCACCGCGAGCTTTGGCCGTATCCTGTCAAGATCATCAACAAAGATTATGAATGCTTCACTTGCAACTCCTTTTGATCCCTCTGTAATCTCAGTGATGAATCCTTCGAATTTTCGCCTGATATCCCGGATATTGATGGACGAATCGGCCCCAAAATATTCATCCAGAAACGCATTGCCGGAATCAGAACCCCTTCCTGTAAACCCAAGAACCGCCTTTGAGAAATTAAGAGTGAAGTTCTTAAAGTCTTTTACAATCTCCTCTTTTGTTTTTCCGCATTTTATATTGCTATATTTCTTTTCTATTGCACTAATGAACGTCATGACAAGCTTATTTATTGCAGCATCATAATCATCTTCCAGAAAATAATCCCATGTATTAATCCAAACACTACTGTACTCGCCTGATCCATTCCGGCACAATTCGTCCTCAATCATATTCATTAAAGATGTTTTTCCACTGCCCCATTCGCCCTGGATAGAAATAGTAATTGGCTTTTCGCTCTTTCTGATGAATTCACATAAGCCCTTAACATAAGGCAGCATATCAAACTGATCTTGTTTTTGCGTATTGATTGGTATGTCGCGCTTTTCCATAGCTTGTCCCCTCCCGGTGCGAAATGTAGAATTTATTCTATTTTATCTGTTTTTGCAAAATAACACAACGTTGAACTATGTGCTAATCTGCGCAATCATCCACCAATCTCAAATATCCTCAAGGTGCCTGAGGATGTTTTTTATGATATAATTTACGATATAATGTACTAGATGATTGGCGAAAGAGAGGCCATCGGATGAAGATCATTAAAAGCATACCCGAAGCTTGTTGTAAAAATGGAGAAGATTATTGGGCAGGCAGTTATCATAATTATTTTTTGGTATTGGACGGTGCAAGCGGTTTACATAAGGATATAATTCATAAAGAAGGCATCTATAAAGATAATACAGATGCACAGTGGTTTGTACAACGCTTTGCAAATTTGATCAAGAGCTATGTTGATACGGTTGTCCCAGTAAAAGAGCTTGTTACAAGGTGTATTTCTGAATTGAAAAGCGAATACACAAGTCTTATTGCAGATTCAGCATATAATACATCTTTTTATGAACCCTCAGCCTCTATGGCATTGATGAAAAGGACAGGAGATATATTTGAACTTTTAGTTATGGGAGACATTACTGTTCTGATAAAAGATAAAGCCGGCAAAGTAGAATCCATTTTTGACGACTCTGTTCAAAAACTTGATCAACAGGCTTTGTCAGCTGCCGGGAAACTTGCAGAAGAAAAAGGCTTTGACTTTATTGATGCTGTACAGCAGGAACCGATTAAAAGATTGTTGGCGGAAAATAGAAATAAACGAAGCAATATGAATAAAACAGGCTATTGCATATTAGGGCTGCAAGAAGAAGTTGTCAATGATGCTGTGTATGTTCGGATCGATGAATCCTCAATAAGAAAAATATTAATATGCAGCGACGGATTTGCAGCATACTATGACAAGTATAAACTTGCCGTGGATGACCACGCATTAATGAAAGCAGCGGAAAAACAGACCTTCTCCAGAATGCTCAACAAAATTAGGTCCACAGAAAAAAAAGATGCGAAATGTAATTCTTTTCCACGGTTTAGAGTGTCCGATGATGCAACAGCTATACTGCTTGTCGGTGGAGCAGATAAAGGAGAAAGTAGAAAACAAACTTTATGGACAAAAGCTAACATTATCTTTTTTCGAATAGTTGGAAAGTGTCAAAGTGCGTTTATGGCCTTTGGATTAAAAAAAAGTTATATAGCAACTATATTGGTAGCTTTGGCTACAATAGTATATTCTCTTCTGACTCTATTTATAAATGGTGCCGCTGATACGCAAGCCAACGTCATATCCCCTTCAAATACATCTACATATACATTGGATATACTCTCAAAAATCCCTCTGATGGCAACCATATTTACTACATTGGCCACATTGGTATCGACCATCTATGAATATCGAAGTTTTTCCAGAGCTTATTTAATACTTGCCAATAAAAACATAAAAGAAAATGTGCTAACTCGTTTGAAACTTTCACCTAAACAGATCGAAAACGGCTATCATATCCAGAGTTTCTTTAATGGAGAGGCAAATGAAAGTTATATCATAAGTAGAGAAGTTAACAGTCATCTACGAGATACCATGAGTAAGTCTGCAATAAAAATTGGACTTCTGAACAATAAATTCATGCTTACCGATGAAGTTGCAAAGCTTGTACCAAGCATTATGAACCTTAACTTTAGAAAGCCCAGCATTACATTCAATGGAAAATTACTCAGGCAGATCAGCGATCTGTATCCCGGCATTTCATCCGTCGATGTCCAGAAAACAGCCTATTTTGATGGTCAATGTACCCATGAAATCGTATATAAACAGTTTAAGTCTTTTCATGATATAAAGCTAACCTTTGATGGCAGCCAACTGCTAATGGATCAGGATAATGTGCTATATGACCTTGATTACAGCTCCTGTGCCAATTTTATCGGTGTATCTACACTGGTTTTTACAAAAGATAATCGGATCATCATCGGAAAACAGGCTGGTTATTCCAAGGCAAATAGTGGAAGATATGCCCCCTCAGGCTCAGGCTCTGTTAATTATAGTGATGTGATGTATGTCACAAAAAAAATGCCAATTACAGAAATACTAGAGGCTAAATATGGTGAAGACAGGAATGAGATCGATAAGAAAGACTTCAGGAATATCCTGGCCTATGCTATGATGCGAGAATTCTGTGAGGAATGTAATTACTTGCTGCAAAGGGCAAAGCAAAAAATGCAAACACGTATCATTGGGTATGTCCGTTTACTGGAACGTGGCGGAAAGCCGGATTATTTCGGCATATCCTATATTGATGAAGATATCTTTGATCTGAGTAACGATATTAGAAAGCGTGAATATGGTCTGAGTAGTCATTATGATTTTTGTTACTTTTCGGATGTGCAGCAGATTCCAATAGTATTACGCAATTTCTGTACCGGGCGTATTAGTGATAAGAAAATATCCATACAGCTTAATATCATTTGCGATCTGCTGGAACAACTGGCAAAAGAAAATAAATTGGCTTTACTTATTGACGACATGAAAACGGCAGCATCAGAATTCGAAAAACGGCCCGAGATATGTTCGGACACATCCAGTAAAGATTGTCTGCCTATGTGTTAATCTGCACGATTCTCTTCTGCTCATCGCAAAGAATCGTCTTCTTCTTTCTCTCTACCAGTGTATTCAGCATTACCCTCCCGTCCCAGAGGTCCACCAGATGCTTGAGTGTCTCGGTAGTGTACTGCATTTCCAGTTCTCTTCCATCATAAAGGTGTTCCAGCAAAAGTGTATTATCCTTCTGATTCCAGTCAGTGATCCGAATGACAGGCGCACCACCAAGACCTGTGCCGGAAGCTATGGTGTCGCGTATTTTATTCCATCCCTCATTGTCGGCTATCTCCGTGACGACATATTCATTTCCTTCCTTCATATACTCGTACAGCTTTAATTCACTGCAAAGCTCCTTTGTCAGGTACCTCCTGATAAAGGATTCGTCCCTTTCAATTTCCCTAACTTCAAAAATTTTATCACTGTCGCCTGGATTTCTTTGTCGGATATCCTGAAAAATTTTAAAACCGAGGTAGTATGGGTTGAGTCTGCCTTCGAAAGGCTTCACCACCTGGTTGTGTCTCTTCAGGAATTCGAAATGAAGCTGCTGCGGCATGTCAAGCTTGCTCAGCAAGGTGTAGTGCCAGTAACTTGCCCATCCCTCATTCATTATTTTTGTCTCTATCTGTGGAATAAAGTAAAGTGTCTCATCTCTGACAATATCTATGATATCCTTCTCCCAGTCACTCAGTTTTGCATAATTTACAAGGAAAAAGAGTATATCCTCCTCTGGTTCTGGTGGCACCCTCTTCATTTCTTCAAAAACCCTTTCACTGTCCATCCACTGGCTTTCCGCACTGTCCTTGACCATACTGCTGCCACCGGTGCTATTACCATCACCCGTCGCATTACCGGCGCCTTTACCGCTGCCATTGCCAACACTGCCTCCAGTCAAGCCGCCGGCCACCCTTTCTTTATCCTTTATGCAGCTTTGTTCAAACAGCCTCTTCTTTGTTTCCTCATATCCAAGCCTCTTTGCTCCAATGGTCCTTGCGCACTGATACCTCAATGCATGCGCGGCATTTAGCACCCGTTCAACCCTTGCATACCCAATACTCGGATCGCTGATATACTCTCGTATCCTGGCAGCATGATTTTTAAACATTTCAACAGTATATCCTGCATTGGTACCTGTAGCGAACAGCCTGTTATTCTTAAAAAAATCATTGTGGCCGTAGACATGAGCCATCGTCATTATCTGCAGCAGTAACGAATTGTCCTTCATAAGATAGGCAATACAAGGGCTTGAATTGATTACCATTTCATAGGGCAGCCCGGAAATATTGTATTTATTGAAAGTTCTAATTCGTTCATATGCCTTACCGAAGCTCCAATGGGGATAGTGCGAAGGCATGCCCGAATACGCTTCATATGCAGTCATTTCTTCATAGCTGACCAGTTCGAATTCCTGCTCATAGCAATTAAGCTTCTCCTTCTGAACCAGTTCCTCTATCTGCTCATTCCATTGTTTCAGCTCATTAAGACTGTAGTCTGCCATTGCATCTCCCCTCATGTACACTTAATCTACACCGTGTTCCCTGCCCCTAATTCCGTCTACTCTCCGTCCTTCTCAAGAATCCGTTTCAATCCTGTTACAATGTCCTCCTTGCGAGTCATCGTGACAATTACAAAATTGTCTGAATTTATATGCTTATTAAACTCAGATTTCACAGTACTTCCGGCAAAATAGTAGCCTGGAATGATCTCTCCATAGCCAAACAGGTTGCAGACCTCACATAACTTTAATGCAAGACTGACCGCCTTGCTGTTATCCTCTGTCCAATTGTCACCATCACTGCAGTGAAAGGCATATACATTCCAGTTCTTTGGGTTATAGCGCTGCTCTATGATCTCCAGCGCCTTTTCATATCCACTGCTTATATAAGTGCCCCCGGATTCACCTCTGTGGAAAAATTCCAACTCACCAACCTCTTTAGCTGTAGTGGTATGCGCAATAAACACGACTTCGACATGTGAATATTTGTGCTGCAGAAACTGGTAAAGCAAAAAGTAAAAGCTTCTGGCCATGTACTTTTTAGTCTGATCCATAGAACCCGAGACATCCATAATACAGATCACAACTGCGTTAAAATCTTTTCGGAGGCTAACTCTGAGCCTGCGAAACCACAGATCATCTTCTGTAAATGGAAACCGATCTTCCACTTCACTTTTGCTCGCTTGACAGGGTTGCTCACCTCTCTGAGACGACTGTTTTCTTTTAATTTTCTCTATCACTGTTTTTCTCTTAGCAAGCCTCATCGGTACACCCTTCTTTTGGTATCCCAGCCTTTTGAAGCTTTTGTCAGACTCTGTCTCTGAAAGCCTCCGCTTATCAAGGTTTGGTAGGTCAAGATCCATGAACAAATACTTTACTAGCTCCTCAATGGTAATCTCAGTCTCGTAAATTTCCTCACCCTCCTGATCGCCTGCGCCTCCATGTCCATAATTCTTTCCTGCTTCATCCTCTCCAACCACATCACCACGTCTCTCGTCACCATCTCCTGTAGCTGCACCGTGCTTATTTTTGCCAAATATAAAGCTATACTCCCTGATTCCCTTGACCGGGATCTTAATCTTTTTACTGCCACTCTGCCCAATGATGCTCTCCTCGGAAATAATGCTGCCGATATTCTTCCGGATAGACTCCTCTACCAGTTCCTTATGTCTGTGCCGATCCTCGACAGATCTTTCTTTGCCGCGCGTGTCATACTCCCTTATAATTGCCATAGAATTAATCCTTCCACAGATTGTTCGCACCGTATTTCAGCACAACATTACAGCAGTGGTCGCAATAACCATTCCGCTTCATTTCCTCCACCATGGCATTGTATTTGTTGTCCTGCTCCTCATCCCGCACCTTTGCACGTGTAACAATCCTGCTCAATTCCTTTACAGAGGCCGTCAGTTTTTTCTCAATGGCCTCCTTCAGTGGCTCATAGCTGTTATAGTCCAGCTTTCCACCATTTCGCAGAACAAAGAACATGTATGCTGTGACATCTCCCCGGAATCCCTTTGCAGATGCCTCCGTGATACCAATCTGTTCCTCGATAGACCTCATAAATCGTTCGTCGGGTTCCAGTTCCTCCCCTGTGCTTGGATCCTTCAGTCTTGTTTTATTGATGAAGGCTTCGGAGTGATCAAGATAATTGTTGAAAAGGCTCTCTGCCTGTTCCCTGTATCCATATATGAAGGCCTTTGTAACCTCTTTTTCAAGGATCTTGTTATATTCCTTCCGAACCGAATCCTGTATGAATCTCACATACTTGCTCTTTTCCTCATCACTCGATGGCAAATCCCTTACTGCCTTAATGATCGTTTCCATGACACAGATAGGATTGATACAGTCGTGTTCAGACTCTGACAAAGCGGTATCAAGAGCCTTCATAATGAATCTGGTGGAGATTCCCGTCATTCCCTCACGGGACGCTTCATCCTTCAACTCCAGAATGTCTATTTTTCGTGTCATCCCTTTTTCAACAATTTCCTCCCCATTATAAATCCTCAGCTTAGTCATCAGATCTACTTTGGAAGATGGAATCAGACGGGTCATGATGGCGAACATCGAGGCTGTCTCAATGGTGTGCGGCGCAATATGAGCTTTGAACTTACTCCTTTTAAGCATCTTTTCATATATTTTGATCTCTTCATTTAGCTCAAGGCAATAAGGAATCTCGATTTTAACAATTCTGTCCAGAATGGCTTCATTAGTATGATCAGATTTAAACTTATTCCATTCCGCCTCATTTGAGTGTGCAAGTATAACTCCGTCGAAATATATCATTGAGCCTTTTCCCGGCGATGGAATCGATTTTTCCTGTGTTGCGGTGATCATGGTGTGAAGATACTCCGTCTCATTCTTGAACACCTCGATAAATTCCACAATGCCTCTATTTCCCACATTAAATGCGCCGTTGAGCGACAAGACTCTAGGGTCATCCTCAGGGTACAGGTCAATCTTTGAAATATCAACACTGCCGGTAAGCACACTGGTATCCTGATTATTGGGGTCAACGGGCGACACAACACCAATACCCTTCCTCGACCGTATAGAGAAGCCTGTTTTCTCCACAGGAAACCACTCATACTCCCCGGCATAGTCATGTTTTAGCCGATAGCGGCAAATTGGGCAAAGATCGCCCTCAATCTGCACTTTAAGGAGTTCTTCAACTTCTCTGCGAAGGTGCTTTGGCACAAGATGAAGAGGCTCCTCCCGCATAGGACATCCTTTCAGATAATAAATATCCGGGCTAACCTCCAGCGCCCTTTTTAAAACCTCCATAATAGAC
>JAEYRF010000203.1 GCA_023409615.1 Bacillota bacterium | reverse complement strand
TTCTAATACTTCACGAACAGCTTGATGGTACTCCGGCTCATTTGGATTTCTTTTAATAACCTGTTCCATTACACTTGATAGAATCTTCATATATAACCCCCGCTTCCTCATAGTTGAAATTAGTTTTTGTATCGTTCCATTCATAAAATGAATTCTTTTAGTAGGTATCCTTCATATTTCTCTGAAAATAAAGTAACTACCTTATATAATATAAGCTGAAGCAATATGATTTGTCAATATAAATTTGAATGTATAGGAAAAGAAAATTGCAAATTCATCTTGATAATCAACATAACTTATAGATATTTGCATGATTGGTCAACATTGGCTTCAAATATGCAGATTACGGTTAACTTATTCCACATATTGGCACATTTCTTCCAGATGTACAATCATATTCATTTTTTATGGAAGCAATTTTCAGAAGATTCATTGCATAACTTACACAAATAGTTTAAACTTATGATGTGTATGGATTGAAAAATCACAACAGTTATGTTGAACTAAGGTGATTATGAGACTACTCAGAGGAAAATTTCATTTTATGCAGGCGTTACGTATGGCGGCAATGGTTTTGATTGCCGGTTATATAATGTACTATGCTGTAACGCAGATATTACTGTATGATCTTAAAAATTCGCTGGTCCGGTTTGCAGAACAAGGCGCAGTAACAATTGATACCTATCTTTCAGGGCATATTTCCGAGGCCAGATCGATTGCTGCAAATAGTATTATTAGTAACACAGAATTGCCTCTGCAACAACGTTTGGATGAATTAAAAAAACAGTTAAATCTCGATAGATATCGAAGACTTAGTATTGCAGATGCAGAGGGCCACTCCTATACAACAGATGGAGTGGAATTGTATATTGCTGATCGGCAGTACTTTATTGATGCAATGCAAGGGAAGACATCAGTCTCGGATCCTTTCGAAAGCCGTGCTGATGGTTCAATGGTCATTGTTTTTTCTGTACCAATTATTAATGATGACAAAGTGGCCGGGGTTTTTTATGCCACCTATGATGCAGATGTTCTGAGCCTTATGACAGACAACATTAAGCTCAATGACAGCGGAACTACTTATGTTATCAACAAAAAAGGGGATGTCATAGCACATGATGACAGGGAGCTTGTTTATAAAAAGATAAATGATATAGCAAGATCTAAAACAGATTCCGGGTATGAGGACATTGCCCTGCTTGAGTTAAAAATGATCGCAGGAGAGAAGGGAACCGGGGAATATGTGTATTACGGCATAAGCAAATACATGGGATACTGCCCGATAGGAGAAACGGGTTGGTCCATAGCGGTAACTTCACCAAAAGAAGTGATCTTTGGTAAGCTGAATCTTGCTTTCATACTTCTATCTATATTGATCATTACTGCGACAGTTGTTATTACAGTTATTTTCTCTCGCTCGAGTTTTCTGAAGAGAAACCTGATACGGCAGCAGGTTAACACTCTGAGGATATCGGATTTCATGAATCTTATTGTCGGCACGATCAGTAGTGATGGTACGATTCTTTCGACAAACAGATATGCGGATGAATTACTGATTTATTTTAGTAAATTTGGTAACGGAAAAGTACAAAACATTTTCGAACTGCTGTCAGAAGAAGATAGCGATAAAATAAAAAAACTTCTTACAAGTTCACAGGAACAAACCAGCAGTACCTCTTTTGAACTATCAGTCAGTAATGGCGCAAGCAGGATCATGCATTTATATTGTTGTGTCGTCACTGACAAGGAAAACTCTGATGTCATGGAAATACTAGGCATTGATATTACAGATAGAGTTGAACAGGAAAATAAGCTTCAGGAAAGCTTTGAAGAGTTGTCAATGGTATACGGCGAACTGGCTGTTACGGAAGAAACGATCCGGCAGCAGGCGCACAGTGATTCACTTACAGGACTGCCCAACCGGGCTGCTCTTTATGGTGAAGTGGAAAAAATCCTGACAGCAAGAGATGAGACAGAAAGACATGTATTGATTTATGTGGATTTAGATAATTTCAAATATGTCAATGATTCTTTCGGGCACTCCACCGGTGATCTGTTACTGAAGGAGGTTGGCAGAAGGATGAAATCTGCTTTCTCTGAAGACGCTCTTGTCGCCAGATTTGAGGGAGATGAGTTTGTTATATTTCTGAAGGATGTTCAAAATAAAAATGAAACTTGCAGTAAAGTGGCTGCTACGATGAGCATTTTCAGTGAACCGTTTACTATCATGAAGAAGGATTTCCATATATCCGCAAGCTGTGGTATCGCAGTCTGCCCCGATCACGCCAGTACCGTAGAGGAATTGTTGAAATGTTCGGATGTTGCCATGTACCGGGCTAAAAGAGAAGGCAGGAATAAGATCCAGGTATTTGAACCGGAGATGAATAATGACTTAGCAAAACGTATTAATATGGAAAACGGTCTGAGAAAGGCTATAGAGCATGAAGAGTTTGTACTTCATTATCAACCACAGGTGGATCTGAATACAGGAGAGATTAGCGGATTTGAAGCATTGATCCGTTGGATGAGTGCTGAATACGGAATGATCCCTCCTTTAGATTTCATCCATATAGCAGAGGAATCGTCTTTGATTGCGCCAATAGGCAGATGGGTACTGCAAACGGCTTGTAATTTTATAAAGGAATTGAATGACAGTACAAATAGAAAGTTAACAGTATCTGTAAACATATCGGTTGTACAGCTTATGCAGGCAGATTTTGTTTCTATAGTCATTGATGCACTGGAGTCAACAGGTTTGAAACCTGAACTTCTGGAACTGGAGGTGACAGAATCAAAGCTTCTTGAGGCCGTGGAATTAAATTTACAAAAGCTTGTTGAGCTAAGGGAAAAGGGAGTCCGGATTTCTATTGATGACTTTGGTAAAGGGTTCTCTTCTTTGAGTTATCTTAAGCAACTTCCCATTGATACGCTAAAGATTGATAAGAGCTTTGTTGATGATATACCTGAGAGTGATGATGGCATGATAGAATCTATAATTCTTATTGGCCATCGCAGGAACTTGATTGTGGTTGCTGAGGGAGTTGAAAAGCAGGAACAGATAGACTTCCTGACACAGCACAAATGTGATATTGTACAAGGCTTTCACTATTCTAGGCCGGTTCCCGAAAATGAAGTAAGGAAACTACTAGTATGAGCAGGAGGATATGTTATGGCAAAAATTCATATCAAAATGCAAAATGCAGATAAGATTGCAAAAGGTGTGAAAACAGTAAAGAAAGAAAAGAGCTTAAGGGTGCAGCTGAGCATGAACTGCTTGGGTTCGTATCCGACGATGTGGACAATGATTATAAGCAAATGCTTCATGCAACGGAGCAATATAGCGCAGATGCCTCTGTCGTAAATAGTATTATCATGGAGTTCAGTTCAACCTCAGAAGAGTTATTTGCTTCAATCCAGAATATGATTAAGGCGATCGCTGAGGTTACTGCCGCTACTAACGAAGGGGCTGAAGGCACGGCGAATATCGCAGAAAAGACCACAGAGGTGGCAAACAGATCTAGTGAAGTAGTTGAGCAGGCCGTAAAATCTCAGCAAAATGCAGAGAAACTGATCAACCTAGTTTCAAAATTTATTGTATAATAACACTTAAAATGCATATGCGCTATTATACCTTGATTACCATGTTATAATACTACTTGAGGGCAGGGGCTGTGTGAATAACAATTGAACATCCACAGCTTTCTGCCCTTAAATCTAAGGTTATACACAGACTTATCAACATTATCCACAGGAGCATATCCACAAAACGAACGTTCTGAGGATTATTTTTTCAGACAAATGAACTGCTCATGAGTATTATCAAATGTAAACATATTGCATTGGAGGTAGTATCATGAGAAAATCCAATTCAGCACTTGGCGGACTATTGGTGATTATTGGCGGACTTCTGCTTGCAGCGCGTTTCCTTTTTAATAAACCGCTGATTTCCCTTGGCCCGGATGACTTTTGGCCGATGATTATACTCTTGGCAGGAGCCGGTTTTGAGCTGGCATATTATGTATCACTAAAGGCACCCGGATTGTTAGTTCCAGGTGGTATACTTACCACTTATGGACTGCTGTTCTTCTTTGAGACGGCAACGAACTGGCGGTTTGCAGAATATACGTGGCCTGTATACCTGCTTGGTGTTGCTGTTGGGTTGTTCCAGCTGTACATGCATGTTGGCAGGCCTAAAGGACTTCTGACAGGCATTTGTATCATCGCCGGTATTGCTGCTGCTTGCTTTATCGTCATGTTTTTCAGGGTATTCCTGAGTACAGTCGACCTTGCAGTTGTGATACCACTGATCCTTATAGGCGGCGGATTGATTATGTTTTTTGGGAGGAGCAGCTCAAAGAGCCGTACATGGTAATTTTCACAAATTGAATGAAATGGATAGACAATGGTGTCGGAAAACTAAAAGTGGGCAAAAAAGGTGGTTAGTCTGATGACTAACCATGTAAAGGGGGTCAAAATGTATTTTGTGAGGTCACAGTTATTATTGACCCTCTTTAGTACTTTTTATACATTTTTCTAAAAAATTATTTTAATTAAATTTTTGCAGCCCATTTTTAATATCAGTGACAATAGTCTCAATGTGCTTTTTAGAACAGTCAATTTCCACATCTGCGTACTTTTTATATAATGGCAGCCTTTCAAGATAAAGATTGTGCAGTGTTTGTCCGCTCTTCATTGCGATACCGCGGGTATGAGCATTTTTTAACCTGCGCTCCAGCTGGTACATCTTTGAGTTAAGAAAAATAAGGATCCCGTTTGATTTGAGATGATTTATAGCTGCTTCACTGTACACAGCACTGCCACCGGTGGCAATGACAGTATTCTCTGCATCGAGCCCCAGAATGACGTTTTCTTCAATCTTTAAAAATTCATTCATGCCACACGTATTGATAAGCTCTTGCAGATAGCGGTTTTCCTGCTTTTGAATCAGCAAATCCGTATCTATAAAAGGCATTTTAAGAGCCTTTGCAAGCAAAACGCCAACAGTGCTTTTACCGGCGCCCGGCATTCCAATAAGTACAACATTTTTATTACCTAATAATTTATTCATGAGGTTATTATATCATGAATCCGAATAGATTCATGATATAATTAGCCATGTGCGTTTTGGTGAAACCAAAAATTTCGCACGGCGGGCTAGTTCTGCCGGAGGCATATAATATCCTCATGGTTGAGGATATTATATCATGATTCATCATGATTAAAAGCTGAATGCAGCAGCCGACTGTTATTGCAGGTGTAAAGTGAAACTTCGCTCCGTCACTTTTATCATTAAAATTTGTATATGGAATCATTGTATGTGAAAGATAGATGGACCTCAAATATGTGGCGATGTGCATGAACCTTTCCTTAACATTTCTCCTTTCAAGCATTATAGCAAGGGCAATAAAGCCCCCTGCAAGAAAGGAAAAAATCATGGAATATAAGATGAATTCTATGCCCATAATCGATCCGATGACACAAAATAGTTTGATGTCACCGGCACCAAGCATTCTTAGTGCAAAAAACATAATGAGTGCTGCTGCAGGAACAACAGCTGCCATGAGAGACCCGAGAATTCCTGACAAGCCGCTTTGAATGCAATTCAGAACTAGACCAAGCGCAAGTCCTAAGGCTATTAATAGATTATATATCCTGTAGCGTCGGAAATCGGTAGCCATTGCTACAGTTAGAATGAGAAACAGAACCACGATTCTTATCAGCATATTTTTCTTCCCCTCCTGTAACTAAAGTGAAAGGATTAATTACAATATATACCATAATATGTAAAAATGCAATGATTATTTGCTAGAATTTGAAACCAAATTGTAACCTTTGAGCAGTCACGCGCCATTAATTTCAACAATAAAATGCCGATATATATGTTGAGGAGCATCTTTGGCAAAAACAGACTACAGAGAATTTGGGTCTGTATAAATTCTGAAGGCAGGAATGCAAAAACTGGAGGGTTACTTTTAATGGCTCATATCAGAAAAAAAACAGCTATTTTCATGGCATTGATTATTATATACACTATTCTTGGCAGTTCATTGACCGTGGTTTTTGCCGAGGCTGCAGCTGTCACGATCAACCGTGAAAGCTATAACAACGGAACGCTCATAATAAGTTGGAACCTTACAGGAGCGCAAGCCGCAGTGGTCACATATCATACGCCGGATATAAATAACAATGCGGTAGCGGCTCCCGCGATCACGGTCATCGGTGAGAACAGTGCAACGATTACAGGATTGAAAGCGGACTATATTTATGATATTCGCGTTACACTTTATGGTTCTGTAGATGTCGACGGTAACCCGACAGGTGAACCGATTGGCAGAGGATTGATGTTTTTCCTGCCTTCCATTACGTTCACCTCTACTGCTCCGGACCAGCCTTACGATACTCTTCCGGGAGGCGGGCAGGAAATCGGAAAATACCCAAGGCTAAAGTTAAGCTGGAAAATGCCAAAAGCCTTCTATGACCCGAATAATACGATATATCCGGATGCTGATCCAAATACAGCCAATAATGTCTTTGAAGCTGCCAATAAAGATACTGTAAAAGAATATATGCAAGAAGCTTTAAGTGATATCTATATGGATGGGAGAGTTCTTTCAGTACTCGATTTCAGGATAAATATTTCCTCAGATCTGAACATCCTCAATTCCGGATCCAGTCAGGCGGCTATCAATATCAGGCAAGACACTGTTAATCAGGATGATTACAAAGCATCAGTTTCCGGAATGGCCGAAGAAATTAGCGTAACAACAAATATATCAAATCAAATGATGACCTTTGAATTGTGGGGCAGAAAAGATGACTCGTCAGTTGTAGAGCCTCCTAATGAAGAGAATCCAGCTTATCCTTATATACTACAGGATCCTGATATATTTCCGGGAACAGTTTATTATATGAACATTAAGCCCATTTATAGAAATGATGATGCTGTGCCAAAGGATGTGCAAGCCATCGTTTTTGGAAGACAGGAGGATCAGGGAGGGAGCCTTCTTTTTGGCGAAAGGCCTTATACAAACACACCGATTCGATTCCAACTTACAAAGGATAGCGCAAATAATATTTATGTTAAAATTTACAGGCTTAATCAAGGCAGCCTTCAGCTGCCGCAGCTATATTATGAAGTGCAGGCTACGGATCTGCCAGCTACGCCGGGCGATTGGGTCATTAAGAAGACAATGGATGATTCCTTTTTCAGTGGAGAGTACGCGCTAACTGTTATTCAAGGAGTGAATCCCAACAATACTATTCATTACAAAATTGTCGTAAAATCCAATGGCGCGGAAGACAGGCTGGAGTCTTTGTCTATGCCGTATACGTTGACCACAGATACCAGCAGACCGCCTTTGCCTACGGGGATTGCTGTAAATGATAGAACGTTGAATGTACAGGATGTGATGAAACCGGATGACGGAATCCCTCCGCCGCCTGAGACTACCACTGTCAAATCAACTGATATCAAGCTGACCTGGGATAAGCCTCTCGTCTGGGATGACACAATGAAGAATGACTTGTATTTTCACTTTTTATTAAGCACAAACCAAACGGAAACCACTAAGAAGCTGCCGATTTACATCAACGGAGAGCAATGGGGCAATAATATTTACAATGCGGAATTCCGCCGGGTAAAATATATCAGTGCGAAGTCGCCGAAAATAAAGGACTTAGGGAACAGGCTGGAGTATACGCTGGATGCGTTTGATCTTTTTCAATGGGAGACCGATATAGATGAGGACGGAAATTTTGAAACCGGGACCATTCCCCTTGATGAAGAAGATGATTATTATCCGACATTCCTGATACCCAATACAGTATATTATTTACAGATGTTTACCACAAAAACGGGTGTTGATGGCGATCCGGCAGATCCGACAGTAGCTGAGATGTCGGACCGCTCTATCATCGTCAGCTTTACAACTCTCGGTGATGTGGATACAGATGTCCCTCTGCCTATGAGCTTTGAGATGGAGGCTAACAGCAGGGAGACTGTAGCAGGGGAGATGTTGAATTATATCGATGTAAGATTTGACAAGGTGACAAATATTGAGTGGAGAAATTATACAAGCAACTATAATGAAAGCCTATACAGCTATAATATTTTCTATGATCTATATATGAATTCAAGAACGGATACAAATCCCGTATTAATTGGCACAACAGAGGATCTCAATGGGGATGTGCTATTTACAGGAGCTGATGATGTGCAAAGCTCCTCTGTCAGAGCACGTATATCATCATTCACATTAAGTGATCCGCCAACACCGGAGGAGACGGCCGTTAACAATCGATTTGGCAGTAACCTGCTTCCAAATACGACCTATTATTTCACAGTCAGAACCAGGTTGGTCATCCAGAAAAGAGATGATCATACCGACAGGTCATCAAAAGAATCTATTAGTACGGCTATTCTTCCTGTAACGACGATACGGCTCGACGTGACTGAACCCGATGACAGCATGAGAAAACCATTAGCTCCGACGGATTTTGACATTGCAGTAGACAGCAGAGGTAATCAGCTTATTTCCGGCACCAGTGTAACATTTACCTGGAAACGTCAGGAGGATGATGTCATTTATCAGCTTATCAGAACTACCGGAAAGATCAGTCCAACCGACGGGCTTTCAGTTTATGAGAACGATCCTGAGTATGAGAGCTTTCTGCAGGAATATGATACGATAAGTGATGGGTTAGAAGATGATGCAGTTTATCTGGATCCTGTGCCTGGATTGGGTGTCCCTCCTGCATACCCGGAGGGTTTTACCTATGACCCGGTTACTGATATATGTAAATACACAGTAGACAAAAGGATGTTTCCCAACAAACTGTACTATTTCAGTTTGAAGTCGGTCAGAGTGGATGATAATAGAGATTTATTGTTCTCGTCTCCGGGAAATGTGACGGCCAGCGTATGGGCTTCCATTCCTGTGACTACCTCTCTTATTGATGCGCCTGCTTCTCTGGAAGTAGTACTGAATGCGGAACTGGGCTTCTATTGGACAGATGTTACTGCAGGGATGACTGCAGAAGATTATAAAATATATGTGAAAGGCCCATCGGATGCGGACTACAAATTAATGACCCGTTCGCAGACTACCATTGTCAAGGATAGTGACGGAAAGACATATTACGGGAGAATTTCCGGTCTCAAGACCAACAGCTATTATGATATCAAAGTCGTAAAGGGCTCAAACACTCTGATTTATGAAAAATCGTCACTTCAGACCAGAGACGGATATCATGAACTTGAGGTTCGTTGGATTGGTATGCCTATTGATGACTTTGCCCGATATGAGATTGCAATTATGGAGGAAGGCGGAGCGGAATATATACCTCTTACAGCAGCTGATCTGCAGCAATATACAGACAAGGTCAATAGTGTGCTGCCATATTATACAGAGGAAACAGCACGGACGATTAATTCTCAATCATTGTATTATTATGCGAGGATTAAAAGTGCATATATAGAGTTGCCGGGTGGTATTAAAACCAGGCAGCCTTTGCGCGCCAACACAAAATACCATATCAAAATCAGGGCAGTGAAGGTTGATCCGACTGAATCTGATCTTATTTCTTACTCTAAATATATCGGACCTGTGAATACTCGCACCGAATTTAATCAGGATGATTATGACGATAAAGATCGCGAAGAACAACAGAAAGCGGTTTTCTTGGACAAGATGAACAGCCTGGAAAAAGGATATTATTGGAGAGTTGCTATTGATAGAAGACAAGCGACCGCAATACTGCTCAAAGGAGAGCGTGTGTCCGATGCAATACGGAATTCGGCAGGGGATACATTCACTGTTGACATGACCGGCTTATCAGTCAATATAAATACGGATGAAATATATATCCCTGTTAGTGTAATAAAGACGATGAACGCATTAAATCGAAGCCTTATGATCAGGACAGTGGGTGCGGAACTGATGCTGCGTCCGACTACACTTGATGCTTCAGTCAATGAGCAGATCAAAGGGTTGCTCTCTAAGAAGGAAGTAGAAGATCTCTACATCAAGTTGATCATTTTGAGATCTGTCTCTTCTTCAAAGGCGATACCTTCAAACCAGCTTCGCGTTTCTGATATCAACGAAATAGACATACATGCTATGGGACTTTCCACGACGGACGTGAAATTAGAGGAACTGTTTCATAGCAAATTATATGATGAGGAGTCCGGATTGGTCAGTGAAAAGTTAAGCATGCTTCAGAATACATATGTGGGAGCTGGTACGAGCTCACTTGAACTGATAAATAAATACACTCAGAACCTGGTGAACATGATTGAAGAAGAGCTTTCCGTGTATATAGACAGCACGTTAAAGACTGCAAGGCTGGTCAACGCAGTAAGCGAAATAAACACCTTTGGCGCACCATGCTCAGTAAATCTTTCCTTCAGCCAATCAAACGGTGTTAAGATCCCATACACACTCTATGATGGCTCGACCGGATGGCAGAAGGTAACTGCAAATACGACTCAACTGGCATCAAGTGTACGATTCAATCTGCAGAAAACAGGTAAGTATGTCATACTCGCTGCTCAGAGCAGTATTGGAGATGTCCCCGAAGGACACTGGGCTGAGAGTTATATAACAAGCCTGGCCTCAATTTATGACCTTGGGAGTGTATTCCCTGGTATCCAAAACAGCTTTATGCCGGATAATAAGGCCACCTGCGGGGAGGTAGTACTGCTTTATGAACTGGTTGTCGGAAAGTCCGCAGAACTCTCTGGTCTTAATATCAAGCAAAAAAGTGAGAAGCTTGGTCTTGACAGCTTGATCCATCCAAATACGCTGGTCAGGAATGTACAGCGGCAGGAAACGGCGGCAATCTTAATTAAACTTCTTTCGGTGAAGAAAGGTGTCAGCACGGCTGCCCTCAAGGCTGGCGGCAGGATGATGATAGCAGATGAAAGCAGTATTGCGCAGGAATATTTCCAACCGGTACTTATTATCATGGACATAGATGTTATGGGACTTGACAGTAACAGCAGATTCAACCCGAGCAATCAGATGACCCGTGCAGAAGTGGTTGCTGCTTATGTAAGGCTACTGAAGCTGACAGGGGATTTAAAATAAGAAAGGAACTCGATATGAGGACAGGAAGGAAAATAATAAGTCTTTTCATAGTTTTATTGATTATGGTTCATGCTAGTGTACTGATGCCTGTTCTGGCGGCAGATGCTCAACCGGCGCCGGAAAGACTCAGGGTGGAGGCTATTAATGATACAGCGCCGAGTATTGAGCCTGCTATTGGGTATAATGAGTTTAATAAGTACTATGTTGATGTGAAAAGTGATGCATTGAGAGCCCTCACCGGCATTTCCCAATACAGTCCATATCTTAATTATTATCTGCAGGAGGTTAACAAGCCATACAGACCCAGTAAACCGATTATACTGGCAGAGAGGGACGAACCGGCTAAGACAGCTGTTGGAACTGACAATACAATGCGCTTGGACAACCTGAACTCAGGCACTGTATATTATGCCTACTCAAGGGCTTATTACACCTATACTGATGATATGGTAACCCACACAGCTCCGGAATCTGTTCCATCAAATACGGTGAAGTTCTTAACAGATATCGCCATAAATGCTTATTCATATGGTCCTAATCAGATCAAAATTGAGTGGGATGATGTATGGAACTCCGGGAAACGAATGGATTACAAGCTTTATATTTCTGAGAGCAAAACCTTCGCAAATAGCTATCCTATTTATATTGGACAGGAACAAATCGGTCAGAGCGGACCTGTAACGGTCAATGAAGCCACAGGAAAACTGGAGTATATCCATAACGTAAGAGATGCCGGAAGAGTTTACTATATAAAAATTATGCCTGATACGACTGAAACCGAGCTTAAGAAGTCGGCGGAAAGCCCGACGGTAATTGTCAGCAGTTATATTCTTGCCAAAACTACAAAAATGTCTATAACTGAAGCCGGGGCCATATGGAAAATGGAGTGGACTCCTGTCGTAACCGGGCTTGCAAGCGGTGATGTCAGGGTATTGTATCAGATCTACAGGGGAACAGGTACGACCGGCGGTATAGAACAATATATGGCTTCAGTAGATGATACGACATTCTTCCTGACACTACAGGAAGGTGAGGAGGGTTACTACTATATCATCAAGGCCATTGTTACTGTAAATGGCGCTGAACTATACCCGGGAATAAAGATTCAGTCACAGCGAATATTTGTGAAGGAGTCAGAGATACCATCGACGCCTGCTGTTCCTGTACTTGTACCTTCATTTTCTAATGCGGATCAAATTATCATTTCATATGAGGATGAACTTAAGCCCGACAGTGCTACAATATTGTGGAAGACACCTCTAAAAGGGAGCGGAGAAGTTGACAGTGAAATCAGATATGATATCTGGCTCATCAACGACCCAAATATGCTGGATGATCCATTACCCGGAACGTTGATTGCATCTGACATTAAAATGAACGAAAGAAATTTCGTCGTGAGCGGAACAAATCTGCTTGGTTATAAATTTACGATAGATGAGTTGATCCCAAATTCTACATACTATTTAAAAATCGTTGCAAAAAAGGATTTTGTGGAATTTGTGGAGGATCAACTGGACACTGTTACGCTGCAATCTGATCCGGCACTCAAAATAATTATTACTCCAACTGACGGACCCATTGATCAGCCCGTAGTTCCTGCGACACCTCCATTTAAATTAAAAAAGGACAGTAACAGCAAGGATATGGTCACCACCACTTCGGCGGTTGTAACGCTGCAGAACAAATGGTATGAGATGTATGTTGATGTTGCAGGCGGCCAAAAGGCATGGGTATATTCGACTCCGGGTCAGATTGATACTGCCGGGGCTGAACTGATTTCGTCGGTGACAGCGGCAGATGTAGAAAATGAGGCGACACATGTTGATCCGCTGAAATTCCGTAAGGTTACATATGATAGCGGAGTAACTATTGATGTCGGCTGTATTGAGTACACACCTGATCTGGATTATAACAGTCTTGAAAGCCTTCCGGCAAACAAGATCATCGGGATACCTGTGACACCAAATGATCCCAATGAAGATATCCATGATGTCAATTCTGTACTCGATAATCTGAAGCACAATGTCGATATCACTATTCGGGATCTGGAGCCAAATAAAACGTACATTGTCTGGGTCCGGGCTGCAAGGCGCAGCGTAGATCTGATTTCCGGCCCTTCCGATCCGATTATCATCACGACTATACCTGACCTGCCTGAAACAATTGAAAAACCGACCGTTCCAGTATTCAATTATGACCATGCGGCTGATACGTATATTGATCTGGGCTGGAATACTAAAAGCGAGTATGTTTACTATCTTGAGTATGGTACAGTTGATGACAGGAGCAAGGCTTCCGGCCGGGTAACTATTACCCCGGACATGCTTGAGTTTACCACATATTATAGAGTGAACGGGCTTAATCCCGATACAGTGTACTATTTCTGGCTGCAGGCAGAGGCGACCAATGCATCCGGAGATAAAAAACGCTCAGATTTCTCGGATTCCTATCTTGTTAAAACCCTGAAGGATATTCCTCCTGCTACTCCGATGGGCTTCGGCGTAAAAAGCACGAAAGATGCCATTACAAAAAACAGCATTACATACGAGTGGATAGTAGAAGAGGGCATGCAATACATTCTTGAGATTGATGACAAAATTGATTACTTCGAGAGTGTGAAATATAGTATTGATGGTGCTTCTGAGTTTACAGTCGAGGGGCTTAGGTCTAATTACAGATACTATGCAAGGCTTTATGCTTATGATCCTGCAAAGGAACTGGCATCGGAGCCGACACAGAGCGTTACAGTGAGAACGCTGCGTTCAAGCGATGATTACGATTCCAGTGAAGATATTGAAGATGTGATAAGCGGAGACTTTATCATTAAGGACAATGCAGCTATCAATGGCGTCTGGACCGTGCAGATAACAGGCGTCAATGCGGATCGGTTTGTGCAGCATGTGCAGACGGATCGAGTTTTAGACTATAATATTGACCTGAAAACTATGCCAAAAGGAACAAAGGAAATAAATATCAAGATTTCTCAAAGAGTATTCAAGGCACTGGGTATGCTCGGTGAAAATTTACTGCTTACAACGTCAAGGAATACTGTGGTTATTCGTCCTGGTGTATTGGCAGATAACAGGGGTGTCTATGGTTCTGTCGAAGGAGAGGCTAATTTCATATTCAACATCGTTTTGGACAGTTCAACGGCGGGCAGCAATACGAAAAATCTGAGTTTCAAGACACCGGTATCAAAATTGGAAATCGGCCTATCAGACGGATTGACGTCCTCGATGAAGAATCTTCAGAGGCCGCTAAAAATTCTTTATGAATATACTCCCGTTAATTGGTACAAACAAAATGTAACAGCTGGGTATGTTCTTCCTGCAGGTTTGACGCAATGGCAGAGAAATGTGTCTTCCGGTATCTTTGATCTGGACAGCAATGTCGGCACGCTTGCTTTTGAGACGTTTGAACCTGGACGGATGGGAGTTGCAGACCTGGGCAGTGATTTTTATGACGATGTTTCGGGAAATTATGCAAGAAAGTCGATCTCAAATGTGGTTTCTGTTCATCCTTTGAAGTCTGTGACAGGAAGAAAATTTGAACCTCTTAAGAATCTTACTGTTGGAGATGGTGCCAGATTTATGCTGGATATGCTGGATGTTGACTACGGCAGCAATTACATGTCTCTGGCCGTCAAATCAGGTATACTCCAGAGCTCCGATCAGAATAGTGGATCGGCAGGATGTACCAGGGAGAAGCTGATCGCCATGGCCATGAGAGTCTGTGAACTGAAAACGTCACAGAAGGCCAGGGCAACAATGGATTATACAGGTGTCTATAAGGATATTGGCCAGGCCACTCCCACTTTGCTACCAAAAATCAGATTTGCTCAGGAAATTGGTGTCATTACAAGCAGGTTTTCCGATACACTTGGACCGAAGGATGTCGTGACGCGTGCAGAATCGATGGTACTGCTTGAAAAACTGCTGCGGTATGCAGGCGAACTATAAAAGCTAAATCAAAGAAATTTTTCATGTATATGCCCCCTGACATGAGGCAATAATTAAAATCAGAAGAGCCTGCATATGATTATGGTAAACAGTTTTTGCAGGTAGGGGGGCATAAGCGTGAAAAAAATCATAATCACAACAATTATTTTATTATTCATCTCCATTTTTATTTTATTCATGCGAAATGAGCAACTTCAGGATTCAACAGCTGCGATCATGCAGAGAGCGTTTAATGTTACAGGTGCGCAAATTGTCAGTTCCGAAGTATACTTCCGGGGAAAGCTTGATGAAGTAAGCTTTCAAGGGGAGGATATGCGGCAGCAGCTGTCAAAAGATATTATTTCTGACTCAGGAGGTGATGTCTTAAACGTTTTGCCGGTATTCCAATCAATAGACAATGATATAAGCTCCGGAACAGAAACCGGATACATAATTAATGAGGACCAAAGGATACATATCAGCATTTTAAGGGATGTGCAGGGAAATACTGCCGACTGTTACCGGCTCTTGGTCAGCCTTGTGAATACTTCACAGAGGCAGGAGACAGCAGAATCTGTTGCTAAGATTATAAATGTCCTGAAAAACTATGGTGTGGAACCTGAGGTTAACATCTCCATTACGGGCTGCCTGGAAGGGAATTTACCGGAAAATGAAGTGGAGGAATTGTGCAACAGGGTTTTTGACAGCATTAGTGCTGACAAGGTCGAGGGAATAAATGAGGATGGACTTATAAGTGTCTCGGCATTTTCACCCTCAATTAATGATACAATCAGGGTCAATGGAAGAAGGGTCAATGTGAACCTGGCTTCAAGGTACAATTCTTACGAAGGAAAGACTTACATATGGCTTGCAACACCTGTTATTACGACAGAATACTAAAAGCCCTGTGAAGAAAATACAAAAGAGCTGATGATATACAAATGACAGATAAAGGGGAGTGTACGCGTGTCCAGACTAATCATATCGGAAGGCAGGCCTCTATGTGGCAGAGTACATGTTAGTGGTGCTAAAAATTCCGTACTTCCTATCATAGCAGCATCATTACTCGCTGACGGAAAAAGTGTTATAGAAGAAATTCCGTATTTGAATGACGTGCGAATCATGTGTGATTTAGTACAATCACTAGGGGCAAATATCACGTTGTCTGATAAACAGGATAAATTAGAAATTAACTGCAGTTCGTTGTCCAATACTACGGCTCCGTATGAATTGGTGAACAAAATGCGGGCGTCCTTCCTTGTTGCGGGGCCGTTGCTGGCCAGATCAGGGCATGTACGAATTTCACTTCCCGGAGGCTGTGCGATTGGATCTAGGCCTGTGGATCTTCATCTAAAAGGGTTCATGGCTCTCGGTGCCGTAATAACTCAGGGCCATGGTTATATTGAAGCAAAGATAAACGGTCGCTTAAAGGGTGGAAAGGTATATTTGGATTTCCCCAGCGTCGGTGCGACGGAAAACATAATGATGGCTGCATCATTGGCAGAAGGTATGACGATTATAGAAAATGCTGCAATAGAGCCGGAAATCGTTGATTTGGCGACTTTTTTAACATCAATGGGTGCTGATATAAAAGGGGCAGGAACAGACACTATTAAGATTTCAGGTGTACGCGAGTTGAAGGCGGCCAGTCATTCCATTATTCCGGACCGTATTGAGGCAGGAACCTATATGGTTGCAGCTGCAATTACAGGTGGTGACGTGATAGTGGAAAATGTTGTGACTGATCATCTAAAGCCGATAACAGCAAAGCTCAGGGAAGCAGGAGTAGAAGTTTCGGAGGAGCTTACCTCAATTCGTGTCAGGAGAAAAGATCTGCAGGCAGTTGATATAAAGACACACCCCTACCCCGGGTTTCCAACCGACATGCAGTCACAAATGACCTCGTTACTAAGTATGGCATGTGGGACGAGTATGGTGATTGAAACAATTTTTGAGAACAGGTTTATGC